>NZ_JABFAN010000017.1:38892-160187 GCF_017168155.1 Dietzia sp. KRD202 | reverse complement strand
GGCCCCCGGCCCCGCGCTCGACAACGGTCGCGGCTGACCCTGTTGGCACCGCCTGACCCGCGCGAAGCACCGAGGCCCGCCCCCTTCGCAGGGGGCGGGCCTCGGTCGTACCGGCACAGGCGCCGGACGCTGGGTCCGGGCCCGGTGGGGCTGCTAGCGCGGCGCCATGCGCAGGGCGCCGTCCATGCGGAAGCTCTCGCCGTTGAGGTAGTCCTGCTCGACGATCGCGTTCGCCAGCTGCGCGTAGTCGGACGGGCGGCCGAGGCGCGACGGGAACGGGATCGCGGCCTCGAGAGACTTCTGGAACTCCTCGGTCAGACCCTTCAGCATCGGGGTCTCGATGGTGCCCGGGGCGATGGTGTTGACGCGGATACCGAACTGCGCGAGGTCGCGCGCGGCGCAGATGCCCATCGAGTACACGCCACCCTTCGAGGCGGCGTAGGCGATCTGGCCGACCTGGCCCTCGTAGGCGGCGACGGACGCGGTGTTGATGATGACGCCGCGCTGGCCGTCCTCGTCCACGGTGTCCTGGGTGGACATGGCCTCGGCGGCCAGGCGCAGCACGTTGAACGTGCCCACGAGGTTCACCGAGATGCAGGTCTGGAACAGGTCGAGCGCGTGCACGCCCTTCTTGGAGACGATGCGTGCGGCCGGGGCGATGCCGGCGCAGTTGACCACCACGCGCAGCGGCGCGGCCTCGGTGGCCTTGGCGATGGCGGCCTTGACGTCGTCCTCGCTGGTGACGTCGGCGGCGATGAGGGTGATGCCCTCATCGATGCCCTGCTCGACCGCCTTGTCGATGGACTGCTGGAGGTCGAGGCCGAACACGACCGCGCCCTTCTCGGCGAATGAGCGCGCGGTGGCGTTGCCCAGGCCGGAGGCGGCGCCGGTGACGATGACGGAAGCACCCTTGATGTCCACGGGCGATGTCCTTTCTGTAGACGACGCGAGCACTAGGAAGTGCAAGCATTAACGTCCCCAGTGTCCCAGACCCGCTGTCAGCGCACGTCGAAGGCCGGGCTCTCCCCCCTTACGGGGAACAGGCGCCCGTCGATCCCGCGGCCCGACGCCGTGTAGACCACGCGGTATGCGCCGGCCGGGGTGCCCGGCGGGATGTCCCAGGTGATGAGGGCGCCGGTGACGGTCAGCAGGCCCTCGAAGACGATCATCGTGGACCAGTCGCCGTCGTCGTGCACCCGCACCCACCGGTCGCCCTCCCGCCGCTCGATCGCGAGGTAGGTGTCTCCCCGGCGCAGGTCGGAGTTGGGGTGGGTGCCACAGAACCGCACGACGACCCGCTGCCCGACGCGGTACTCCGCCAGCGGCGGGTCCAGGACGTCGCCGAAGTTCCGCAGCGGAGCCGGTGTGTCGACGAGTGGGTTGCCCAGCGGGGAGACGGGGATCTGCCCGGTGAGGTCCCGCTCGGAGGTGCCGGGGTCCAGCGGAGTCCCGGCCCGCATCGAGCGGGCGAGGTCGGCGGCGACCTGTTGGATCGCCGGCAGGGTCCACGGGCCGAACGCCGTCGCGCCGCCCTCGTAGTTCTGCGCCGAGTACTCCTCGGGCGTGGTGACGTAGTGCCCGTAGGCGTTGGAGTACCCCTGGACGGTGACGTGGTCCTCGCGCACCCCCAGTTCCGCCGCCAGGGTCCGGCGCAGGCGCAGGCCCGCCACGACGGTCGGTTCGAACCCCAGGGTGAACAGGTGGTGCGTTCCCAGTCGGACCAGGTGGAACGGGTACACGCGCTGGATCGCGTGGGGGACCAGGCCCACCGGGAGCAGGACGTCCTTGGCGCCGTGCGCCTCGCGGAGCCAGGCGGGGATCACCACGTCGGTGATCGCCGCGATGACGGGGTTGCCGCCGCGGTCACCCTCGGCGAACGGTAGCTCGTCCCCACCGCCGCCGTCCTCCTGGCTGCCCGACGCGAACGACGCGCCGAGGGCCGCCACCGCCGTCCGGTGGGTGCGTCCGTCGCCGGTGAACTCGGGCCGCACCTCGACGGCCGACATGTCCACCCAGCGGTGCCGGACGTCGATCCCGCTGCCGAGCGGCCGGACCCCTGTGCCCACCTGGTCCCGCGCGGCCGCGAACTGTCGCTCGCCGATGATCCTGGTGTTGAGCCACTCGTCGGGCGTCGGTCCCCGGCCGGGGGCCAGGTCGAGGTTGGGGCTCACGTCGCCCGGGTTGGTCTGGGCGAACGCGGTGACCAGCTCCGGCGTGCGGCCGTCGAGGTAGTCCTGCCCGGCCACCTCCCGCTCCCAGTGCCATGCGGCGAAACCCTTGTTGTCCGAGGACGCGATCGTGTTGTGGGAGGTCATCGAGGTGGCGTGGACGCCGAACCAGTTGAGCACGCCCACGAGTCGGCCGTCGCGGGTGATCTGCAACGACTGCGACCGCGGGTCGATCCCCGCCGGGAACTGCGCCCGCTCCTCGGGGGTATCGCGGTCGAAGGACCCGCGGGAACGCTGGACGCCGGCGTCGTGCAGTGTGCCGGTGGTGACACCGACTCCCGAGGGCGCGAGATCGTGGTGGGCCATCCGGGCGGCGTCGACGATCCCCGCCACGTTGGCCTCGAACGTCACCGGCCGGAAGCCCAGCATCGACAGGTCGACCATCGGATGGCCGGATGTTCCGCCGGGTGCCACGTGGGTGTGCGTGGCGGTGATGACCACGTTGCCCTCGTGGTAGGTGTCGCCGAACTCGGCGGCCAGTCGGCGCAACACCTCCTGCTGGATCGACTGGAAGACGAGGCCGATCTCGGCGGTGACGTGGAGGAACCGGGGTGACGACGGCGAGTCGGCAAAGATGAAGGCGCGGGCCCGCTGCCGCAGATGCAGCCCGACGGACTGCTGCTCGGTGTCCGCGTACCCGTTCATGCCCGCGCCCAGCGGCTCTCCGGTCATGTCCCCGATGCCGCGGCCGACGTACATGGCCGTGGACTGGCCCGAGGCGACGGCCGGCAGGAGCGACTGCAGCGCGGCGACCCCGCCGAGTGCGGCGGCCCCGCCCAGAACGGTGCGGCGGCTGACGGTGATCAGGTTGTCGGACATCGTCTCTCCCCGGGTGCGCGTACCGCGGTGATTCGCATCATCGCATCGCGGCTGACGCTACCCAAGTGGACGCTCGTCCGGGGGATGTCTCGCGGAGGTGGGCGGGCGATCTGCGCCGACCGACGGGCAGCGGCCCGGGCGGGGAGATCCCCGCCCGGGCCGCTGCGAACTCTGCTGAGCCGTGTGGCGCGTGACCTGTCGGTCAGCCCTTGGCGGCGGCGTAGCGCTCGGCCACGTCCGCCCAGTTGATGACGTTCCACCAGGCCTTGACGTAGTCCGGCTTGACGTTCTTGTACTGCAGGTAGAAGGCGTGCTCCCACATGTCCAGCATGAGCAGCGGGGTGATGTTGATCGAGATGTTGCCCTGCTGGTCGGTGAGCTGCTGGATGATCAGGCGCTGCCCGATGTGGTCCCAGCCCAGGACGGACCAGCCCGACCCCTGCAGGGTCGTGGCGGCGGCGTTGAAGTGGGCCTGGAACTTGTCGAACGACCCGAACTCGGCGTCGATCGCGGCGGCCAGCTCGCCCTCGGGCTTGTCGCCACCGTTCGGCGACATGTTCTTCCAGAACACGGAGTGGTTGGTGTGGCCACCGAGGTGGAAGGCCAGGTTCTTGCTCAGCAGCGGGGCCTTGGCGGCGATGCTGCCGTCCTCGCGGGCCTCGGCGAGCTGCTCGATGGCGTCGTTCGCGCCCTTGACGTAGGTCGCGTGGTGCTTGGAGTGGTGCAGCTCCATGATCTCGCCGGAGATGTGCGGCTCGAGAGCGCCGTAGTCGTAGTCGAGATCGGGAAGAACGTACTCGGCCATAGTGGAGTGTCCTTTCAGTTGGGTGGCGGGCTGCGCACGGGAGTCCCCGTGGCGCCCGTCACGACGTCCACCTCCACCATAGTGATCCGTCCACCGGTGCGTCGTGCTGCGCGACCGCCGGCTGCCGCCCGAGCCGATGGCCTGCCATGATCGGGGTCGTGGATCACTCTGATACGGCCCCGGCCGGCGGCATCATCTCCGTGTCGGCCGTCGTGCTCACCCGACCCGACGGGGCGGTGGCGACCGTCCGCAAGGCGGGCACCGACCGGTTCATGTTGCCCGGCGGGAAGTGGGAGGCCGGGGAGTCGCCCCGGGCGTGCGCCGCCCGGGAGATCGACGAGGAACTGGGGGTGATCATCGCCCCCGATCGGCTCACCCCCCTGGGGCGGTTCGACACCGCGACCGCCAACGAGCCCGGCTTCTCCCTGGTCTCCGAGGTCTTCGCCGCCGAGGTGGACGGTGGGCAGCGGCACCGGGCCGAGATAGCGGAGTTGCGCTGGGTCGCGGCCGCGGAGGTGGCCCACATCGCGACGCTGCCGGAGGACGCGTGTGCGCCGTGGGCCCCCCTGCTGGTGCGCGTCGCCCGCGACTGTCTGACGTGATGACCGTGCCTGGTCAGATCACCAGGAGGACGACGAGCACGATCAGGAGCGCCAGGGCGACGGCGACACTCACGTGGAGGTTGCGGCGACGGACGTGATCGCTGCAGCCGGACCCCTCGAAGGGCTGCGGCGGCTCGCCGTCGAGGATGGCGCGCAGGCGCTGCGCGGCGGGCTGTGTAGCGGTCACGTCGAGCTCCCCCTCGGTCGAACTGGTCACCACCCTAGCGCCGACTATGGCATTGGTCACATCACGTCCGGATCACGAACGGGCCGGAGGGTTACCCTGGCGGCATGGGCTGGCTACAAGACGCGATCAGACACTCCGCCATGCGTACCGCGACCACGGTCGTCGACGCCGAGGCGGCGCTCCCGGGCCGCGCTGACCCGGTGCCGGTGGCGCCGGCGAACATCGTCACCGGAAACCCGATGGTCCCGCCGTTCCCGGAGGGCCACGAGACGATAGTGCTCGGCATGGGGTGTTTCTGGGGCGCGGAGAAGATCCTGTGGCAGCTCGACGGGGTCTGGACCACCGCCGCCGGGTATGCCGGCGGGTGGACGCCGAACCCCACCTACGAGGAGACCTGCACCGGGGCGAGCGGCCACACCGAGGCCGTGCTTGTGGTCTTCGATCCGCAGGTGCTGCCGGTGGAGAAGCTGCTGGCCACGTTCTTCGAGTGGCACGACCCCACGCAGGGGATGCGCCAGGGCAACGACATGGGCACGCAGTACCGCTCGGCCGTCTTCACCACCACGCCGGAGCAGCTGGAGGTGGCCCGTCGCATCGCCGAGGGGTACCAGAAGGAGCTCGACGCGGCCGGTTACGGCCCGCTGACCACCGAGATCGGCGAGCTGGGGGAGGTCCGGTCCGGCACTTTCTACTACGCCGAGGACTACCACCAGCAGTACCTGGTGAAGAACCCGGGCGGCTACGACTGCCACGTCCGCAGCGGCGTCGCCTGCCCCATCTGACCGGGGGCTCCCGCGTCTGGCCGGGCGCGGGAGCGGATGATCGGACCGAGGGGCAGACGGAGCGGACATGCGAAAGGGCCCGGCAGGATCTCTCCTGCCGGGCCCTCTCGTGGAGTCTGAAGGACGTCAGATCACTCTGACGTCACAGATCACATCGGGGTGATGTTCTCCGCCTGCAGGCCCTTGGCGCCCTGCGCGACGTCGAAGGAGACCTGCTGGTTCTCCTCGAGCGAACGGTAGCCCGAGCCCTGGATGGCGGAGAAGTGGGCGAAGACGTCGGCCGAGCCGTCGTCGGGGGCGATGAAGCCGAAGCCCTTGTCAGCGTTGAACCACTTAACGGTGCCGGTAGCCATATTGGCGTCCTTTCGAGAGTCGGTACCCCGCTTGTCGGGGTCCCGGGTGCTGCAGCAGAGAGCGTGCTGTGTGTTTCCCTGCGGTGCCGCACTGCCCTCTCTCGAGGACGGTGGATCTACAGAAATACAACGAACGATTTCAACTACTGAGTAAGACCATACACACGCCCTTGCGATCCGTCACCCCTGATGTGACGACGGCTACATGTGCTGCCTGATCTCGTCCGCCAGAACGAGGGCGTGGTTGTGCTCGGTGTCCCTCGCCGCATAGGCCAACACCAGGTCGTCACGGGCCGCCAGCGTCGCCAGGCGGCCCACCTCCCCGGCGGCGGGATCGCGTGACAACTCCTCCCGATACCTCTCCGCGAAGTGCTCGAAGTCCAGTTCACCGCGGTGGAACCCGCGGCGCAGGTCGGCGGACGGAGCCACGTCCCGGCACCAATCGTCGTGACCGAGGGAGTCCTTGCGTACGCCCCGCGGCCACAGCCGGTCCACGAGGACGACGTGGGCCCCCGCCGGGTCGGCCTCTCCCGAGACGAGGTCGTGCACGCGCACGCAGTTCACGGACATGGACCCAGGCTCCGGCACACCGCCGTCCGACGCCACCCGGGCTGTGCCAGCATGGTCGCCATGACCACACCGCGGCGTCAGGGGCAGTGGCGCTGGGTCGCCCACCCGCCGTGGCGACCCCCGACGCCCGTGACGCGGCCGCCCGTCCCGCGGCACCGCACCGGGCCGGCGTGGCGCGACCGCACCCCGGCCTACCCCGGCACCCCGCGGTGGGGGCTGCCGCCGGTCGCGATCCCGCGCCACCTCGAGCAGCCGGCAGGACCGGCACCCGCCCGGTTGGCCACCGCCGCCCCCGGGATCATGCGGGCGGCCGGCGCCTGGTTCCTCGCCACCGCAGTGGCCCACGGACTGCGCTACGCCGCCCTGGTCTGGTACGCCGACCGGCTCGCGCCGTGGTGGCTCGAGGCCCTCACCACCGCCCTGGTCTGGGTGACGGGGATCGTCGCGATCGCCGTGGGCATCGCCGCAGCCGTCACGGCGACGGCCTGGCTGGTGGAGATGCGGCGACGGGCGTACGCACCGGTTCGGGACCCCCGGTCACGGGCGGGCCTGTGGGTGGGTGCCCTCCTCGTCGTCGTCAACTTCTTCCGCCTGCCCGTCTACCTCGAGGAACTGCGCCGGGTGTCGACCCGTGCCCCGTCGCGATCGGAACTCCGGCGGTGGTGGGTGGCCTGGGCCGTCAACGTCCTGGCGGTGACGGTCGCCCTGTGGCGCGGTAGCGGGGAGGGCCCACAGGCCGCCGCGGACACCGTGCTGCTCACCGCCCTCGCCGCACTCGCCGCGGCGTGGGCGGTCCGGGAGACCCGGGGCGTCATGAGGAGTTTCAGTGACCCTTCCCCGCGGTTCACCCGCAGGTTCATCGCGGCGGGGATCCTGGAAGCGTCAGCAACCCGGAAGGATTGAGACGTGACGGTCCCCGCGACCACCCACCTGCCCTCGCCCGTCTCCACCCGCAGCGGGGTCGTCGCACACCGCGGCGCCTCCGCGGAATTCCCCGAACTCACCCGGGTCGCCTATCAGCAGGCCCTCGACCAGGGCGCCGAGGCGCTCGAGGTGGACGTCCGCCTCACCTCCGACGGCGTGCCCGTCCTGCTCCACGACCCCCGCACCACCCGCGTCGCCGACAGGGATCTCTGGGTCCACGCCAGCACCCTCGAGCAGATCTCCGCGCTCGACGTGGGGTCGTGGCACCCCGTGCACCGCGCCCCCGAAACGGTGCTCACGCTGCGCAGCTTCCTCGTCATGGCCGAGGCGTACCCGGACGTCCGGCTGTTCCTCGAGACCAAGCACCCGGTGCCGTCCGGCGGGCGGGTCGAGACGGCGTTGCGCGACGAGCTGACGTACTTCGGCCTCGACCGGGCCCCGTCGTTCGCCGACTCCCGCGCGGTGATGATGAGCTTCTCGGTCGCGGCCGTGCGGCGGTTCCGGCGGCTCGCCCCGGACGTGCCGACGGTGCAGCTGCGCGAGCGTCGGAACATCGTCAAGTCGTGGCCGGCCGAGGGGTTCGGTGCCCAGCTGATGGGGCCGAGCATCGGGACGCTGCGGGCGCGGCCGTGGCTGGTCGAGTACTGGCGGTCACGGGGGATGGGCACCTACTGCTGGACCGTCGACGACCCCGCCGACCTGCTGCTGTGCCGCGACCTCGGCGTGGACTGGGTCGGCACCAACGTCCCCTCGCGCGCGCTGACCGTCCTCGACGGCGGCGCGCCCCGGACCGAGGGGCCCGCGGGCGCCTGACGGGCGGGCCGGCCGAGCCCGGGCCCGAGTCCGGGTTCGAGTCCGACGCCTACGCGGGCGGTCGGCGGGGGCGCACCGTATCGTGGTGATCGTGGGTAGACGCAATCGGAACAACGAGCCCAAGGCCGGCGGCAACCGCCAGGCCAAGATCGCCGCGCGCGCGGCCGAGCGTGAGGAACTGAGCGTCGAGCCGCGGCCGTTCGCCGGGTTCGCCGGGGAATGCGACATGGTGGCGATGCGCGAGTTCGTGCCGTCGGCCACCGCGCGCCTCACCACGGTCGACGGTGGGCGGGAGGTCACGCTGGCGACCGTGCTGCCCGGCGCCATCGCGGGCCTGGTCCGCGACGAGGAGCTCGGCGGCCAGGCCATGGTCGGCCTGCAGGTGCAGGTCCACGGGCCGGACCCCGCCGTCGATCTGGCCTACGCGGTGGACTGGGCGACCCGCGCCGGTGGCGGGGAGACCCTCACCTCGTCGCACCCGACCGACTCCACCCCGGCACTGGCCGACGTCGTGGTCGCCGATGCGCCGCTGGAGATCGTCGTCCACGACGACTTCTCGTGGTGGGTCGCCGACGGCGTGGACGTGGGGCCCGAGATCGAGCAGGCCATCCGCAACGCCAACGAGGTCATGATGCCCTCGGCGCGCGTCTCCGCGGACGGCATCGAGGCCGCCTGGTGGGTCGACGCCGGCGAGAAGGCACACATCCGCTGGGTGCGGCCGGAGAACGAGGACGACCTGTTCGAGGCCCTCGCCCGCGTGCACGCCGCCGGTGCGCTCCATCTGGGGGAGGGGTCCCGCTTCGCCGGGTCGTTCCGCACGCACGGGGTCCTGGTGCCGGTGTTCGACCTGGACCGCGAGATGCACCACCAGGAATGGGCGCCGGGTCTGCAGGCGCTCGACGCCGCGCTGCGTGACGCCCTGGCCGACGACACTCCCCTCACCTCGGACGAGCGGTCCTCCCGCGACGGTCTGCGCGCACGTCAGGTGACCCTGCGCTAGACGGCGGCTCCCCGCGAGCACCACGCGCCCGGCACCCGCGGTATGAACCCCCGGCCGGGCGCGCCGACCTCTAGGATCCACTCCGATGGCGACCGCGGTCGCCCGTGACGCGATGACCCGTCACGCGATGAGTCGACGCGGGGTGGAGTGAGGGGGTGGGGCGGCGTGGCCGACCGGCCGAGGGCGGGCGACGACGACGAGGCCCCCCGGCTCCCGGAGGTGACGGTTCCGCCGTGGTTGCGGACCGGGCCGACCCCCGATCACGCGATGCCCGGCGTCCCCGCCGCGGGCCGGTCGGCCGGTGAGGCCGGTGGCCCGGGTACCGGGCGGGCCGGGTCAGGTGAGCCCGAACCGTCCGCCGATGCCCCGCCCCCCACCCGCATCACCCTCGGCGCCGCCGGCGGCGGTGCACACGCCCCGACGGCGGGGGAGCCGCGCACCTCGGCGGCGCCGGCCGGGACCGGCAGCACCCGGCGCGAGGCGGACGACCTGTCCACCCTCTCGCTCGGGGCCCCGGCCGCGGACCGTGACCTCCCCGAGGACGAACCGTCGCCGGCTCCCGCGGTGCTCGACCACCGCCCGGCGCGGATCGCCCTGCTGGCGGCCGCCGGGGTCGCGGTGCTGGGTGGGTCCGCGGTCCTCGGGTACGTCGTGACCCGAGGGGCCGTCAGCCCGGCGGCCGAGCGGGACACCGGGTGCGTGGAGGTGTCCGAACCCGGCCGGATGGTGGGGTCCGGACCGGGCTCGCTCGAGACGCCGGCCGGGGCGGTGCTGGCCTTCGATCACGCCTACTACGTGGAGCGTTCGGCCGAGAAGGCCTTCGAGGCGGTCGCGCCCTCCAGCCGGATGACCGAGGAGCAGCTGCGCGTCGAGGGGGTCGAGCGGGTCCCCGAGGGCACCACTCACTGCGTGGACGTACGAGAACTGTCACCGACCCTGCTGGAGGTGGACCTCACCGAGTACCCGCCGGAGGCCGAACCGGTACTGATCCGGCAGCGTGTCCGGGTGGCCGAGAACCCCGACGGCACGTGGGGGATCGTCTCCATCACCCCGGCCGGCTGAGCTCGGCCGCTCACGGTCCGGTGTCGAGGAACTCCGGTCCCGGGGTCCGCCCGGAGGCCACCGCGTCGAAGAACCCGGTCGTCGTGGGGCCCCACACGAGGTAGGAGCCCACGGACCCGGAGGCCATCCCGTCGTGGGGTGCGGTCACGGTGAGCGGGTCACCGCTGAGTCGACGCATCACCATGGCGAGGTTCCAGATGTGGTCGCCGGTGTCCACGGTGACCGCCTCCGACGCCGAGTTCACCAGGGGCACGGCCGTGAACGGATTGAGCAGGTTCCCGGGCGAGAGCGTCTTGCGCATGAGCGCGCCGAGGAACTGTCGCTGGTTGCGGACGCGCTGCAGGTCCTGCTCGGCGAAGCCGTAGCGGGTGCGCACGAAGCCCAGCGCCTGCGGGCCGGCGAGCGTCTGGCACCCGGCGGCGAGGTCGAGTCCGGCGAGCGGGTCGTTGATCGGCTCGTCGATGCAGATGTCCACGCCGCCGACCGCGTCGACGATCCCGGCGAAACCGCCGAACCCGATCTCCGCGTAGTGGTCGATCCGCACCCCGGACTGCTGCTCCAGGGTCTGCGCCAACAGGGGTGGACCGCCGAAGGTGTAGGCCGCGTTGAGCTTGTTCTCGCCGTAACCGGGGATGTCGACCAGCAGGTCACGGGGTAGGGAGATGAGCATCGTCCGGTCCCCGCCGCGGGGGGTGTAGACGAGCATCATCGTGTCGGTGCGCTTGCCGCCGGCGTCCGACTCGGACCCGGTCGACAACTGGGCCTGCTGCTCGGCGGTCAATCCCTCGCGGGAGTCGGTGCCCACCAGCAGGGTGACGGTGCCGGGCGTGTTGCCGCCTCGCCCCGGGTAGTCGGTCAGCGCGTCGATCCGCTGCAGTTTCGAATCCGCCCACAGCACGCTCACCACCCCGAGCGTGAGCACGACGACCAGCACCAGTCCGAGGATCCGCAGGGGCCCGATTCGGCGCCGCGGGGTGCGGCGGCTGCGGGGGCCGCGCGGCGTCCCCGCCGCCCCGCGCGGGGGGCGACGGTCGGGTCGCCGGCCGCGGCGGTCGACGGGCCCCCGGTAGGGGTCGCGCGAGCCGGCCCGTGCACCGGCGGGCTGCCGCGGGTCCCGGGGATCGCGTCCGGCACGCGGGTCGCGGGGGTCGCGCCCGGCACGCGGGTCGCGGGGGTCGCGTCCGGCACGCGGGTCGCGGGGGTCGCGTCCGGCGCGCGGGTCGCGGGGGTCGCGCCCGGCGCGCGGGTCCGCGGGGTCGCGGCGGTCCCGGGCGGCGTAGCGGGCCCGCTCCTCCGGGGACAGCGGCTCCGGTTGCTGGCGTGGCTGATAGCCGGTGCGACCCACGGGACGGTCACCGCCCGCGGCGCGGGGGTCCCGCCGGTCGCCCCGATCGCCGCGGTCGGGCCTGGCCGACGGGTCCCGCGGCGCGCCGGGGTCGGCGTAGCCACGGCGTTCGCGCGCGCGTCGCCGGAGCTCGGCGGCCTCCTCCGGGGTGAGGTGCCGGCGCCTGGAGTCGTCGGTCATGGGATCGGACTCTACTTGCCCGGTGCCGCGGTCGGCGGGTCCCACGGCCCCGGCGGGACAAGCGTCACAACCGCGGGGGTCGCCCCTCTGCGCCGGGGTGCGCTGCCCCTATGTACGCAATTCGACCCGGTTCGCTGCCTGAATGGACCATTCGGGCAGCGCACCTGAAGCGGTGGCGGGCGCGGAGCGGCGGCCGGGCGGTCACAGCGATGAGTCGGGCGGTCACAGCCACGACAGGTGCGGGGCGAGCAGCGCATAGCCGAGGAACGCGACCACGTCGAGCAGCGTGTGCGCCAGCACGAGCGGCCACAGCCGGCGGGTCCGCATCCACCACAACGCGAACACCACACCCATCGCCAGGTTCCCGAGCCCGCCGCCGAACCCCTGGTAGAGGTGGTACGACCCGCGCAGCAGGGCGCTGGCCGCCAGGGCCAGTGCGGGCGGCACCCCCAGCTGGCGCAGCCGGATGAGCAGGTACCCCACCACGAGGATCTCCTCGGCGGCGCCGTTGCCGGCGGCGGACAGCACCAGCACGACGGGCCGCCACCACGTCTCGCCCAGGCCCGATGCCGACACCTGCAGATTAACGCCGGCGGCGACCGCGCCGAGGTACAACGCCAGCCCGGGGACGCCGATGACGGCGGTCAGCGCGAGCCCCCACGCGATCTGACGGCCCGGACGGTCGCGCACCAGCCCGACGGCCCGTGCGCCGAGCCCGGAATGCGCGAGCAGCACCAGCGGCAGCAGCGCCCACGCCAGCAGTCGCAGGACCCCGAGCGCCTGGTAGGCCAGGTCGAGCCACGGATGTTCCGAGCGTGAGACGTTGAGGGCGGCGGTCTGCTCCCCGAGGTCCGCCGGTGCGAGAAGCGCGGAGACCAGGTCGAGGACGGCGTAGGCGCCGGACAGGCCGAAGGTGACGGCCAGGACGACGACGAGCTCGGCCACCAGCAGCCGGCGGACACGGGGGTCGGTCACCGGGTCGAACCGAGCCGCATACCGGGCGAACGCCTCGCGGGGCGAGAGAGCCGCGCGGACCCGTCCCGCGCCGGAAGCCGGTGGCATCGACCCGCTCACCGCCACGCGGTCACTCGGGGAGCCGGACATGGTCGACGATCCGGTCCATCCACCGGACGCCGGGAGCGGACTGCTGCGCGGTGGTCACGTACGCCACCCACCACCGGCTGTCCTCGGAACCGAAGACAGCGGTGTAGACCAGGCCGCCGGAGTCCTGGTCGGGGATGCCGTCCGGGACCACCACGTAGGAGATCGCGGCGCCCGTCCCCGCCTCGTTGTCCACGGGGGCCATCCGTTGTTCGTCACGGGTCCCGGACACGCCCAGGACGTACAACTGGATGGTCTCCGCGAGCGCGGTGGCGGCCCCCTGGTCATCGGTGATCGCGGCGGCGGCGATCCCGGATTCCAGGGGCCCGGCGAGGATGCGGGTGTCCAGGGCCCGACCGGTGCCGACCGGCCGCAGCTGCACGCTGCCGAACTCCGGGTCGTCGATCACACGCCAGCCGACCGGCACCTGCAGCTCGAGCCCGGAGCCCTCGTCGACGTAGTAGGTGCCGGCCAGGGTCGAGTCGCGGGGCAGCACCGATGCGGGGTTCGTGGCCACGGCGGCGACGAGCAACGCGGCCAGCAACCCCAGTGCCACGTGGACGGTGCGCGGCCCGCGCTTCTCCTCGGGCGTGAGGTGGGAGGCGTCCGGGGCGTCGTCCGGTGCGGGGGTGTAGTCGGCCGCGTACTCGGGCACGGGGGAGTCGTCGGTACCCATCGGGGAGAGCGTAGCAACGTGCGGGGTGTGGTCCTGAGGTCATCGCGCGGGGTGTAGACCTGAGGCCATGACGGTGTCGCTCGAACTGCTCGGTCGCGGTCCCTCCCGGCCGGATCTGCTGGACGACCTCGTGGTGGACGAGGCGTCGATGGTGTCGGCCCTGGCGCGGTGGTCGGCGCCCGCCCCGGTCGAGGTGGAACCCGCGGCCGCCACCGGCCTGCCCGCGCTCGACGCGGTGGCCGGGGTGCTCGCTGCGGGAACCCCCGCGGTCGTCGACGTGGCCCCCGGGCTGGCCGGCCCCGGGCCCGCCGCCGACCACCTCGCGGACCTGCTCGCCGTGGCCGCCCACTCCGGGGTGGGGTTCGGTTCCGGCCTGGTGCCCCGCTGCGCCGACGCCGACCAGGTGTGGGCCATTCTGGCCGGCGCCGTGGCCGCCATGACCGGGGCGGACGCCCGCGCGGCGCTCGCAGGACCGGACCCGGCCCGGATCCTGGGCCTGTCGAGGTCGGCCCGGGAGGCGATCCGCGACGTGGTCACGTGCGCCCTCGTGCCCGACGGGCGGGTCGACGCCGTCTCGGCGGACCTCGCGTCGGCCGACGGTCCCTGACGCTGGCTAGTCTTGTCGTCGTGGTCACCGTCGCCTACCTGGGCCCGCCCGGCACCTTCACCGATGCCGCCCTGCACCGACTGCGCGCAGACGCGCGCACCTCGGCGCTGCTCGCCGATGCCGAGGCGGTCCCCGCCGGCACCCCCGACGAGGCGTTGGCCATGGTCCGCGCCGGCACCGCCGACTACGCGTGCGTCCCGTTCGAGAACTCCGTCGACGGCACCGTCAACCCCACCAGCGACGCGCTCGCGGTGGGGGACCGGCTGCAGATCTTCGCCGAGACCGAACTCGACGTGGTGTTCTCCATCCTCGTGCGGCCCGGCACCGCCGCCGACGACGTCCGCGTCCTGCGGACCCACCCCGTCGCCGCCGCGCAGGTCCGCCGCTGGGTGGGGACGAACCTGCCCCGGGCCCACATCGAGACCACCTCCTCCACCGCCGCCGGCGCCGAAGAGGTCGCCGCCGGCACCGCCGACGCCACCGCCGCGCCCGGCCGGGCCGGCGAGATCAACGGACTGGTCCCGCTCGCCGAGAACGTCGCCGACATCGGCGGGGCGCGCACCCGGTTCGTGCTGGTCGGACGGCCCGCCCCGCCACCGCCCCGGACCGGCAGCGACCGCACCTGCGTGATCTTCGGGCTGCCCCACGAGCCCAACTCGCTGGTCCAGGCGCTCACCGAACTGTCGATCCGCGACATCGACCTCACCCGCATCGGCTCCCGGCCCACCCGCGTCGAGCGGTTCACCTACCTGTTCCACGTCGACCTCGTCGGGCACATCGACGACCCAGCGGTGGCGGAGGCGCTCGTCGCGCTGCGTCACCGGACCGCCGACCTGCGCTACCTCGGGTCGTGGCCCGTCGCCGGCGGCGGTGAGGCCGGTGCGCCCCCACCGGACCGCGCCGAGGAGATCGACTGGCTCGACCGCCTGCGACGCGGGGAGGACGCGGGGTGAGCGCCCGCCTCCACCTGGTCCGCCACGGACAGACCCCGTCCAACGTCGCCGGCGCCCTCGACACCGCCCTGCCCGGCGCGCCGCTCACCGACCTCGGGCGCGATCAGGCACGGCTGGTGGGCGGGGAGCTGGCCGGCTCGGGAATCAGGCCGTCCGTCGTTCTCAGCTCCGAGGCCGCCCGCGCCCGCGAGACCGCCGGGCTCATCGCCGGGGAGATGGGCCTGCCCACCCAGGCCGTGCCCGGCGTCCACGAGGTGCAGGCCGGCCGCTACGAGATGCGGACCGGTGCCGAGGCGCTCCTGGCCTACAACCGGGTGGTGCGTGACTGGTTGGAGCTCGGCGATCTCGACTCCCGGCTCCCCGACGGTGAGAGTGCCCTGGACGTGCAGGACCGGGCGATGCCGCTGATCACCGAGCTGCGCGAGTCCTATCTCGACAACGCCGTGGACGTGGTGTTGGTGGTGCACGGCACGCTCATGCGGATGCTCGCCGTGTTCGCCGGCGCCGTCCCCTCGCAGTGGGCGCTGGACAACCGGATCCCCAACTGCGGGGTCATCGAGCTCGCGCCGGACGGCGGCGGCTGGGCGTGCGAGCGGTGGGGCGACCACCTGGGGCGACCGGGGTACTGACGGCGGCGGGCTCAGCCCCGATCGGGCTCAGCCCCAGCCGAGCGCGTGGAGCGTCTCCTCGTCGATCCCGAAGTGGTGCGCGATCTCGTGGATCACCGTCACCGCCACCTCGTGGACCAGCTCCTCCTCGGTGGAGCAGAACGCGCACAGTGCGCCCCGGTAGATCGTGATGGTGTCCGGGAGGAACCCCGAGTAGGTGGTGTCGCGCTCGGTCAGCGCCACCCCCTCGTACAGGCCCAGCAGGTCGGGCTCGTCCGGGTGGCGGTCGGCGATGAGCACCACGACGTTGTCCATCGCCTCGAACAGCGCGTCCGGGACCGAGTCCAACGCGTCGTCCACCAGCTCCTCGAAGCGTGTCTCGTCGACCCTCAGGCTCACGGCGTCCCGCCGGGCACCGGTACCGACACCGTGCCCTGGCCCGCGTCGGTCGGCGCTCCGGGGACGCCTCCCGGCGGCTGACCCGGCGGCGGGATCTGCGTGGTGGTGGGAGCGACCGGGGTGGCTCCGTCGACCAGCACGCCCTGGCGCGCCGACCCCCGCAGTACCGCGAACGGGCCGGGTTCCGCGGCCTTCATCAACCCGCAGTTGACGGTCCGGCTACCCGTCTGCCACGACACCTCCGAGATCGGGTTGACCAGCGTCGAGATGAGGGTCGTCCGCCGCAGTGCCTCGGCGTCACCGAGGTAGGCGACACCGGCCTCCCGGCAGGCGTCGGCCGTGAGCTCGGACTGCTGTCGGGGGTCCGGCGGGACCGGCCCCTCCGGGAACACGGCGGAGACGTTCACGTCGGCGACGATCTCGATCGAGTGGTCCTCCGAACAGGGCGTGGTCGCGCCGGGTAGGCCCTCGTCGGTGAAGCCCAGACAGGTACCCGGCTCCCATCGGCGGTGCTGGTCTGCCTGGGCGAACGTGCCCGTCGACAGGGCGGAGCGTCCGTCGAGTTCGGCGGCGGCGACACCGCACAGCACGCTCCGGTCGCCCTTGTCCCAGCCCTGTTCGGAGGGCGGCACGACGAGCCCGGTGAAGCGGCCGCCGGGATCGACCTCGCGCCCGTCGGCGTACCGGGAGATCAGCGGGAGACAGCGCTCGGTCCCCACCGGCGCCAGCTCGGCACTGACCGGCAGCGGCGCACTCTCCCCGAAACCGGGGACCTCCGACAGGTCGATCCGGGCCGCCACCTCGAACCGGTGCGGTTCGGAGCAGTCCACCGTGTCGAACGAGGTGACGCGGTCCGCGGCGTCCAGCGACCAGGTCAGGCAGGTGCCCGGCGCGGCTTCGGCGTACGCGGGCCCGGACAGGGTGCGCGGGTCGACCTGCGGGACGACCGCCGCGATGCGTTCGGCGCGGGAGGAGTTGGGATCGTTGATCGCCGACGCCATGAGCGCACCGGTGACCGCCCCGCCGGACAGGATGGCGAGGAGGGAGGCCATGACCGCGCCCCGTGTGCGGAGCAGCGATCGACCACGGCGCGAGGATCGGGTGGAAGTGGTCATCGCCTTCCATGATGCCGCAATCGCGCGGTCCCGATAGGATCCTCTGCATGAGCGGACAGAACCACGACGAGCCGGCCGGTGCGGACGGCGACGTGCGCTCGCCGCGGGACGGGGTGGACCCGGAGGTCCTCGAGTTCGCGCAGATGCTGTTCCAGCTGGCCCGCGACGGCGAGACCGAGCGGCTCGCGGCGTATGTCGACGCCGGGGTGAGCCCGGACCTCACCAACGAGCGGGGCGACGCCCTGCTGATGCTCGCCGCCTACAACGGGCACCCGGACACCGTCCGCGCCCTGCTCCAACGCGGCGCCGAGGTGGACCGCGCCAACGACCGGGGCCAGACGCCGCTGGCGGGAGCGGTGTTCAAGGGGTACGGCGAGGTCGTCCGCGCGCTCTTCGAGGCCGGTGCGGACCCCTACGGCGGGACACCCACCGCGGTCGACACCGCGCGCATGTTCGAGAAGGACGCCTTCCTCGAGCTGTTCGGCGTCTGATCCACCCGCGGCCACGGTCGCGGCTCGGGCCGGCCGGGTGGGGCCGCTAGGCTGAGGTGCGTGATCGATCTCAAGCTGCTCCGCGAGAACCCCGACGTCGTCCGCGACTCCCAGCGCACCCGTGGTGAGGACCCGTCGCTGGTCGACCAGCTGCTCACCGCCGACGAGGCCCGCAGGTCCTCGATCGCGGCCGCGGACGGGGCTCGCGCCGAACAGAAGGCCCACGGCAAGAAGGTCGGACAGGCCTCGCCCGACGAGCGTCCCGCGCTGCTCGAGGCCGCGGGTGCGTTGAAGCAGGCGGTCAAGGACGCCGAGGAGGCCGAGAAGACCGCCGCGGCGGAAGTCGAGCGACTCCAGCGGCTGCTGTCCAACGTCGTCGAGCAGGGCACGCCCGCCGGCGGCGAGGACGACTTCGTGGAGATCGAGCGCGTCGGCGAGATCCCGACCTTCGACTTCGAACCGAAGGACCACCTCGAGCTCGGCGAGAGCCTGGGGCTGCTCGACATGGAGCGCGGTGCCAAGGTCTCCGGCGCGCGCTTCTACTTCCTCACCGGCTACGGCGCACTGCTGCAGCTGGGCATGCTGCAGCTGGCGGCGCAGAAGGCCACCGCCAACGGCTTCACGATGATGATCCCGCCCGTCCTGGTGCGACCGGAGATCATGCAGGGCACCGGGTTCCTCGGCGCGCACGCCGACGAGGTCTACAAGCTCGACGCCGACGACCTCTACCTGGTCGGCACGTCCGAGGTCGCGCTCGCGGGGTACCACCAGGGCGAGATCCTCGACCTGTCGGACGGGCCGAAGCGGTACTGCGGTTGGTCCTCCTGCTTCCGCCGCGAGGCCGGGAGCCACGGCAAGGACACCCGCGGCATCATCCGCGTCCACCAGTTCGACAAGGTGGAGATGTTCTCGTGGTGCAAGCCCGAGGAGGCCCACGCCGAGCACAAGCGTCTACTGGGGTTCGAGAAGGAGATGCTCGAGGCGATGGGCCTGCCGTACCGCGTCATCGACATCGCGGGTGGCGATCTCGGTTCCTCGGCGGCCCGGAAGTACGACTGCGAGGCGTGGGTCCCCACCCAGGGCACCTACCGCGAGCTCACCTCGACCTCCAACTGCACGACGTTCCAGGCCCGCCGCCTGGGTGTGCGGTACCGCGATGACGAGGGTCGGACGCAGACCGCCGCCACCCTCAACGGCACCCTCGCCACGACGCGGTGGCTGGTGGCGATCCTCGAGAACCACCAGCAGGCCGACGGCTCCGTCGTGGTGCCGGAGGCGCTTCGGCCGTTCGTCGGCAAGGACGTGCTCGAGCCGATCCGCTGACCCCGCACCGCGGGTGGTCGCCGGGGTGTCCGGGGACGACGACGAGGTCTTCGGACGCCTCGCGGGCCGCCGCCCGGGTCACGGGCGGAACAGCATCATCACGCCGCTCGCGCTGGCGCACGTGCGGCCGTCGGTGTCGGTGACCCGGACCTGCACCACGCACGTCGACCGGCCCGCGTGCTCGACCTCC
This sequence comes from Dietzia sp. KRD202, assembly GCF_017168155.1. Lineage (NCBI taxonomy): Bacteria > Bacillati > Actinomycetota > Actinomycetes > Mycobacteriales > Dietziaceae > Dietzia > Dietzia sp. KRD202. The sequence continues at coordinate 141,054 of NZ_JABFAN010000017.1, read as the reverse complement.
GCGCGGATCGTGGCGGGCGTGCGCTCCAACCGGAGCGCCCGGATGTACCGCACGGTGAGGTCGAGGGTGCTGTAGCCGACGCCCTCCTCCACGACCGTCGCCGTCGCGTAGCCGAGCGCCGTGTCCACCCACCCGGAGACGATCCCGCCGTGGACCGTCCCGCCGTTGTTCAGTGCCCACTCCGCGGGCTCGGCCGTCATGGTCACAGCGCCCACCTCGGCCGCGGACAAGCGGACGCCGAGCGTATGCGCGCCGGGGGAGAGGTGTCGCTCGCCGTCGATGATGAGGCGCAGCGCCTCCAGACCCGCGTGCACGCTGCGCTCGGCAGCACCCGGCAGGGCAGGCCAGGAGTAGTGGCGGCTCTGTGCCACCGGGTCGACCGAATCGAAGGGGGCGTCATCCACCCCGCCGAACCTACCGGCAGGGGCGGGCACCCGTGTCGGTGCGGGCGGCTACGCTGGTGGCCGTGGAGCTGCTCTATACGGGGATCATCGGGTTCGCCCGCACAATGTTCAAGGTCCAGGGCCTGGACCTCACGATTCGCGGGGAGCGCAACTTCCCCGAGGTCGGTGGGGCGGTGGTGGTGATGAACCACACCGGATACCTCGACTTCGTCTACGGCGGCATCCCGGCGCGCGTGCACAAGCGGTTCATCCGCTACATGGCCAAGGTCGAGGTGTTCGACCACAAGGTGTCCGGGCCGATCATGCGCGAGCTCAAGCACATCCCCGTCGACCGGACGGCGGGCAAGGCGTCCTTCGACGAGGCCGTCGCCCGTCTCCGGGCCGGCGAGCTGGTCGGTGTGTTCCCCGAGGCCACCATCAGCCGCAGCTTCGAGGTCAAGGGCTTCAAGTCGGGTGCGGTGCGGATGGCACTGGCGGCCGATGTCCCCATCATCACCGTGACCCTGTGGGGATCGCAGCGGGTGTGGACCAAGGGCCTGCCCAAGAAGCTCCTGCGCCCCAAGGTGCCGATCATGATGGAGGTCGGCGAGCCGATGCGGGCCTACGAGCCCGTCGAAGAGTGCACCGAGGAGCTGCGCTCCCGCATCCAGGCCACCCTGGAGCGCCTCCAACAGGAGTACGCGGAGCGCTACGGCGCCTACCCGGCCGGCGCCAACTGGGTGCCCGCCCGCCTCGGCGGTTCCGCCCCCACGTTGGAGGAGGCCACCGCCCTGGACGAGGCCGAGCACGCCGAGCGCATGCGACGCCGTGCCCAGAAGGCAGTCGACCCGGATGCCGATGCCGGTGACGAGCCGGAGGGACCGGCGGGCCCGGACGCTCCGTGACCCGTTCCCGACCGCTGCTCGTCGCCTCCGACGTCGACGGGACCCTGATCGACAACGATCGCCTCGTCCCGGCCGCGAACCGGGCCGTCGTGGCGGACCTCGTCTCGGACGGGGCCACGTTCGTCCTGGCCACCGGACGCCCGCCACGCTGGCTGCCCCAGGTGGTCGACCAGTTGCCCGTCGCGCCCCTGGCGGTCTGCGCCAACGGAGCCGTCATCATGGACACCGACAGTGGCGAGTTCCTGGCCACCAGTCTCCTCGATCCCGAAACGCTCGCCGCGATCGACGAGGTGCTGCGCAGGCTGCTGCCCGGCAGCGGGATCGCGGCCGAGCGCCTGGGCGCCGACGCCGCGGATGCCGATTTCGTGGCCAGCCCGGACTACGAACACGCCTGGATCCATCCCGCGCACCTCGAGGTGGGTCACGACGAGGTCCTCTCCGAGCCGGTGCTCAAACTGCTCGCCCGGGTCCCCGGTATGCCGAGCGCCGACATGGTGGCGGCACTGCGCGGGGAGGTGGACCACCTGGCGGATCTCACCTACTCGACCACCGACGGGCTGATCGAGTTCGCGGCCCGCGGTGTGACCAAGGCGAGTGGGCTGTCCCGGATCGCGGCGGGGACGGCGGCCGGCGCGGCCGTCCCGTCCGACGCGGTTCCGGTCACCGTCGCGTTCGGCGACATGCCCAACGATCTGGAGATGCTGCGCTGGGCAGATCACGGGGTCGCGATGGGCAACGCGATCCCCTCCGTGCACGCGGCCGCCGACGAGGTCACGCTCACCAACAACGAAGCCGGGATCGCGCACGTCCTACGACGTTGGTGGGGCTGAGCGCCTGACCCGACCGGGGCCCTGTCGAAATGGGTCGAAATGGGATGCGGACCGGTCCCCACCACTTCCCCGGTGTGCACGCCGCCCCGGGTGGGGGAGGGGTGCACACCTGGTGGGACCCGGTCCGCACGACGTGGTCGGCCGGCGCGCGCCCGGTGATCGGGCGGCGCCGGCCGAGGATCAGGGGTTCGGTTCGACCGTGAGCTCCCGCGTCGCCGGGTCGTAGACCAGCGTGCCGCCGACGAACCGCTGGGCGACCGTCCCGTCGGCGCGCTCGGCCTCCGCGGAGACCGGCAGTCCGAGCGGGCCGTGCTCGAAGCCCTGGGCGGCCCACGCGTCGCCGATCACGCCCCACACGGGGTGCGTGCCCGTCTCGGGGGAGGAGTACAGCGCGCCGTTCTCGTGCTTGACCAGGGAGACGTCGCCGAATCGCTGGACTCCGGACAGTGCCTTGCCGAGCGGGCCGGCCAGCTTCTGGGCGAGCCCGGAGAAGTCGCGGCTGAGCACGTTCTGTGCCGAGCCCGCGTCGATCGGGATGTCCGACAGCGACTTGCCGCCGGTGAGGATCCGGGTCAGGGTCGCGGGATCGAGCTTGCCGCCGGTGAGGACGGTTCGCAGTGCGGAGGTCACGGCCTCCTGGACGCTGCCCTGGGTGATGACCGACGGGAGATCCGCGCTACCGGTGCCGCCACCCGTGCCACCGCCACCGGTGCCACCGCCGCCCGTGCCCGGGCTGGGGCTCGGCTGGGACGGGGCCGGGGCGCCGCCCCCGCCGCTCTTGGCGTAGGAGGCCGCGATGTCGCGGATCTGGCCCATCTTGGCGTAACCGGAGTTGCCCGGGCAGGACGTGAGGCCGACGTCGCGGTGGGCGAAGATGTTGGGCAGCCGGACGGCGGTCCCGTACGAGTACTTGGTGTACGAGGTGCCCTCTGAGTAGTGGGTGTCGGTGCCCTTGGGGTCGACGCCGGCGACGGACAGGCGCCAGCCGATGATCTCGCCGACCTTGCGGACGGTGGCGTCCGACGGGGCGACGTTCGAGTAGTCACCCATCATCGAGATGCCCCAGGTGTTGCCGTTGAAGCCGCCGGCGTGGGCGCCCTGGACGTTGCGGCTGAGCCCTCCGTGGCGGCCCTCGAAGGCCTGGCCGTACTTGTCGACCAGCACGTTGTACCCGACGTCGCACCAGCCGAGCGTGCGTGCGTGGTACGTGTAGATGCCGCGCATGACGCTGGCCGACCCCTCGCGGGAGTAGTCGTTGCTGCCCGCCGTGTGGTGCACGACCGCCGCGGCGAGGGTGGGGTCGTAGCTCGCGCTGCGGCAGCGGATCGACTCGTCGGCGCCCCAGCCGGAGCGGGAGATGATCGACGGCTGCCTGGCCGCGATGTCCCCGTGCGTGCCGCTCCCGCCGGAGGCGGTGATGTCGGCGAACGCCTCGGGATCGGGCGTCGGGGTGTCGTCGGGGGAGAGCAGGACGGCCTTGACCGACCCGGGGTCGATCGAGTCGGTGCTGCCTGAGTCGGCGTCGAGGCCCGAGGTCTCGGCCACGGGCTTGATGTCCGCGTAGCGGGTCGGCACCGGCGGGGTGCCGGCGGCGGCCGGCCGGGCCGGCTCGGACGTCGGGCCGGCGGGAGCAGAGGTCCGGGGGGCGGCGGATTCGGCCGCGCGGGTGGCCGCGACGTCCGCGTCAGCGGCGGCGGACTCAGCGGCGGCGGACTCAGCGGCGGCGGTATCAGCGGCGGGCGCGACGTCCTCGGCGGGCTCCGCGGGAGCCGGGGCGGCCTCGTCGTCGGGGACGGTGACCTCGGGCGCGTCGGCCAGCGAGGAGTCGGCGAGGTCGATCCCGGAGAGTGCGATCTGGACGGCGGTGGTGTCGGTCCCCAGGTAGACGGGCTCGGTGCCGCCGGTGCCGGTGACGCTCTCGCCCTTGCCGTCGGTGGACTCGGCCTCGTACCAGGGGCCCCACGTGCCGTCGGGGTTCTGGGCGCGCAGGGTGGCGACGGCGGCCGGGTTGTGACCCTTCCAGGTGACGCCGGCCATCGAGAACGGTGTGTCGGAGGTGACCTGGCGGACCGTGGTGCCGCCGGAGGCGATGTCGGTCTCCACGCCGACGGCCGGAGGCGCCTCGGCCAGCGGGACCTCGGTCTCGGCGGTGGGCAGGGCGCTGCCCGCGGTGGTGGCGATGTCGTCGCCGGACTGGACGACCTGGTCCGCCCCGTACACGGCGAGGGGCGTGACGACGGACGCCGCGACCGCCACCGCCAGGGCGAGGGTCCGGCGTCGACCACTGACGTACAGGGGGCGGCGTCGTGTTCTCAAGGGCTTCTCCAGATCAGATGTCTGTGTCCCGAAGCTGCTCACCTGCGGGGCACAACTGCCCGGAGGCCGCACCGGAGCGCGACCACTGGGACGAATGTGACGAACGGGGTCAATGTTATCCAAGAAACTCGTGAAACCAAGTGATAAAGACGTGAATATTGGGACTACAGGGATGTAGTTTCGAACCGGCGTACGACGGCGCCGACGCCCCACCTGCACCGTGGGCCACCGCGGTCGTCTCGAGAAGTCGTCCACCTCGTCGTCGTCGGCGTGCCCTGAACCCACCCCCGACCCGCCGGATACCCTGGGACCCGCACCCGCGCCGACCGGCGCGCGGTCAGGCGAGCGGCCGGCGGACGCACTACCCGGCGGACACCGCGGCGACGTACTACGGAAAGGCCCGACGGTTATGGCAGGCGAACGGCAGTGGGACACCTACGACCTCATCGTGGTGGGGTCGGGCTTCTACGGCCTGACCGTCGCCGAGCGGGCGGCGACCGAGCTCGGCAAGCGCGTCCTGGTGCTCGATCGGCGCCACCACATCGGCGGTAACGCCTACTCCGAGCCCGAGCCGGAGACCGGCATCGAGATCCACAAGTACGGCGCGCACTTGTTCCACACCTCCAACGAGCGGGTGTGGGAGTACGTCAACCGCTTCACCGACTTCACCGGGTACCAGCACCGCGTGTTCGCCATGCACAAGGGCACGGCGTACCAGTTCCCCATGGGCCTGGGCCTGATCAACCAGTTCTTCGGCCGCTACTACTCGCCGGACGAGGCGCGCGCGCTCATCGCCGAGCAGGCCGCCGAGTTCTCCGCCGAGGACGCGGCCAACTTCGAGGAGAAGGCCATCTCCCTGATCGGCCGCCCGCTGTACGAGGCGTTCATCAAGGACTACACGGCCAAGCAGTGGCAGACCGACCCCAAGAACCTGCCCGCCGGCAACATCACCCGCCTGCCCGTGCGGTACACGTTCGACAACCGCTACTTCAACGACACCCACGAGGGCCTGCCCGTCGACGGCTACACCGCGTGGCTGGAGAACATGGCCGCGGACGACAAGATCGACGTGGTGCTCGACACCGACTGGTTCAACGTCCGCGAGGCCGTGCGCGCCGCCAGCCCCGACGCGCCGGTGGTCTACACCGGCCCGCTGGACCGGTACTTCGACTACGCCGACGGCGAGCTGGGCTGGCGCACCCTGGACTTCGAGACCGAGGTCCTGCCCACCGGCGACTTCCAGGGCACCCCGGTGATGAACTACAACGACGCGGAGTACGACTACACCCGCATCCACGAGTTCCGCCACTTCCACCCCGAGCGCAAGAACTACCCCACCGACAAAACGGTGATCATGCGCGAGTACAGCCGCTTCGCCGAGCGCGACGACGAGCCGTACTACCCGATCAACGAGTCCACCGACCGCGAGCGGTTGGCCGCCTACCGCGAGCGGGCCAAGGCCGAGACCGCCGCCAACAAGGTGCTGTTCGGCGGACGTCTGGGCACCTATCAGTACCTCGACATGCACATGGCCATCGCCTCGGCGCTGACGATGTTCGACAACACCCTGGCGCCGCACCTGCGGGACGGCGCCGCGCTCGAGGGCTGAGCCTGCTCGCCGCGGCGCCGGGCCCGCACCGCGTGCCTCACCCCCAGGATCCGCTACTCGGAATCGGGATCCGCTACTCCTATCGGGATAGCGGATCCCCAGTCGGGGTAGCGGATTCGGCGGTGGTGCGGCCGGCCGGGGCGACGAGCCCGCGCACGACCGCGTCGCGCTGGGCGATGTGCACCAGCGTGGGCTTGGCCTCGCCGAGGTGCTCGAGCACCGGGGTGACCGAGGTCCAGAAGCGGCTCAGCGAGCTCAGCCCCTCGTTCTCGGCCAGGGCCTGGGCGCGCTCGGCGCGGGTGTCGTCGGCCCGGGTCGGGTGGAGGGCCGCGCGCTTGCCCTCGATCCGGTCGTCCTTGCGCTGGGAGATCACGTAGCCCAGCGCGAACGCCACACTCCGTGGCATCCGACCGGACAGCAGGACCTGCGCCTCCGGGTAGTCGTCGAGGACCTGCTCGACCGCGCCGGACAACTCCTCGACGAGCCGCGCGAAGGCCCGGCGGTCGATCTGTCGCCCGCTCGCGCCCGGGTACCACCGTCCGGCGGGGAGCGTCCAGGGGCGGAGGGTCGCGGTGGTGTCCGATCCGGCGCCGCGCGCGCCGCCGGAGCCGTTGGAGCCGTCGGTGGCGCCGCCCGCGCCGTCGGTGGGGGCGACGACGACGACGAGGTCCGCCGCCTCCCGAAGTGGATGCCCCGCGTCCACCTCGGACACCGGACCGCCCCCGTCCAGCTGGAGGGAGAGCCAGACCCGCTGCACGGAGGTCCGATCGGCCCGCGCCGCGGTCGCCGACCCGGCGGGGAGGGTGACCATCGACAGTTCGGCTCCGGGTTGGCTGCGGCGGGACCGCCACCGGCGCTCGGCCCACATGTCGTCGCCGTCGTCGAAGTACACCGTCCGTACGCCCGTGTCGCCGCCGGGCAGGCGACGTCTGCGGGCCTCGACCGGCAGTTCGGCGAGGTGGGTGCGCTCGCGCAGGAGGACGTCGTATCCGACCGCCAGCGCCGCCGGGAACGCGAGGTTGGGGGCCAGGACGAAGCCGGTCGCGTCGTCGTCGTCGTTCATCGCTCGCTCGAGTTCGTCGGAGACGTGGTCGACCTCGCGGCGCAGGTCCACCACCTCGTTCGCGGTGCCGAACCACCCGGTGGCCGAGCGGAAGCCCAGGCTGCGGGCGTTGGCCACGTCCACCGCGGCGCGCATCCGGTCCGCGCTCTCGGCCGGCAGCAGGCGCAGGTAGTACAGGGTGCCGTTGTGGGCGAGGAGCCACGCCCGCAGGGCCATCGCCACGACGAGCACGACGAGGGTGCCGACGAACCAGCCCAGCCGGGACGGGGACGTGCAGGCCTCGGACCACAGGTCCGGCACGGAGGAGATCGTGCACGAGGCGTCTCGGGTGATGAGGTCCTCCGCGACGAGGCCGCCGAACGCGGTCGTCAGGGCGACGGTGAGGGCGATGAGCGTTTCCAGGACGAACACCCGGTCGAGACTATCGCCGACCGGTGTCGCCGCCACCGCCCACCTGCGGCACTAGGCTCGGGTCATGACACGGACGACGACCGCCCCGGCCCTGCGCCTGCTCGTGGTGCTCGCCGGCGTCGCGGGACTGCTGCTCCTGCTGTTCCCGCTCGCGCCGGCCCGCGCGCAGGCGCCGGCCCGCGCGCAGGCGCCGGCCCCCGCCCCCGCGCCGGCCCCGGCGCAGACGGTCGAGGTCGGCATCACCGACCGCGCGGGCGTGCTCTCACCCGGGGACCAGGACCTGCTCCGCACCGAGACCGGGCGCATCGCGTTCCCGCCGCAGGTGGCGCGCGTCGAGTACCTGGTCTTCGACGACGACGGCGACAACCTCAACGACACCACCGAGCGCTTCGCCCAGGCCGAGCGACCGGATCTCGTGGCGGAGGACAGGGAGAAGTGGGCGCCGGGGACCCTGATCGTGGCCAACGACACGGAGGCGCGTGACGTCGGCATCTACTGCGGGGACGACGTGTGCGCCGCGCTCGACCTCTTCGAGGGCGGCCACCTCGACGGTTCGCTCGAGGCGATGAAGGACCCGATGCGGCGCGAGAACCACGCGGTCGGGCTGTTGGCGGGTGCGCAGGCGGCGGCCGATCCCACCGTGCAGGCGCCGGAGCCCGAGCCCGCGCCGGCGTGGCTGCCGTGGGCGTTCGCCGGGGCCGGGGTGGTCGTCGCGGGCGCGGTCGGCGCCGGGGTCGCGGCGAGCCGCAAGAAGAAGGCGACGACGGCGAGGGAGCGGTACGACCGGGTCTCCCGCGAATACGGACGGGTCGCGGGGGAGCTCAGCGGGCTGGACATCCGCGCCAACTCGCTCACCTCCCCGTTGGCCGACGACGAGCTGCGCTCCCAGTGGGAGGACGTGCGCGGCCGGTTCCTCGCGCTGGACACCGTCATGGGCCGGATCGGTGACCTGCGGCCCGACTCGACGGACGCCGAGTTCCGCGCCAAGGCCGGCGACATCGACACCGCCCACACCACTGTCGACCAGATGATCACGGCGGAACAGAACATCGACCAGCTCTTCCGCATGGAGCAGGGGGACGCCGACGTGCGCCGCCGCCAGCTGGGCGAGCTGCACGAGGACATGCTCGCCGCGGCGCTGGGGACGAAGGACGAGCGACTGGCCGCCGAGGCCCGGGCACTGGACACCCGCGCCGACGAGCTGGCCCGGGATACGCAGGCGCCCGACTTCATGGACCGCTACGCCCGGCTCGTCGTCGACTACCGGATCGTCGTGGAGGCGATCCGGGCGCGCGAGATGGCGGACGTCGAGACGGCGGACGACGCGGGCGACCGCCACGCGCCCCGGCTGTACGACCGGGACTGGCGGGCCGGGTACGGCTACAACGGCTTCGTTCCGTTCTATGTGGTCTCCAGCTGGCACGCGCACGACGTGCAGGCGGCGCAGGCGGCCAGCTCCACCACCACCGGCTACTCGAACGCGTCGTTCTCCGGCGGCGGAGGGTCGAGCGGGTACTAGAGCCGCCCGGCCCGGGCGGCCGACCCGGGTCGGCTCAGCCCTCGACGATCTCCACGGACTCGATCGTGTGCAGCGTCTGCGGCCGGCCCTGCGGGCTGCCGTCGTCCTCGATCGCGGTGACGGCGTCCATCCCGTCGGTGACGGTGCCGAAGAGGCTGTAGTCCGGCGGCAGGGAGACGCCGGAGTCGCCGGTGACGATGAAGAACTGGGAGCCGTTGGTGTCCGGTCCGGCGTTGGCCATGGCCATCGACCCGATCTCGTACTCGCCGGACTCGGGCAGCTCGTCGGCGAATTCGTATCCCGGGCCGCCGCTGCCGGTGCCCTGCGGGTCGCCGCCCTGGATCATGAAGCCGGGGATGACACGGTGGAACGTGATTCCCTCGTAGTACTTGTTGCGGGCCAGGAACACGAAGTTGTTCACCGTCTCCGGGGCCTTCTCCTCGAGCAGGTCCACGGTGACGGGGCCGGCGTCGGTGGCGATGACGGCGGAGTAGTCGACGCCGTCGGTCAGGCACATCGGGGGGGCCGAGTCGAACGAGGTGGTGCGCTCCGTCGCACCCTCGGCGGGCGGGCACTCGACCGCGCCCCCGGCGGAGCCACCGGACTCGCGGCCCTCGGACTGCGACGCCGAGGTCGCCCCGGTGGTCGCCGCGCCGTCGGACGGGGCGTCATCGGAGCCGCACCCGGCGAGCGCGAGGGGCGTGGCGAGGGCGAGCACCCCCAGGGCGGTGCGGACGGTCGGGCGGCGGCGGGCGGATCCGATGAGGTGCATGGGACGAACCTACTTCTTCCGCCGGCCCGGGTGGGCCCCGGCGCGTGCTGGACTGGGCATCACGGCCCCGACGGGTACGATCGACCCGGCTTTCCTGCCCGCCGTGCGGGCAGGGCGAGGCGCAGCAAGGCTGATGAGGGCGGCCCCCGGCCGTCGGGACGGGGACTGGCACACATGGAACACCACGGCCACCACGAACTGATCGACGAGATCGAGCGGTCGGTCGTCGCGCTCTCCGCTCCACGTGGCCGGGAATGCCTCCAACGCATCATCCTGCCGCGGGCCGGTGAACCGCTCGACGTGCGCTCGCTCTACCTCGCCGAGGCGCCCACCAACGTCCGGCGCGCGCACTCCTCCGCCCGGACCTCCCTGCGGATCGGGGCCGACTCCGAGGTCTCGTTCGCCACCTACTTCAACGCGTTCGCCGCGGCGTACTGGCGGCGCTGGTCCGTCCTCGGCGAGGTCGTCCTCCGGTTGACGGTGCGCGGTTCCGGTCGCGTGGACCTGTACCGCTCCAAGATCGACGGCTCGCGGATCGCGGTCACCGGTGACGTCGTCGGCGAACCGGGCCGCGCCGACCAGGTGACGACGGTCGAGTTCGTCTGCGACCTGGGCCCGTTCGAGGACGGCGGCTGGATCTGGTTCGACCTCACCTCCGACACGGACGTGGAGTTGCTCGCCGGCGGGTGGTACTCCTCGGTCGACGCACCGCCCACGCGTCCCGACGCCCGCCCGGACGGCACGCCCGACCCGGCCGTACAGGTGCCCAACGACCGGCGGGTCACCGTCGGCATCCCCACGTTCAACCGGCCCGGCGACGCGGTGGCCGCGCTGCGGGCACTGACCTCCGATCCCGAGGTCGACGCCGTGATCGACGCCGTCCTCATGCCCGACCAGGGCGACCGCAAGGTCCGCGACGAGCCCGGCTTCGCGGAGGCGGCGGAGTTCCTCGGGGACCGACTCCACATCTTCGACCAGCCCAACCTCGGTGGCTCGGGCGGCTACAGCCGCATCATGTACGAGGCGCGCAGGCTGACCGATTCCCCGTACATCCTGTACATGGACGACGACATCGAGATCGAGCCCGACTCGATCCTGCGGGCCCTGGCGTTCGGACGCTTCTCCACGGTCCCGATGCTGGTCGGCGGGCAGATGCTCAACCTGCAGGAACGCAGCCACCTGCACACCATGGGCGAGGTGGTGGGCGCGCACGACTTCATGTGGACCGCCGCCCCGCACGCGGACTACGACTACGACTTCTCGCGCTACCAGCTGACGGACCGCGAGAACCCCAAGCCGCTACACCGCCGCATCGACGTGGATTACAACGGCTGGTGGATGTGCCTCATCCCGCGCGTGGTCGCCGAGAAGATCGGGCAGCCGCTCCCGCTGTTCATCAAGTGGGACGACGCCGAATACGGGCTGCGCGCCCGGCAGGCCGGACACCCCACCGTCACCATGCCCGGCGTGGCGATCTGGCACATGGCGTGGTCGGACAAGGACGACGCGATCGACTGGCAGGCCTACTTCCACCTCCGCAACCGCCTGGTGGTGGCGTCGATGTACCACGACGGCGACCACAGGGGAATCATGCAGTCCAGCCTCAAGGCGCTGGTCAAGCACCTGGTGTGCCTCGAGTACTCGACGGTCGCCATCCAGATCGAGGCCATCCGCGACTTCCTCAAGGGGCCGGAGGCCCTGTACGAACTGCTGCCCACCGCGCTGCCCAAGGTGCGCGCGATGCGGGCGGAGTTCCCCGACGCGGTGGTCATCCCGTCGGCCGTCGACCTGCCCGCACCGTCGGGTGGCCCGGCCGGCATCCACTCCGAGCCCCGCGGCCCGGTCCGCAAGGCGGTGGCGCTGGCGCGGGGCCTTGCCCACACCCTGAGCAGGGACGACAAGACGCACCACGAGGTGCCGCAGGCCAACTTCCCGCCGATCGAGGCCCGCTGGTACTCGCTCAGCAGGGTCGACGGCGCGACCGTCACCACCGCCGACGGTCGCGGGGTCGTCTACCGCAAGCGCGACCGCGACCTCGCCGCCGCCCTGTTCAAGGAGTCGGCCGCCGTGCACCGTGAGCTGTTCCGCCGATTCCCGGAGATGCGCCGCCGCTACCGCGACGCCCACGCCGATCTCGTGACCAAGGAGGCCTGGGGCCGTGTCTTCGAATCCTGATCCGGTGGTGTCCGATCCCGCCGTGGAGATCCCCGTACCGACCGGCGAGGTCCGGTTGCTGGCGGCGATCCAGCGTCAGCTGTTGGCCGTGCCCGGTTCCCGGGAGGCGGCCGTGACACTGTCGCATGTCGGGGAGCACGCCCTGGGGTGGATGGCGGTCGCGGCCGCGGGGATGGCCGTCGATCCGGCCCGCCGCGGTCGGTGGGCGATGGTCGGCGTCGGCAGCTTCGGCGCCCATGCCACGTCCGTCGTCGTCAAGCGCGTCATCCGACGGCGGCGACCGGACCACCCAGCGGTGACCGTCGGCGTCGGTACCCCCTCCAAGCTCAGTTTCCCGTCGTCCCACGCCACGTCGACCACCGCGTTCGCGCTGCTCGCGGAGTCGGTGGCCGGGGTCCCGGTGGCGCCGGCGCTCGTGCCGGTCATGCTGGCGTCCAGGTTGGTGCTGGGAGTCCACTACCCTTCGGATGTGTTCGCCGGCGCCGCGGTCGGCGCGGGCTGCGCTGCGCTCACCCGCGCCGTGTGGCCCTCGGCCGCCGTCCAGAGCGTGCTGCCCGAGTCACTGCGCGACGGCGCGGCGGGCCCAGGCGTCACCCAGAACCGCGAGGAGAAGCGATGACCGATCAGTCCGGAGCGCCGGTGACCCGGGGCGGGGCAGACCACCACCTCCTCGGCGCCGAACCGCACACCGCCAACGAGATCGACGACATCGCCGAGGCGGAGGAGGATGCCAAGGGCGCGCCGCCCAAGAACCTCCTCGATGGCATGGTCAAGGCGCTCCGGCCGCGTCAGTGGGTCAAGAACGTCCTCGTCATCGCCGCGCCCGCGGCGGCCGGGTCCCAGACCCTCACCGACGGCAGCGTCCTGTTCTCGGTGTTCATCGCGTTCGTGGCGTTCTGCATGGCCGCCTCGAGCGTGTACCTCATCAACGACGCGTTGGACGTCGAGGCCGACCGCGCCCACCCGACCAAGCGGTTCCGCCCCATCGCGGCGGGCGTCCTGCCCGTGGGGTTGGCGTACGGCATGGCGGTGGTGCTCATCATCGCGTCGATCGCGATCTCGGTGCTGCTGGCGCACCCGGCCCTGGCGATCGTCGTGGCCGTGTACATCGTCCTGCAGCTCATGTACTGCTTCGGGCTCAAGCACCAGCCGGTGCTCGACATCGCGTTCGTCTCCTCCGGCTTCCTGCTGCGCGCGGTCGCCGGTGGCGCGGCCGCCGAGGTCGAGATCTCGCAGTGGTTCCTGCTGGTCATGGCGTTCGGTTCGCTGTTCATGGCCGCCGGCAAGCGCTACGCCGAGCTGAGCCTGCACCTGAAGACCGGCGCCAAGATCCGCAAGGCGTTGGAGAGCTACACCCCCACCTACCTGCGGTTCGTCTGGACGCTCTCGGCCACGGTGCTCGTGCTCTGCTACGCCCTGTGGGCGTACGACCGCGGCTCCGACCCGACGCAGCCGAACGGGGCGGCGATCTGGCTGCAGATCTCGATCGTGCCGTTCACCATCGCCGTCCTGCGCTACGCGGTCGACGTCGACGCCGCGCAGGCCGGCGAGCCCGAGGACATCGCCCTCGGCGACCGCGTCCTGCAGGTCCTCGCGGCGCTGTGGGTCCTCACCGTCGTGATCGGCGTCTATATCGTCCCGTCGATCGCCTGAGTCCGGCGGACGGACGATGTCGCAGGTGACGGCGGCGCGCCGGTTCGGGCGCACCGGGACGGTCTTCTGGACCGGGGTCGTGGTGGTGGTGGCGGTCTTCTTCGCCGGCGCCTGGCAGCGCCGGTGGATCGCCGACGACGGCCTCATCGTCCTGCGCACCGTCCGCAACCTCATCGCCGGCAACGGCCCGGTGTTCAACGCGGGGGAGCGGGTCGAGTCCAACACCTCCACGCTGTGGACGTACCTCATCTACGGCGTCCACGAGATCGTCGGGTACCGGCTCGAACTGGTCGTCCTGGGCGTGGCGCTCACGCTGAGCATGCTCGCCGTGGTGTTCGCGATGCTGGGCACCCGCGTGATGTACCGCGGCACCCGCCGCGCACCCGCCGGTGGGCCGATGGTGCTGCTGCCGTTCGGCGTGCTGGTCTACGTGATGCTGCCCCCGGCCCGCGACTTCGCCACCTCGGGTCTCGAGACGGGCCTGGTCATCTGCTGGATCGGCGCCATGTGGCTGGGGTTGCAGCTGTGGGCCCGCGCGCCCCATCGTGAGGGCCGGTTCGGCCTGCCCACCCCGGGCACGGCCGCGATCGCCTTCCTCGCCGGGCTCGGCCCCCTGGTGCGCCCCGAGATGGCACTGGCCGCGGCGGCGTTCCTGGCGCTGATGGCCGTCGCCCACCAGTCGTGGCGTCACCTCGGGTGGTTGGTGGTCCTCGCCGGCACGGTCCCGGTGGTCTACCAGCTCTGGCGGATGTCGTTCTACGCGCTGCCGTACCCGCTCACGGCCGTCGCCAAGGACGCCGGCGGGTCGAAGTGGGACAAGGGCGCCGAGTACCTGTGGAACCTGCTGTCGCCGTACGTCCTGCTGGTGCCGCTGACCGCCGTGCTCGTCGCGGGGCTGGTCGCCCTCTGGGCCCGCCTGGCCCCCCGCCCCGGAAATCCGCTACTCCCGCTCCGGATCCGCTATCCGCATCCGGGTAGCGGATCCCGAGGGACGGTAGCGGATCTGCGGGGCGCCGACGGTGGCGGCGACGGCGGGGGCGCCGACGCCCACGACGCCGACGCCCACGACGCCGACGACCACGACGGCGACGACCACGACGACGACGACGAGGGCGGTCGCCTGCCGCGGCTGCGCCGCCGGGCCCGCTCCACCCCGGTCGTCACGATCGTGTTCCTCGTGGTGGCACTGGTGATGTTGCTCTACGTCATCCGCGTCGGCGGCGACTTCATGCACGGCCGCGTGCTGCTGCCGTCTCTGTTCCTCCTGCTCCTGCCGGTCTCGGTGGTGCCCCTCCCCGTCGGTCCCGCCAGCGGGTCCGCGGAGGCCTCGGTGCGCCGGGTGGCGGTCCCGGCGATCGCGGCCGCGTGGCTCGTCGTCGTCGGCTGGGCGGTGACCGTCCAGGTCACCGAGAACCCGTTCCGGGAGGAACCGGAGTCGATCACGTCGGCGGGGATCGTCGACGAGCGCCAGTTCTACATCCAGCGGACCGGGCACAGGCACCCGTTGCTCGCCGAGGACTATCTGGACTTCCCCCGGATGCGGGCCCTGGTGAACGACGTCACCCGGAACCGGACCGGCGCGGTGTTCCTCCCGGTGCCGGGGTTCCAGGACCGGTGGGACGTGGTGTCCTACGACCGACCAATGCCCGGGTTGGCACCGTTCGAGCTGCCGGAGGAGCCCGTCAAGACGGTGGTGTTCCTCAACCTCGGCATGACCAGCATGAACCTGCCGCTCGACGTGGACGTCTACGACACCGTCGGGCTCGCCTCGCCGCTGGCCGCGCACACGGACCGCATGGAGGACGGCCGGATCGGGCACGACAAGTTCCTGCCGTACGACTGGGTGCTCGCGCGCACCGGCGTCGTGGAGGACCCGGTCAACTTCCCGCGGTGGATCGACGTCAACTGGGTGAACCAGGCCGAGGTCGCACTCCAGTGCCCCGCCACGCAGGCGCTCATCGAGTCCTACACGGCCCCGTTGACCCTCGAGAGGCGCTGGTCCAACGTGGTGAACGCATTCTCATACGCCGAGTACAGGATCAACAGAATCCCTGCGTACGAGGTCCAGAGGTGCGGACTGCCGATGCCGGAGGAAGTGGAGAAGTACCAGGGCACTCGGTAGTGTGGCGCACGCTGTTGTCTCGAAACGGTAACAGTCGGGGGTCGAAGTGGTCCCCGACCTGTAACACCTGTCCCAAAGTGCGCGACAGTATCGATGAACTCGATGTCGCAGTTCCGGTCCTCCCCTGGTGGGGCCGGTCCGATGAACGTCACCGATGCCTTCCCGGGCACCAGGAACGAACAAAGGAACACACGAATGTCCCACTCCACCCTCCGGCGCAGGTTCGCCGCCGGGCTCACCGCACTGGCGACGGCCGCAGGGCTCGTCGTCGGCGCCCCGGCCCTGGCCGGCGCCCAGGCGACCGAGCAGGGCTCGTCGGCCAGCCTCGGGTCCGCGGGCTCCGCTGCCGCGCCGCCCGCCGCCCCCGCGTTCCGGCCGGCCGGTGGTGACGAGAACCCGGTGGGTTTCCGTAACTGGCTTCGTCCCGGTTGTCAGTGGGACCCGGTCGCCTCCTGGGTCCAGCTGTGCGATGTCTACTCGCCGGCCATGAAGCGGGACATCAAGGTCCAGGTCCAGCCGGCCCGCTTCGGCGGCAACGCCGGTCTGTACCTGCTCGACGGGCTGCGCGCCCGTGACGACTGGAACGCGTGGACCCACGACGCCCAGGCCCAGCGCATCTTCCTGCAGGACAACATCACCCTGGTCATGCCCGTCGGCGGCCAGGTGTCCTTCTACTCCGACTGGGAGCGGCCCATCAACCTGGGCGGCAACCTGCTCGAGTACAAGTACGAGACGTTCCTGACCGAGGAGCTCCCCGGTTACCTGCAGGCCCACTTCGGCGTGGCCCCGAACAACAACGCCGTGGCCGGTCTGTCGATGGGCGGCTCCGCGGCCGCGATGCTCGCCGCCAAGCACCCCGATCAGTTCAAGCAGGTCTCGGTGTTCTCCGGCTACATGAACCCCACGGCCCCGGGCATGTACACCATGATCCCGCTGGCGATGTTCGACCAGTGCAAGTGCGACCCGTTCGCCATGTGGGGTCTGCCGGGCTCGCCCAAGTGGGGCGAGCACGACCCGCTGCTCAACGCCGCCAAGCTGCGCGACATCCCGATGTACGTGACCGCCGGGTCCGCGATCCCGGGCCGGTACGACCAGCCCTCCAGCCTGCAGGCCGTGTTCAACACGTTCAACGGCATCATCCTCGAGGGCCTGTCCCGCGGCTCGACGCTGGCGTTCCAGAACACCATGAACGCCGCGCCGAACAAGGCCACGTTCGAGTACCGCACCACCGGCATCCACGGCTGGGGTTACTGGAACGACGACCTCATCGCGGCCCGCTCGGCGCAGATCCTTCCCGAGATGAACGCATTCGCATGGGCCGGGTACTGAATCGACTGAAATAGGCACGGATTCGGCTGGCTACAGCGAGTCCTCACCCGTCACACCGGGGCCCCGCGCGTAGATTCTCGTGCGGGGCCCCGGTCGCATCTGACCACCGGGTTCGGCCGCGGGAGGGGAACCCGCGGGCGCGCCACGGACCCGGGCTCCGGATACATGTGGCGCGGGTCGTTCTGACGCGCGCCCACTAATTATTCGGCGAGACGACGCGGCAAGGAAGAGAACAACACATGGCGACCCCCAGCTCAGACGCGAGCCCCCGGCACCGGTGGGCGTCCCTCCTCGCGGCTCCCCTCGTGGCGTCCGTGGTGGGTTCCGGTCTCGTCCTCCCGCCCGTCGCGGCGGCACAGGAGACGCCCGTCCGGGCGACCCCGGCGCAGACGGGCCCGGCGGAGAGCCCGGCGCGGTCGACCCCCGCGGAAAGTCCCGCCACTGCACCCGAGGCGCCGACCCTGCGCGTGCCGTCGACACCGCCGTCCGGTGTCCGGCTCGACAAGGTCGAGTGGAAGTCCGCCAACCGGGTGGCGCTCTGGGTCCGGTCGCCGGCCATGGAGCAGGCGATCCAGGTGCAGCTCATGCTCCCGGCCCAGTGGAACGCGGACCCCGAGCGCACCTATCCCTCCCTGCTGCTGCTCGACGGGCTGCGGGCCCGCGATGACGCGAGCGGTTGGACGCTCGAGACCAAGATCTCGCAGTTCTTCGACGCCAAGAACGCCGTCATCGTGCTGCCCGTCGGTGGCGAGTCGAGCTTCTACACGGACTGGGTCTCCGACGCCAAGGGCTCGGCGTACCAGTGGGAGACGTTCCTCATGCAGGAACTGCCGCCGTTGCTGGCCCGCGACTGGCGGGTGGGCGACCAGCACGGCGTCGCCGGGCTGTCCATGGGCGGCACGGCCGCGATGATGCTGGCCCAGCGCTACCCGGACCACTTCGCGTTCGCCGCCAGCTACTCGGGCTTCCTCGACACCACCAGCTTCGGGATGCCCGAGGCGGTCAAGGTGGCCATGCAGGACGCCGGCGGCTACCCGGCCGAGAGCATGTGGGGCCCGCTAGGCTCCCGGCGCTGGCAGGAACAGGACCCGAAGCTCCACACCGAGAAGATGCGCGGGCAGAGCGTCTACGTCTCCGCCGGCAGCGGCAACACCGGGCCCTGGGACCAGCCGTCCGGCCTGCCGGACATCCCGACCAACTTCCCCGGCTACGGCCTCGAACTGCTCTCCCGGATGACCACGCAGACCTTCGTCAACCGCGCCCGCGCCGCCGGGGTCGAGGTCACCGCCAACTTCCGCCCGTCCGGCACGCACACCTGGCCGTACTGGCAGTTCGAGATGACCCAGGCATGGCCGCAGTTCGCCGCCGCGGTGGGCATCGAGAACGTCGAGAAGCCGTGCGCGGCGGAGGGCGACATCGCACGCCTCGCCGAGCGGCAGCCCGGCCTGGGGCCGTGTCTGACCGGCGAGTACGACGTCCGCGGCGGCAAGGCCACCGACTTCCGCTTCGGGCGCGCCTTCTGGTCGCAGGGGACCGGGGCCCACTCGGTCCTCGGGGCGATCGGCGCGGCCTACCAGGCCGAGGGCGGCCCCGACGGGGTGCTCGGGCTGCCGACCTCGGGCGAGACCACCACCCCGGACGGCCGCGGCCGGTTCTCCACCTTCCAGAACGGCGTCATCTACTGGTCGCCCACCACCGGGTCGCACGCCGTCCGCGGTGGCATCCGGGCGATGTGGCAGGAGCGCGGTGCCGAGCGCGGCGAGCTCGGCTACCCGACCACCGACGAGATCACCAACCCCAACAAGCCGGGCGTCGTCCAGGGCTTCCAGGGCGGGACCGTCTACTGGTCCGAGGAGACGGGCCCGAAGGTCGTCGAGGGCAAGATCCTCGAGACCTATCGCGAGGCCGGCGCCGAGAACTCCGAGCTGGGTTACCCGACCACCGACGAGATCGCCCTGAGCACCCGGAACGGCGCGTTCAGCCGGTTCCAGGGCGGCTACATCTACTGGTCCCCGCGTACCGGGGCCCACGTGATCCCCCGCGGACCGGTGTTCGACGCCTGGGGCACGGTCGACTACGAACGCGGACGGCTCGGCTACCCGACCGGCCCGCTGCGCACCACCAGGGACGGTCAGGAGATGGAGTTCGAGGGCGGCCGCATCACCGTGAGCGGTGGCCGGGCGGAGATCTCGTCGTGAGAACCCGGTTGGCGACGCTGACCGCCGCGCTGCTCGTCGGCGGTGGGATGCTCACCGCCTGCGGCGGCGGGGACTCGACGGTCTCCGGCGTGCCCGACTCCGAGACGCTGGCCCCGCCCCCGGGCGGCAGCGGATCACCCGGGGTGTCGCGCGTTCCCGCGACGGAGGATTCCGGCCGTTACACGGAGGCGCCCGCACCCGTCGATCCGGACGCCTCCGGGTACACGGCCCCGGCCGTCGGCGCGCGGGAGCGCGGGTATCTCGCGGCGTTGGAGAGCGAGGGCATCGACACCGCGGACCTCTCCGATTCGCTCGTCGCCGCCGGCAACACCATCTGCCGCATCCGGACGACCGGGGGCGCCGCCGACGAGACGACGACGATCGCCGACGCGGTCGCCGGTCAGATCTCGGCGGGCGGGTACTCGGATCGCGAGGTCGACGAGCTCTCCCGCGTCGTGGTGGACGCCTCGGCGGGCCAGCTCTGTCCGTAGTCCGACTAATGCACACAGCGCCGCGGCGCCCGGTCCGGCAGGACCCGGCACGTGTCGCCCCGGGGTGAGACGGGACACCCTCCCGGTGCTCCCGGAACCCGCAGCGCCACCGGGGCGTTGACCGGTCGTCGGCCACCCGCCCCAGTCGAGCGGGGAGGCCGGGAAGGAGTTCGAATCGTGGCTCGCGGAATGCGTCGTGGGAGAGGCCGTCGTCTCGGGTGCTCGTTGGGGGCACTCGTGCTGGTGGTCCTGCTGGTGCTGGGCATCGGATGGTGGATCGGGAATCGTGGGCTGCCCACGGGTCCCGACGGGCCCCTGCCCGGCCCGGGAGAGCCGGAGCTGACCCAGCCCGCGGACTGTCCGGACGTGGAGATGGTCGCCGTGCCGGGGACCTGGGAGAGCAGCCCCACCGACGACCCGTACAACCCGGGTTTCCTGCCCAACGCCCTGCTGAGGACGATCACCGACCCGCTGAGCGAGCAGTACCCGGACGACCGGCTCGAGGTGTTCACCGTCCCCTACGTGGCCCAGTTCAGGAACCCGCAGGCGCCCAACGAGATCCCCTACGACCAGAGCCGGGCGGAGGGCACCGAGAGGGCCCGCGCCGAGCTCGCCGCCACGCACGAGCGGTGCCCGTACACGTCGTTCGTGCTCCTGGGCTTCTCCCAGGGTGCGGTGATCGCCGGTGACCTCACCAGCGAGATCGGTACCGGCAACGGGCCGGTGCCCGCCGACCTGGTCCGGGGATCGGTCCTCATCGCCGACGGCCGCCGCGTGCCGGGCCAGGGTCAGTCGCCGGGGTTGTCGCCCGGAAACGGGCAGGGGATGGAGATCTCCCTACAGCCGGCCACCGGGCTCACCCAGCTCATCGCCGGCGCCACCATGACCGGGCCCCGCCCGGGTGGCTTCGGCGAACTCGGCGACAGGACCGCCCAGATCTGCGACTCCCGAGACCTGATCTGCAATGCCCCGCTCAACGTGGTGGACGGCGCCGCCCGGTTCCAGGAGTTCGTCGCCAACAACGCGATCCACGCCATGTACGCGACCAATCCGGACGTGATCGAGGGGACGACGGTCCCGGAGTGGACGATCGGGCACGTGCGCGAGCTCGTCGACGCCGCCCCGGAGATCGCCCACGGCTGACCCGTCCACGTCCTCTGAGGGGCTCGGCCTGCGACACGCCTGACGAGCCGGATGATTCGGAGTTCGGATGCGCCCTGGGGCACGCTGTAGGATCGACCAAGCTTGTCGTCAGTGCACCCGGCATTTCCGTGGTCGACGACGTCGACCAACGTAAGACGGATCGGAACGGAGCAACGTGGAGTTCGAGCAGTACCACGACGCCGGTGGGGCGATCGTCATCCCTGATCGCACGACCCTTGTCGACTTCGTCGAAGCCAATGTCTCCGCCGCCCGCGAGGATCCTGCCGAGGACGGGCTGATCTACCGCTACATCGACTACTCGTCCTCCCGCGACGGCGAGGTGCACGAGCTCTCGTGGTCGCAGTTCGGTGATCGGCTCTACGCCATCGCCGCCCGCCTCCAGCAGGTCGCGAAGCCGGGGGACCGGGTCGCGATCCTCGCGCCGCAGGGACTCGACTACATCGTGTCGTTCTTCGCGGCCATCCACGCCGGGCTCATCGCGGTGCCCCTGTTCGACCCGGACGAGCCCGGTCACCACGACCGCCTCCACGCGGTCCTGGCGGACTGCGCGCCCGCGGTCATCCTCACCTCCACCGAATCCGCGGCCGGGGTCCGGACGTTGTTCCGCTCCCTGCCGGCGCGCGAGCGTCCGCGCACCGTCGCCGTCGACGCCATCCCCGCGGAGCTCGGCTCGGGGTGGACCAGACCGGATCTCGGCGCCGACGACATCGCCTACCTGCAGTACACCTCCGGCTCGACCCGCGTGCCGGCCGGTGTGGAGATCACCCACCGCAACGTGGTCACCAACGTCATGCAGCTGTTCGACGGGCTCGGGCTGACCCGCGCGTCCCGCGGGGTCACCTGGCTGCCGCTGTTCCACGACATGGGCCTGCTGACGGTGATCCTGCCCGCGATGGGCGGGGCCACCATCACGGTGATGAGCCCCCGCGCGTTCGTGCAGCGCCCGGGTCGCTGGGTCTCGCAGCTGGGCGCGATGTCGGACGGCGACGGGGTGTTCGCCGCCGCCCCCAACTTCGCGTTCGAGCACGCCGCCCGCCGGGGGCTGCCGAGGGACGGCGAGACCCTCGACCTGTCCGGCGTGACCAGCATCATCAACGGCTCCGAGCCGGTCACCCCGGCCTCCATGCGTGCCTTCAACGAGGCCTTCGCGCCCTACGGGCTCGCACCGACCGTCATCAAGCCATCCTACGGGATGGCCGAGGCGACCCTGTTCGTCTCCTCGCCGCGCCGCGACGACGAGGCGATCGTCATCCACGTGGACCGGTCGGACCTCAACAAGGGCGTCATGACCGTCCTCGACCCGGCGCAGGTGGAGGGCAACGAGGACGCGATCCCGCAGGTCGCCTGTGGGTACGTCGCACCGAGCCAGTGGGCCACCATCGTCGAGGCGAACATCGACGAGGCCACGGGTGAGCACGACGGCACCGGGCGGGAGCTGCCCGAGGGGCGCGTCGGCGAGATCTGGCTGTACGGCACCAACGTCGGTCGCGCCTACTGGGGGCGCCCCGAGGAGTCGGACGCCACCTTCGGCAACCGGCTCGTCGAGTGCCTCGAGGAGGGGTCCCGCACGGTCCGGGAGTTCGGGACCGTGCCCTCCGACGCGCGATGGCTGCGCACCGGTGACTACGGCGCCTACGTGGACGGTCAGCTGTACATCACCGGCCGCGTCAAGGACCTGGTGATCGTCGCCGGCCGCAACCACTACCCGCAGGATCTCGAGAACACGGCGCAGGGCGCCTCCGATGCGCTGCGCCCCGGATTCGTCGCCGCGTTCTCGGTGCCGGCCAACCAGCTGCCGATGGAGGCGCGTAACGGCGCGGAGATCGCCGCCGATGACTCCTCGGAGACGCTCGTCGTGGTCGGCGAGCGCGCACCCGGCGCCGGCAAGGCCGACCCGGGCCCCATCGCGGACGCGGTCCGCACGGCGATCTCGGCACGTCACGGCGTCACCGCCCAGGACGTGCTGCTGGTCCCCGCCGGATCCATCCCCCGCACGTCCAGCGGCAAGATCGCGCGGCGCGCGTGCAAGGCGGCCTACGTGGACGGCACCCTGCGCGGGGGTCACCAGCAGACCGCCTTCCCGGACCTGCCGGCGCAGTAGCGTCCGCCCGGCCGGGCCGGTTCAAGCACCACGGGTGCCCCGCCGCGACGGGACACACCGGACGACACCCGAGGAAAGGCGAGCCAGGACGATGGCACAGAGCGAGATGACGGTAGTAGAGCTCCGCGAATGGATGCGGGGCTGGGTCTGCCGGGCCACCGGGCTCGACATCTCCAAGGTCACCGACGACCGCTCGCTGGAGGAATACGGCCTGTCGTCCCGCGACGCGGTGTCCCTGTCCGCCGATCTCGAGGACCTCATCGGTCGACCACTCGACGCGACCGTCGCCTACCAGCACCCCACCATCGCCTCGCTGGCCGAGTACGTCGTCAACGGACCGGTCGAATCCGAGGCGCCCACCGATTTCCACACGTTCCGTGACCGCGGCGCGGGCATGGAGTTCGACGTGGCCGTGATCGGGTTCGCCACCCGCTTCCCCGGCGGCGCCGACACCCCGGAGGCGACCTGGGAGCTACTCGCCTCCGGTCGGGACGCCACCACCCCCCGCCCGGCGACCCGCTGGTCCGAGTGGTCCGGCGACGCCTACGTCCAGCAGGTGCTGTCCGAGGCGCCCGATCGTGGCGGCTGGCTCGACGACGCCGAGGTCCGCGACTTCGACGCCGAGTTCTTCGGCATGAGCCCCCGCGAGGCCGAGATGGTCGACCCGCAGCAGCGGCTCGCACTCGAGCTCACCTGGGAGGCCCTGGAGAACGCCCACCTGCCGGCCAGTGACCTCAAGGGCCACGAGGTCGGCGTCTTCATGGGATCGTCCTCCAGCGACTACCAGGTGTTCCTCACCTCGGACTCCGCTGCGGCCTCCCCGTACGCGGTCACCGGCGCCTCCAACTCGATCATCTCGAACCGGGTCTCGTACACGTTCGACTTCCGCGGCCCGTCCATGACGCTGGACACCGCCTGCTCGACGTCCCTGGTGGCGATCCACGAGGCCGTCAACTCGCTGCGACTGCACGAATCGGACCTGGTCGTCGCCGGCGGTGTCAACATGATGCTCGCGCCCGCCGCGACCATGGGCTTCGCCAAGACCGGTGCCGCGCTCAGCCCCGACGGGCGGATCAAGGCGTTCTCGTCCGATGCCAACGGCATCTGCCGGTCGGAGGGCGGGGGAGTGTTCATCCTGAAGCGCCTGTCGGAGGCCGAACGGGACGGCAACGACATCCTCGCCGTCATCAAGGGGTCCGCCGTGAACTCGGACGGTCGCTCCAACGGTATGACCGCACCCAACCCCGACGCCCAGGTCGCCGTCCTGCGCCAGGCCTACGCCGACGCCGGCGTCGACCCGCGCGAGGTCGACTACATCGAGGCGCACGGCACCGGCACCATCCTCGGGGACCCCATCGAGGCCACCGCACTGGGCCAGGTGCTCGGCCGCGGCCGCGAGGCCGACCGCCCCACGCTGCTCGGCTCGGCCAAGACCAACTTCGGCCACATGGAGTCCGCCGCCGGGGCCGCCGGCCTCGCCAAGATCATCCTCGGGATGACCAACGACGCCCTGCCGCCGACGATCAACTTCGCGGGCCCCAACCCGTACATCGACTTCGACGCCGCGCGACTGAGCGTGGTCACGGAGACCACCGGGTGGCCGCGCTACAGCGGGCGCGCCCTGGCCGGCATCTCCGGGTTCGGGTTCGGTGGCACCAACGCGCACGTCGTGGTGGCCGAGTACCAGCCGGCGCCGGTGCGCGCGTCGGAGGAGACCACGGTCGACGAGGACTCCGTCTCCGACGTCCGGGCCGGCGAGGTCGCCACCCCTGACGCCCCTGCCGCCGAAGCCCCGGCCCCCGAGGCCCCGGCCGCCGCGACCCCGGCCGCCGCGGACGACATCGCACGCTGCGTGGCCGAGGCCGTGGACCGCAACGCCGACGAGCTGGCCACCACCGGTACCTCCGCGCCCGGCGCCCCCGCGACCGTGCTCGTCGTCTCGGGTTCCCTGCCGTCGCGCCGCAAGTCCACGGCCGGTCAGATCGCGGACTGGCTGGAGGCGCAGGACGACTCGGTCGACCTGGGCGCCGTCGCCCGCACCCTCGCCACCCGCAACCACGGTCGCTCCCGCGGCGCCGTCGTGGGCCACACCCGCGACGAGCTCGTGGCGGGCCTGCGCGCCCTGGCGGCCGGCGACCCCGGTCCCGGCGTGTTCAGCGCCGACGCCCCCGCCGGCACCGGTGACGTGTGGGTGTTCTCCGGCTTCGGGTCCCAGCACCGCAAGATGGCCAAGGAGCTGTACCTGTCCAACCCGCTGTTCGCCTCGTGCCTGGACGCGGTGGACGAGCTCATCGACTTCGAGGCCGGCTACCGGATCGCGGAGTTGATCCTCGATGACTCACAGACGTACGAGCTGGAGAACTCCCAGGTCGGGATCTTCGCCATCCAGGTGGCGCTGGTCGACACCCTGCGCGCGCTCGGGGCCAAGCCCGAGGCCGTGATCGGGCATTCGATGGGCGAGGTGGCCGCCGCGTACGCGACCGGAGGCCTCGGCCTCGAGGACGCCGTCCGCGTGATCTGCGTGCGCTCGCGTCTCATGGGCGACGCCGAGGGGCAGGTCTCGGAGGAGGAGGCCGGCGCGATGGCGCTGGTCGAGTACTCGGCCGAGGAGATCGCGCAGATCATCGCCGACAACCCGCAGTTCGCCTCCATCGAGCCCGCCGTCTACGCCGCGCCCACCCACACCACGGTCGGCGGCCGTGCCAAGCCCGTCGCCGACTTCGTCGCGTGGGTCGAGGAGCAGGGCAAGTTCGCCCGTCAGCTGCAGGTCCGCGGCGCCGGGCACACCTCGGACGTCGACATGCTCCTGGGCGAGCTGGCCGCGGAGATCGCGGGTCTCGAGCCGCGCGAGCTCACCTCCGGCCTGTTCTCCTCGGTCGATCGCGAGACCTTCTACCGCGCCGGTCACGAGCCGGTCCACGCGGAGGAGTACTGGGTCAAGGGCATGCGGCACTCCGTGTGGTTCACCCACGCCGTGCGCAAGGCCGTCGAGGCCGGGTACGTCACGTTCCTCGAGCTCGCGCCCAACCCGGTGGCGGCGATGTCGGTGGCCGCGACCTGCTTCGACGCGGGGCTCATGGAGCCGAACCTCCTCCACACGCTCAAGCGCAAGGAGTCCGAGGCCGACACGCTCCTGCACGCCGTCGCGCAGCTGTACGTGCACGGTCACACCATCGACGTGCCCAGCGTCGTGGAGATGATCCACGGCTACGTCACGGGCCCCGGCCGGTACGCGCCGGTGCCGGGGACTGCGTGGAAGCGCCGCACCCTGTGGCCCAAGGTCACCGCCGGGGGCGGGTCGGGCGAGGGCCGGATGCCGGGCTCGCACGTCGCGCTGCCCGACGGTCGACACGCGTGGCAGGTCCGTGCCGAGGTGGTGCCCAGCGTCGACGCGCTGATGACCGCCGCCGCGGCGTCGGTGCTCGAGGGTGCGACCCTCACCGCCGTGAACCGGCCCGGCGTGCTGCCGGCCGCCGGTTCCGTGACCACCACCATGACCCCGCACCCGGGTGGCGCGTCGGTGCAGGTCCACGCCCGCGCCGGCGACGCCACCGCGGCGTTCGTGTTGGTCGCCGAGTGCGCCGTGACCGGCGGCGCCCCCATCGCCCCGGACTCCGCGCCCGAGCAGCACTACGTGTCGAGTGAGTCCGACGCGCCGGTGGTCGACGACGAGGACGACGACGACGAGGTCGACACCCGCTGGAACCCCGACTCCGGCGAAGCGATCGGTGACCGCCTGGCCCGGATCATCGGCTCCTCGATGGGATACAGCCCCGACGACCTGCCGAGGGAGCTCCCGCTGCTCGATCTCGGCCTGGATTCGCTCATGGCGGTGCGGATCAAGAACCGTGTCGAGCACGAGTTCGCCATCCCGCCGCTCGAGTTGCAGGCGATGCGCGACGCGTCGCTCGACGATGTCGCGGACATGGTGCGGTTCGCCGTCGAGAACCCGGATCAGGTCGGCGACCTGGCGGCCCAGCAGGCCCGCGGTGAGGGCGCCGTCGACGTGGCCGCACTGCGCGGCGACGCGCCGGCGTCCGAGGAGGGCTCCGTCGGCGATGACGCCGCGGTCGCCATCGCGCCCCGCGACGACACCGAGCGCATGGCGTTCGGCGCCTGGGCCGTGGTCACCGGCGCCGCGGCACCCGGCGTGACGGGGCCGCTGCCCCCGGTCGACGAGCCGACCCGGGTCGCTCTCGCCGAGCGGCTCTCCGCCCGCTCGGGTGGCGACATCACCGCCGCACAGGTCGCCGGTGCCACGACGATCGCCGAAGTCGCGGATCTGCTCCGTCCGTTCACCGAGGTCGCGGTGGAGGGCAACATCCGCGTGCTGGCCGAGGGGTCGGCCGAGGGCACCCCGCTGTTCCTGTTCCACGCCGCCGGCGGGTCGTCGTTCGTGTACGAGCCGCTGGTCGACCGACTCGGCGCGGACACCCCGGTGTACGGCGTCGAGCGCGTCGAGGGGCCGCTGGAGGAGCGGGCCGCGAGCTACCTGGACCGCATCCGCGAGATCGCGGCCGGCCGTCCGCTCGCCGTGGGGGGCTGGTCCTTCGGCGGCGCGCTGGCCGTGGAGGTGGCCCGGCAACTGCGGGCCGCTGGCGACGAGGTCGCGCTGGTGGTCCTGCTGGACACCGTGCAGCCGTCGGAGCCGATCCCCGACACCCTCGACGAGGCCGAGGCCCGGTGGCGTCGGTACTCGGAGTTCGCCAAGCGCACCTACGGGTTGGACGTGGAGGTCCCGCGGGACTTCCTGGCCGAGCACGGTGAGGACGGCGTGTTGGATATGCTGCTCGGGGCGCTGGGTGCCGAGGCCAACGCCATGGGCGGCGGTGTCATCGAACACCAGCGGGCCAGCTTCGTCGACAACCGGATCCTGCAGAGCGCGGACCTGTCCACCTGGGCCGGTGTCGGCGCCGAGGTGCCGTTCGTGCTGTACCGCGCGGAGCGGATGCACGACGGGGCGATCGAGCTCGAGCCCCGCTACGCACACATCGACCCGGACGGCGGCTGGGCCCGCATCGTCGGCGACCTGGAGGTCGTCCAGCTCGACGGGGACCACCTCGCGATGGTCGACGAACCGGTGGTCGGTACCGTCGGTAAGCATCTGGCGCGTCGGCTCACCGAGCTCGACGCGGGTGTACGGAAGGGGACAGACGCGTGACGGCGAAGACCACCGCGGAGAAGCTCGCGGAACTCCGGGTCAAGACCGAGCAGGCCAAGGACCCGGGCAGCGAGCGGGCGAAGGCCCGCCGCGACGCCGCGGGGCACACCCCGCCGCGGGAGCGGATCGCACTACTGCTCGACGCGGGCAGTTTCGTGGAGATGGGCCAGCTGGCCAAGGCTCCCGGTAGCCCGGACAACCCGTTCGGTGACGGCGTGGTCACCGGCCGCGGCACCATCGACGGTCGCCCGGTGGCCGTGTACGCGCACGACAACACGGTGTTCGGCGGGTCGGTAGGGGAGGGCTTCGGCAAGAAGGTCTGCGCGATCATGGACTTCGCGATCAAGATCGGGTGCCCCATCATCGGCATCAACGACTCCGGTGGTGCCCGTGTCCAGGACGCCGTGACCTCGCTGGCCTACTACTCCGAGATCTCCAAGCGCCAGTACCCGGCGTCGGGCTACGTCCCCCAGATCTCGATCATGCTGGGCAAGTGCGCCGGCGGCGCCGTCTACGCTCCCGTCACCACCGACTTCGTCGTGGCTGTCCAGGACCAGGCGTACATGTTCGTCACCGGCCCGGACGTCATCAAGCAGGTCACGGGCGAGGAGATCTCCATGGAGGATCTCGGTTCGGCCCTGCAGCAGGCCAAGAACGGCAACGTCAACCACGTGGCCGTGAGCGAGAACGACGCGTTCATGTACGTGCGCAACCTGCTGAGTTTTCTGCCGTCCTCGGCGGCGGAGAAGGCCCCCCGGATCAACCCGGGGCTCGAGCCGGTGCGCACCGAGTCGGATCTGCACCTCGACACGATCATCCCGGACTCGGACAACGCCGCGTACGACATGCACGATGTGCTGCTGCGGATGTTCGACGACGGCGAGTTCGTGGAGACCTCCGGCCAGTTCGCGTCCAACATCATCACGGGATTCGCCCGTGTCGACGGTGAGTCCGTCGGCGTCATCGCCAACCAGCCGCTTCACCTGTCCGGTTCGCTGGACATCGACGCCTCGGAGAAGGCGACGCGGCACATGATGCTGTGTGACGCCTACTCGATCCCGCTGGTCTACGTGGTGGACACCCCCGGCTATCTCCCGGGCGTCCAGCAGGAGAAACTCGGCATCATCCACCGCGGCGCCAAGATGGGATACGCCGTGGCCGCGACCTCGGTGCCCAAGGTGACCTTCGTGGTGCGCAAGGCCTACGGCGGCGCGTACGCCGTGATGGGGTCCAAGAACCTGGGTGGCGACCTCAACTTCGCCTGGCCCACCGCGCGCATCGCGGTGATGGGTGCCGAGGGCGCGGTCGACCTGCTGCAGCGTCGGCAGATCGAGGAGGCGGGCCCCGAGGAGGGTCCCAAGCTCCGCAAGCAGCTCATCGACATGTACAACGAGTTCATCGCGACCCCGTACACCGCCGCCGAGCGCGGGTACATCGACGCCGTGATCGAGCCGTCGCAGACCCGCCTGGTGCTGCGCGGTGCGCTGAACCAGCTGCGGGACAAGATCAGCAACGAGCCGCCGCGTAAGCACCCCATCGCGCCCATGTGACCGCCGCGGGCGGGGTCGACTGGGCGGCTACTCGGACTGGTTCGGACAGGCGTCGACGGCCACCTGGAGGGTGATGTCCCCCGCCCGCTCGAAGGTGAAGGTGACAGGGATCGACTTCCCCGGCTCGGCGCTGTCGTCGAGACCGAACATGAAGGACCTGAACGGCCGGTCGGGTGCGTCGGCGTCCTCGACGTTCTCCACCGGTTGACCGGCGGCGATCGACGACTCGGGGGCGATTTCGAGGGCACCCGCGGGGGCGTCGATCTCGACCCGCTCCGCGGCGGGGCTGGTGATCCCCGAGAGAGTCTCCGCCTCGGTGGAGCTGTCGTTGACCGCGGTGAAGCTCAGCTGAGCGGGTGCGTCCACCTGCAGCGAACAGTCGATCGCGTAGGCGGGTGCGATGAAGACGTTCTCGACCGAGGTCTGACCGTCCGTCTCTCCTCCACCGCGGTTGGTCGAATCCGGTTCCGGGTCGTCGGACGAGCATGCGGTCGACACCCCGAGGGCGAGGGCCATCGCGGCCGAAGCGGCGTACCGGGTCATTGCGATGCTCATAGCCGACACGGTACCCACGGTGGGCGTGTCGGCACACCACATTCCCCCGGTACCGCGGTGCGGCCTACTCCGGGTCGGTCACCAGGATCGGCCCCTCGGGCTGCCACCAGCCCCAACGGGTCTCGGTCCCGGTGGTCACCTCCGCGGGCGCCGGCGGGTCCTCCTGATAGGTGCCCAGCGGCGTGTACGCCTCGATCGAACCCCAGTCACGGTTCCAGTCGTGGCGCAGGTACGACGGGATCGTCCGGGCACGCTGGGCGGTCTCGATCCACCCGAGCGGCCCACCGGCCTCGTAGGACATCCACGTACTGGTGGCGCTCACGGCGAGCGGACGGTCGGGCAGGATCCGGAACTCCGGCAACTCCGCCACACCCGCGTAGTGCTCGAACGGCCGCTGGCACGGGAACTGCAGGCTCACCGCCCAGTCGAGCAGGACGGGCGACTCCGACCCGACCATCTCCTGGACCGTCACGAGCTCGGGTGCGCGCGGCGGGGTGATGGCGGTCCACTGTTCGGGGGTGAGGTCGTTGTCGTCGACCCGGACCCGCATGACATCGGCGTCGGCGGGGGCGTCCTGCATGTCCACCCGCAGGTTGCGCCACGTCGGCGCGGGACCGATGTCGAACGGCACCACCGGCTCGCCCACCGTGTCGACCCCGGCGTCGCCGGACCGGCCGAACTCGACCACGACCTCCTGGCCGTACTCGTAGAGCCCGTCGGCGTCGTAGCGGCCGATCCGGCCGGCCGCCGAGATCACCAGGAGCGGGTGGGACTCGCGGTTCTCGGGCAGGCGGTACCAGCCGGTCTCCAGGCTCGCCTCCCGCTGCGGGCCCACGAAGAACGACCCGAGCACCGGGGTCGTGGCGGGGTCGAGCCCGAACGGCAGGGCCACCGTGGACTCGTTCACGCCCTCCGCCCCGCGGCCGCCGGCCGTGCCGGCGCTCTCCCCGGTGCTGACCGACGGGCCGCCGCCGGGCTCGGAGGTGGTGTTGGCGGCGCCGGGGTCGGCCACCACCGCGTCGGCCGACAGGTCCGGGGCGACACCGTCCGGGGTGAACGCGGTGTTCTCCCCGGCCTCGAGGGCGGCGGCCCGGTCCCGCGGGTCGATCGACCCGTCGGGCAGGGGGGTGGCGTCGAGCGGGTCCAGCATGCCGGCGTTCGCGTCGGGCTCGACCAGGACGCGGTCGGCGAGCATGCAGGGGTTGCCTGCGAGCGCGGACACGTTCCCGGCGGCGATGGTGTAGGCCGGGTACTGCTTGTGGATCCCCTTGGCGAACGAGGCGAACGAGAAGACCACCAGCAGTCCCGCGACCACCGCGATGGGCGCGGCGGCGAAGGTCCGCACCCGTCGACGACCCGCCGAGGTGCGGGGCGCGTGCTCACCGATGTAGTCACGACGGAGGTGCTGCCAGCCGGCGAAGGCGAACGTGAGCACGGCCAGGGCGAGCAGCACAGTGGCGGCGTCGATGCCGCGGACGCTGGGTGCCTTGTCCCACCACGGGATGCCGTAACTGGAGACGTACCACCAACCGTTGGGGCCCGCAAAGGCGAGCGCGACCACCACGAGGATGACGCCCAGGAACAACGTGCGGTTGCGGGCCGTCCGGACGGCGGACGCGGAGATCGCGAGGGCGCCCAACGCGGCGATCGCCCCGCCGATGCCGGCGTACACACCGAAGTGGTGGGTCCACTTGGTGGGCGAGAACATCATGAAGAAGGCGGTGCCCACGACCACGCCGACCAGGCGCCAGACCGGTCCCGAGGCTGCGCCGGGCACCTTGCCGCGGCGCAGCATGGTGCCGATCACCAGCGCCAGGCACAGCAGCACGAGCAGGACCGGCAGGCGGCGGGCGAGGGACCCGTCCACCGTGGGGATCATCAGGTAGTAGTAGCGGACGAATTCCTCGAACCAGTTGAGGTTGGGGCCGATCTCGCCGCGGACGCGGATGGCCTCGAGGACGGCGGCGAGGTTCTGGACGCCGAAGACGACGATGAGCACCATGGTGCCGGAGGCCAGCACCGGGGCGATCAGGGCGAGGTACGAGCCGATCCGGCGGCCGCGCACGACCACGGTGCGGACGACCGCCCGCAGCCCCATGATGAGGGCGGCGACGGCCATGAG
This sequence comes from Dietzia sp. KRD202, assembly GCF_017168155.1. Classification (NCBI taxonomy): domain Bacteria; kingdom Bacillati; phylum Actinomycetota; class Actinomycetes; order Mycobacteriales; family Dietziaceae; genus Dietzia; species Dietzia sp. KRD202. The sequence goes on along the minus strand of NZ_JABFAN010000017.1, from coordinate 108,625 downwards.
GCCGGTGGGGCCGGTGGCCAGTGAGAACGAGGCGATGATCACCGCGATCGCGAACGGGAGCATCCGGCGCGTGGCTATCGCCCGTTCGACGGAGACCCAGGTGAGCAGGGCCCCCAGCGCGATGACGGGCTCGGGCCGCAGGCCGTTGTTGAACGCCATCCAGAACGCGAGGAACACGGCGGCGGCGCTCCAGAGCACCACCGGGGTGGTGCGGGCGGCCCGGCCGAGGCGTGGCAGGACCTCGCGGCTGATGACCAGCCAGCAGAGGATGGCCGCGACGAGCGCGGGCAGGCGCATCCACGGGCTGGCGGTGGAGACCTGTGCGAACAGCGTGAGCAGGTCGTAGTAGGGGGAGCCGAAGGGCGACTCGGGGACCCCGTACCAGCGGTAGTAGTTGGCCATGTACCCGGCCGGGTCGGCGGCGCGGGCCATCGTGAGGATGTAGCCGTCGTCGGAGGTGTTGCCGCCGATGAAGTGCCAGATGCCGAGTGTGCCGATCACGACGACGTCGGGCGGCCGGATCTTGAACCAGCCGCGCGGCAGGAAGCGGCGGGCGCGCCGGCCGTCGGTCTGGTCGAGTGCGTGCAGGGCCCACAGGGCGACCGCGGTGGCCAGCAGGCCGATCACGATGGCGGCCCACTTGAGGGCGGTGGGGTCGGTGGTGAACCGGGAGTCGACCTCCACGGTGGCGCCGAGACCGTCGGGCACGGCTGTGTCCGAGGGCAGGTCGGTGTAGACGCCCACCACCATCGGGCGCAGGTCCTCGGCGTCCACCCTGCGGGTGGCCGCGGGATCGTCCATCCCCTCGAACGCCGCCTCCACGTAGGTGGGGGCCGCGACCACGCTGAGCCGGGTGCAGTCGCCGGCCTCCACGCGGTCTCGCGGTGCGGAGACGATCACCCGGTTGCGCGAGATCACGTCGACCGTCTCGGCGGAGGCGCGCACGAACAGTGCGCGGTCGCCGGCCTCCTCGCCGCCGGCGGGTGCGGTGGCCAGCAGGATGCCCCCGTCCTCCGGGAGATCCGCGACCAGGGTGCACGGTGCGGTGGCGGTGAACCGCTGCGGCGAGTGCGCCATGAGCGGGGCGGTGACCGAGTCGACGGACCCGTTCTGCGGCCACTGCACGGTCGAGGTCGTCTGCTCGACCGGCAGGAACGGCAGGGAGAGGAAGCACAGGGTCCCCAGGAGCCCGCTGACTATCGAGATGAGACGGAGTCGCTTGACGCGGGAGTCGGCGGCGACCGAGCCGGCCACCGGGCCGGTGGCCGGGGCGGTTTCCGGGGACGGGGCCGGCGAGGAGTCTGACACGACGACCGATTCTAGGCGACGATCACTTCATCGGACCCGGCGTGGTCCAGCCCCACCGCAACTCGCTGCCGCGGACCAGTTCGGCCGGACTCGCCTGCGGGTCCAGAGGTTCGAACCGCTGGAGCGAACCCCAGTCCCTCGACCAGTCGTGGTCGAGGTAGGTGGGGACCGTGATCGCCTCGACCGTCTGGGTGGTCCACAGCAGGGGTCCGCCGCCGCCGGCGCTCTGCCACCAGTTCGCGGCGGAGGAGGATTCCCGGTCGGCGAGGATGCGGTATCGGGGGATCTCCGCCACGCCACCGTTGTGCGCGAACGGTCGCTGGCACGGGAACGCCAGTGCCACCACCCAGTCGACGAGCACCGGGTCGGTGTGGCCGACGACCTCGTCGAGGGTGCGCAGGCGCGGGTTCCGTGGTGGGGTCACAGCGAGCCACTGGTCGGGATCGAGGTTGCCGTCGGCGGCGACCACGCGGACGACCTCGGCCTCGGCGGGGATCGACTCGAGCGGGATGCGCAGGTTGCGCCAGGCGGGGGCCGGCCCGATGTCGATGGGGGACATGGACCCCATGACCTCGAAATCGGTGGGTCCGGCGGGGCCGACCCGCCCGGGGCGTCCGTACTCGATCCGTAGGTCGCCGCTCCCGATCCGTCCGGCGGCGGCCATGACGAGTAGTGGCCGGTTGGGGCTGCGGGCGGGCAGTTGGTACCAGGCGCTGGTGAGTTCGGCGGCGACCTGCGGCCCGCGCCGGTACGAACCGAGGACGGGAGTGGTGTCCGGGTCGAGGCCGAAGGGCAGGGCCACGGTGGAGCCGTTGACGGTCACGGCGCCGCGGCCACCGGTGGTGCCGGCGTCCACGCCGTCGCCGGGGTCGCGCTCGCCGGTCTCGGACGTCGCCAGGGAGCCGGAGGCCTCGGTGCTGTCGACGGTGATGGAGTCCGGCAGGCCGTTGGGGGCGAAGCCGTTGACCACGCCGGCCCCGAGGGAGATCTCCGGCCCGGCCCCGATGGCGCCGAGCAGGCCGTCGTTGGAGTCCTCCTCGACCAGTACCGAGTCGGCCAGCGCGCAGGGTTCGCCGGCCAGGGCGCGCATGTTGCCGCGCCCGACCGTGTAGGCCGGGGTCTGGGCGAACACGGCGATGATCGCGGAGGACAGTTCGAAGATCACCACGGAGAACGCGACGACCGTCAGCGGGGCGCCGCCGATCCCGGCGTGGCGGCGCGGGCGGGCAGTGTCCCCGGAGCCGCCGTCCCGCCGTCGCGACGCGGGGGTGTCGGCGTGCGTGCGCAGGAAGGGCACCGCCTGTCTGATGCGGACGCGGAGGGCGGCGCCGGGGTCGTCGGGCAGGATCCCGGAGTGGATGAGCCCGGCGATGAGCAGGCACACGAATCCGCCGACGAACGCGACGTACTGGATCTGCACCCCGCCGATGGCGGGGAAGGAGTCCGAGAAGGGGATGCCGTAGTCGGAGACGTACCACCAGGTGTTGTCGGTGGCGGTGGAGAGTCCGACGACGAGGCACAGCGCCGCCCACACCAGCCAGCGGTTCCGGCTCAGCGACACCGTCGAGGAGCGCAGCGCGATCACGGCCAGCACCGCCAAGGCTCCGGCCAGTCCGGCGAACACCCCGAAGTGGTGGGTCCATTTGGTGGGCGTGAACACCAGGAACAGCAACGATCCCGCGATCACGCCGATCAGCCGGCGGGACGGCCCCGCGGCGGCGCCGGGGATCCGCCCACGCCGCAGCATCACGGCCGAGACGAGCACGAGGCACATGAGCATGAGCAGGACGGGGAAGCGCCGGGCGACCCCGCCGTCGGCGGAGACCCCGAACAGTGCCTCCCAGCGTTCCTTCTCCCCGTACCAGGGCAGACTCGGACCGAGCTCGGTGCGGATGCGGGTGGCCTCGAGGACCGCGGCCAGGGTCTGGTCGGCGAACACGGTGTAGAGCAGTGCGAGGCCCACCGCCAGCACGGGTCCGAGGATCGCCGCCCATCCGACCACCTGCGCGCGGCGGCGCACCATGCGGACGAACTCGCGTGCGCCGGCGGCCAGCGCCGCCACGCACATCAGCCCGGTCGGGCCGGCACCGAGGGAGAACGCGGCCACACCGATCGCCGCGACGCCCGGCACGAGGCGGCGGGTGGCGATGGACCGCTCCACCAGCGACCAGGTGAGCAGGGCGCCCAGCGCGATCACGGGCTCGGGCCGCAGCCCGTTGTTGAACGCCATCCAGAACGCGAGGAACAGGGCGGCCCCCGTCCAGCGCGGGCCGCGCCAGGTGCGCGCGAGTCGACCCAACCGGGGCACGACCTCCCGACTGATGATGAGCCACGCGAGGATGCCGCACACCAGGGTGGGCAGGCGCATCCAGGGACTGGCCGTGGACACCTCGGCGAACACCCGCAGGATCTCGTAGTACCACCCCACCGGGGACTCGGGGGAGCCGAGCCAGCGGTAGTAGTTGGCCATGTATCCGCTGGGCCCGGCGGAGCGGGCCATGGTCAGCAGGTAGCCGTCGTCGGAGGTGTTGGCGCCCACGAGGTGCCAGAAACCCAGGACGCCGATCACCACGCCGTCGACCCCGGACAGTCGCGACCAGGACCGGGGCACGAACCGTCGACCCGAGCGGCCGTCGATGCCGTCGAGGCGGTGCAGGAACACCACGGACGCGAGGGTGGCCAGGACGCCGATCACCATCAGCACCAGCTTGAGCAGCGTGGGGCTGGACGAGTAGCGGGAGTCGACGGTCACCTCCACCGTCGACTCACCGAGCCCGTCGGGTGCGGTCGCGGCCGTGAGGTCGGTGAAGACGCCGGTGACCTGCGGCCGCATGCTTCCGGGCACGGCGGCGCGCACGGCGTCGTCGGCGTCGTCGGGGTCCCGTTCGAGGCCGGTGAACTCTGCGGTGAGGATCCCGGTCTCGGCGCGCACGTGCAGCGTCTCGCACGCGGGGTCGCGCAGGGTCGACAACGGCACGGACAGCAGCGTGATGTTGCGGACCGCGACCTCGATGACGGGATCGCCCGCGGCGTCGCGGACGCGTTGGACGACCAGCCCGTCGGAGATCCGCCCGGGGGCGTCCTGCGGGAGGGTGGAGAACACGATCGTGTTCTCCGGTACCTGTGACAGCGGCGCGCAGGGGGCGGTGATCGTCAGGTCGAGCGGCCGCCCGGAGACGAGGGGCGCGGTGACCGGGGCGTAGTCGGGCCCGGCCGTCCACTGCACACGGGTGGTGTCCTGGTCGACCGGCAGTAACCCGGCGAGGACGGCGAGGAACGCACCGAGGAACCCGGTGATGATCGCCCACCGGCGGTGGCGGTCCATTCCGGGGTAGGGGTGCAGTCCGAGGGGACGCTCACGGTCGGTGACGCGCACCTCGTCGTCGTCGCCCCCCGGCACGGTCCCTGCTCCCGGGCCGTCACCGGACCCGCGGCCGTCACCCGCTCCCCGCATCGTCACCGCCTGATCACCGCACCACGATCACGGCGAACGGTCCCACGTCGTGGACCTCGAAGTGGGGACCCTCCACGGCCTCGGCGGGGATGGTGACGCCGAACCGTCGCACGTTGGGGTCGTTGGGGTAGGTGTCCTCGGCCAGGCGCAGTGCATATCCGTCGCCCGACGGGCGGGCGACGATCGCGTCGGGGCCGCGCCACGGGGTCTGGTCCATCATGGCGCGCAGCTCGGCGCCGCTGGTGGCGTCCTCCCACCGGAGCATGGCCTCGTTGCGGTCGGCGTACCGCCCCAGGGGGTTGGCGTAGTGGGAGGTGACGGCCTGGTAGGCCAGGTACGGGTGGTAGGCGAGGAAGGCATCGGCGGTGCTGACGACGACGAGGTCGGTCCGCCTCCGGCCGGGGAACGCCTCCCGGATGGTCTCGTCGACCTCGGCGTAGTGGGACTCGGGTCCGGGCGGGTAGCGGTCCGCCCGCTCTCCGTGACCGTCGGTGTCGGTGTAGGCCAGCCGGATCTCCTCGTGCAGGTGATCGGGGATGCCCTGTGCGTGGGCGAGTGCGGCCAGTGAGGCCAGGACCCCCACCACCGCGGTGGCCCGGCGACGCCGGTCGGCCGCCTCCGCAGCGGGCCGGTCGGTGCCGTTCTGGCGCCCGGCGAGGCGCACGGCGAGGCCGGCGACATCGGCGATCGCGAAGACGCCCGCCACCACGAGCAGTCCGATGAGCACCGGTTCGAGGCGGAAACCCAGCATGGTGGTGCCCAGGACGGTGATCGCCATCGAGGCCAGGCACCAGAGGTAGACGGCCACCACGCCCAGGCCCAGCGCCTGAGCGCGGCGCGAGGTCCACGCTCGGGCGACGATCCAGACCAGACCGGCCAGGCACACCCAGCCCGTGAGGCCGCCGGCGGTCATGGGCAGCGGCAGGCGGGCGCCGGCGTCGGGTAGGTAGTGCATCGCCGTCCCGGAGTCGGCCGGGGTTCCGCGGAGGGCGGCGAGCAGATAGGGCGCCCACACGATGAGCGCGATCGCGATGGAGCCGAACCCGATCGCCGCGAGCCGGGCCGCGGGCAGCCAGAGCGGGAAGGGCCCGCAGCCGGCACGGCGATGCGCGACCGCGGCGCCGACGGTCGCGACCAGCGCCATGAGCACGACGGTGCCCGCCGCCAGGCCCGTGTAGAGCGTGTACATGCTGGCCGAGACGCCCAGGAACAGGGTGGTGGCCACGGCCGCACCGCGACCGGCGTGCCGCGCCGTGGGGTTGACGGCGTGCCACGCGAGGATGAGCACAGGCGGGAGGAACAGCGCCACGATCGCGCCGTAGGGCTCGGGGCTGCCGTAGGCGAGCATGATCGAGGTCGAGGCCAGTCCCACCGCCGCCCCGAGGTCGGTGCGCAACAGGCGGGTCCACAGCACGGTGACCAGCGCCGCGGCGATCGCGAGCGAGAGGATGGACCACGGCTTGTACGCCGCCCAGCCCTCGAGGCCGACGAGGTTGGCGAACCGCCCGCCCAGCCAGAACCAGCCGGACGGGTAGAACGAGGGCAGGTCGGCGTACGCCATGTCGGGCAGGCCGAGCGAGGTCGCCGAGCGACCGAGGAACTGGGTGCGGAACTCCTGGTCCACGCTCACGCCGTGCAGGTACAACCGCGATGCGGCGAGCGGGATCCCCAGCGTGGCGGCGACCAGCAACGCCGAGCCGGTGGGGGCCGCGAGCTTGCCCAGACGGACCAGCGCGGGCCGACCCCCCGGCCGCTCGCCTGCGCGTGCGGACAGGATCCCCAGCACCACCAGCGCGAGGGCAGCGACCTGACCGACGACCGTCAGCGCCCGCAGGACGTTGGAGTTGCCGTAGGCGGGGAAGGAGACGAGGGAGAACCCGACGAGGACGACCGCGGTGACGACGGCGGCCAGCAGCGTCGCCGCGCCGGCCAGGCCGAGCCCCCGGAGCGCCACCGGCATCCCTAGAAGGGGAGCTTGCGGAAGATGGGGCGGGGGACGTGCGTGAGCACGGCCATGACCCCGCCGAACGCGGCCGGTGCGAAGACCGCGCCCTTACCGGCTCCGGCGTTCTTCACCGCGATGCGGGCGACCTCGTCCTTGTTGATGGTCAGCGGCGCCTCCTTGACGTGCGCCGACATGCGCGTGCGGACCTGGCCGGGCCGGATGACCAGGACGTCCACCCCGTGCTCGGCCAGCGCGTACCCGAGGCCGGTGTAGAAGGAGTCCAGCCCCGCCTTGGTGGAGCCGTAGACGAAGTTGGAGCGGCGGGCACGGAGACCCGCGGCCGAACTCATGGCGATGATCCGGCCGTAACCCTGCGACTTCATCCGTTCGGCGAGCAACACGCCCACCGAGACCGCGCCGGTGTAGTTGATCTGGGCGATCTGGACGGCCTTGCGCTGGTCGGACCAGAGTTCCTCGTTCTCACCCAGCAGGCCGAACGCGACGATCGCCACGTCCACGTCCCCGCCGGCGAAGATCTGCTCGAACGCGGCCGGGTGGGACTCGGTCGCGGCGGCGTCGAAGTCGACCACCTCCACCGCGCTCGCACCGGCGGCGGTCATCTCCGCGCGCGCGTCGTCGACCCCCGGGTCTCCGGGCAGGCAGGCGAGGGTCACGCGCATCGGGCCCTGCTGGAGGTACTCGGCGCAGATGGCCAGGCCGATCTCGGAGGTACCACCGAGGAGGAGCAGGGTCTGGGGGACGCCGACGGCATTGATCATGGGCAGGAGTCTACCGAGGGGGTCCGACGCTGCTGCGCCCCTCACGGGTGGCGGGTGGATCGGGACGGGCGCGAGGCGGTGTGCGCCGCTGCGCGGTGGCCCGGTCCGGCCGGCCCCCGGCCGCCCGGATCAGATGAATCGAGGTCGTCCGGGCCCGGCTCGGCGCGGTGCGCGTGGCCGTGGGCGTACCGAGGTGGGTGACGGGGCCGGTCTGCCCGGGGACCGTTCCCACACCGCCGAGGGCGGGGTGGTCACGATCAGGGCGAATGCGGCGACAGCGGCGCGGAGGATCATGGCGGGCTCCATTTCGGACGCCTCGGTAGACGCTCGTGGTCCGAGGACATCCTCCAGTGTGACGCCGGGCCGGGGTCGTGTGTAGCCCCCGCCGGAGGTCCCCCGGCAGAGGCGCGTCGCGGCCGTGGAGCCGGGCGGCGGCGGCTGGGAGGCCCCGCCCCGGTCGACCGTCAGATCAGCTCGAGGCGACGCCCCATGTCGGAGACGAACACGCCGTTCGGGTCGATCCCCCGGCGGGTGGCGATCCACGAATCGATCCGGGGGTACATCGCGTGGAAGCGCTCGGCCGGGACGCGGGAGTCCTTGGCCGTGTACAGGCGGCCGCCCATCGACATGACCTTGGCGTCGAGTTCGTTGACGAACGTGTTGAGACGGCTGTTGATCGGGAAGTCCACGCAGACGTTCCATCCCTCCATGGGGAAGGACAGCGGTGCCTCGTTTCCCGGCCCGAAGAGCTTGAAGACGTTGAGGAACGAGTAGTGCCCCGAGCGCTGGATGTCGCCGATGATCTCCTTGAAACCCTCGACCTCGCCGGGCGGGACGATGAACTGGTACTGCAGGAATCCCTTGGACCCGTAGGCCCGGTTCCACTCGGAGAACAGGTCGAGCATGTGGTAGAACGCCGGCAGTGTCTTGATCTGGTTCCGGGACGTGACCCCGAGCCGGTAGTACACCTCGCCGATGGGGCCGAAGGTGTACTTGTTCGCGAGCCCGTTGGGGAAGACGTCCGGGAAGGTGATGAGCGGCTTGGCGTCCATCGCCAGGGGGTTCTTCGCCAGCTTGGGCGCGTATTCCTCGAGCTCGGCGAGGGTGGCCAGCGACCCGCGGGACACGGCGGCCCGGCCGAGCTTCGGCGGCGCGCTGATGGCGTCGAACCAGGCCGAGGAGTAGGTGTACTTCGACTCGGAACCGTCGGTGTGCAGGGCGATCGTCTCGTCGAGCGACCCGGTCTGATCGGAATCGGCCAGGAAGAAGGCGGTCTCGGTGCGGGTCATGGCGATCCACGCCTTGAGGATCACGCCGGTCAGGCCGTTGCCGCCGACCGTGGCCCAGAACAGGGTGCCCTCCGGGTCGTCGGCGGTACCGCTCGGCTCCAGGGTCAGCACCCGGCCGTCGGCGACGAGCAGTTCCATGCGGGTGACGTGGTTGCCGAAGGACCCGGCCGAATGGTGGTTCTTACCGTGGATGTCATGACCGATCGCGCCGCCGACCGTGACCTGTCGGGTGCCCGGGAGCACCGGAACCCACAGGCCGAACGGCAGGGCCGCGCGCATGAGCTGGTCGAGGTTCACTCCCGCGTCCACCACGGCCAGCGCCTTCTCGGCGTTGAGCTCGTGGATTCGGTTGAAGCGACTCATGTCCAGCACGAGGCCACCGGAGTTCTGGGCACTGTCGCCGTACGAGCGACCGAGTCCACGCGCCACCACGCCGCGCTGCAGGTGCGCGGGAGAGGAGGCGTTGGAGTCGTTGACGGTCGCCACCGCCGCGGAGATCTCGTCCACCGAGCGTGGCGTGAGCACGTGGCTCATCGCCGGGGCGGTACGGCCCCAGCCGGTGAGACGCTTGAGTTCGGTGTCGAGCGAGGACGGGGCCGGGGTGTTGTTCTGCGCGGTGCTCACACGGTCGAGGGTACCGCTCACCGGCGGCCGGCCTACCCCGCGACGGGCCCGACGTGACGCCGCGACGCGCTGCCGGCGCCCTCCGGCGCTCGCCGACTGCGTGGATGAGCATTCGGCCAGCGCAGTTGGCTGCACTCACGCTGCCTCTTTGACCTGCGCTGCCGCTGTGGACCATTCCAGCAGCGCAACTGGGGTATTTCTGTACTTAGAGGCAGCGCAGGTCAGAAAGCAGCGCCACCGGAGGGCGATGCGCTGGCGCGGTGCTCGATATTGGAACCGGCCAGGGCCAGCACGAGAAACGCGACCGGCCGGCGCGGGTCGAGGGCCGGGTGAGGCCGAGTAGCGGCGGCGCTGGTCGTGTCAGGCGCAGCCGGCGGTGAAGGGGACCCCGCGGGCGCGGTCGTCCACCCAGTCCAGAACCGGGCCCACCGCGGTATAGGCGGCCGTGATGTGTTCGCCGGCCACGGGCGTGTACTCGACGTCCGCGCCGGCCGCACACCACTCGTCGGCCAACCGTCGGGCGGTCCACTCCGGGATGAACAGGTCACCGGGCCCCTGCTCCGAGCCCGGGCCGGGACCGATCGGGACGACCGCATCGCCGTGCCAGACCTGCACGGGCCCGGTCGGCACCTCGCGGGGGTCCGCGCCGTACTCGGGGTCGGCGGTGCCGAGGCGGTTGCGTCCGAGCACCCGGAGCACGGTCGGATCGGTCCGCGGGTCGACGTCGGTGAGCATGGGCAGTGGAGTGTGGAAGATGCCGGCTGCGGTATTGGCGGCGGCGCAGGAATCCCGCGAGAGGTGTGCCAGGACGTCGCCGGTGTCGTTGAGCAGCGGGTACAGCTCCGGGTACTCGCGGGCGAGGCCGAGGATCGCGGCGAGGAACAGGCCCGATCCGAGGGTCCCGTCCAGGGTGTCGAACAGTTCCGAATAGTCGGCGGGGACGCCGCCCACCGACGACCCTACCAGGACGCCGGTCAGTTCGGGGGCGTAGACGGGTTGCAGTTGGGCGGCCCACCCGGTCGCGATTCCGCCACCGGAGTATCCGACCTGCACGACCCGCGAGTCGGCGAACAGCGGGCCGGGGTAGCCCGGCGGGACGAAGGCCCGGGCCGCGCGGATCCCATCGAGGACGGCCCGGCCGTTGGCCCGGCCCGCGGCGTACGCGGCCTTCGGGCCCTGGAAGTCCGTGACGACCAGGCCGTATCCGCGGTCGGCCAGGATCTGGAGGAACGGCGGCAGCTCGAGGTTGAACTCGTGCGGCAGTACGTGCGACGGCATGCACGTCAGGCCGAGGGAGTCGATCGTGACGTTGAACGACACGAGCGGCCGCGTGCCGGGCCCGGTCCACGGAGTGGCCGGCTCGATGACAGTGGAGACGATCTGCTGCGGTCGGTCGTGGGAGTCGGTGCTCTGGACCAGCACCTGCCAGCCCCGGCCGAAGTTGCGCATGTTGTGCGGGGGGATGGTCACCGGACGCGAGTCGAGGATCGTGCCGGGGGCGGTGGCGGGATCGACGACGGGCGGGGAGGAGTACCACGGGTCCGGCGACGGGCTGGGCAGATACCGCTCCGGCGTTCGCTCGTGCGGCGGGGCAGGTCGGAACGCGGCCATCGGATCCGGTAACCCGACGGCCGAGGATCCCGCCGCCGGGTCGGACATGGCCGCCGCCGGAGACTGTCCGGCGACAACGCAGGCCAGAGACATTATTGCCGCGACGACTGCGCGGCCGGGACGGAGGGGACGCCGCGACCTCATGGGCGTACGTTATCGCGCCCCTCGGACACGGCCACCAGATGGTCGACGCACCCTCCTCGCGGCCGGGGTGGTCCGCCCCAACGGGCAGGCGGCCCCAGTTAGTCCGGGCCTGCCTGCGTGAGTGGCACCCCGCCGATGTCGGGGAGAGGAAGTCCGCAGAGGCGGCGGGCCTCGCCGGAGGCCAGACCGAAGGTGCGGAGGAGGTCTTCGGTGATCCGATCGGTCGCGTCGGCATCGTTCCGACCGGGCTGGTCGTGCAGCAGCTGGGCGAGGCCGATGGTCGCACCGGCGACCAGCGCCAGCGCGAGGTCCTGATCATGGAACGTGAAGCGCCCCGCCGCGGCCGCGGCCCCGAGGTCGCGGCGGGCGCGGGGCGCCAGTCCGAACTCGGAGGAGATGAGTGACGCGCCTTCGGAGAGGATGACCCTCGAGAGTTCCGGATGAATCCGGTGGAGGCGGCCGGTGATCCGAAACGATCGGGCGAACACCTCTGCCGGGTCGTCCGAACCGGTAGTGAGCTCGTCGAGCATCTCCCCGTGCGCCTCGAGAGCCTCGTCCACGGCGGCCCGGAACAGGTGTTCCTTGCTCTCGAAGTGGTTGTAGAACGAGCCCATGCCCACGTCGGCGGCCTGGGTGATCTCGAGAACCGGCACCGCCGTGCGCCCCTGGGCGAGGAAAGACTGAGCGGCATCCACGAGCGCGGCGCGGGTACGCGCCTTGCGGCGTCGGAGGTGGTCCTCGCGGGTTCCGGTGTCGACCATGGGTCGCGTTGCCTCCTTCGTGGACGAACTCTGTGTCGAACCTAGCAATCCGGTGCATTTCTGACGATATCGTCAGAACCATTGACTGATGATTGCGTCATGAGTGACGATATCGTCAGTCGCAGATCGAGGAGGCCAGGATGGGCCAACAGTCCGACCCGCACGCGCACCTGCACTCCGAGCAGGGCGCACTGCGTGGTGAACACCCCGGTCGTGCCGTGGATCCGGTGATCAAGGTGCAGTCGCTGGCCTGGCTGGAGTTCGAGAAACCCGATCTGGATCGGGCCGAGAACTTCGCGCGGGCCTTCGGGTTCTCCACGGTGAGGGTCACCTCGACCGAACTTCATCTGCGCGGGACGGACCCCGGAGCGGCCTGCGTCATCATCCGCCGAGGTCCCCGCTCTCGCTTCGTGGGTGCCGCCTTCGCGGCCGCGGAGCGCCGGGACGTCCTCCGGTTGGCCGACGCCACCGACCGCACGGTCACCGCGCTCCCCGAGAGCATCGGCGGGGTTACCGTGGACCTCACCGATCCCGGGGGAAGCCTGGTCCGGGTGGTCTCCGACGCCCACGAAGCTGCGGCGCTGACCCCGTAGCAACCGCAGGTGGTCAACGCCGGGCCGCGGATCGCCCGCATCAACTCCACCCAGCGCCCGCCGCGCGAACCGGCGCGGATCGAGAGAGTCGGACACGTGGTGCTCCAGAGCGCCCACTATCTCGACAGCCTCAACTGGTATCTGCAGCACCTCGGCCTCATCGTCAGTGACTTCCTCTACTACGAGGGGCAGCGCGAGCGGGGCCCCGTCATGAGCTTTATGCGCTGCGACCTGGGGCCGGTCCCCTCCGACCACCACACCCTCGCCCTCACGCTCGGGCCCCGGGACCGCTACGTGCACTCGGCGTTCCAGGTCTGCGACCTCGACGCGATCGCCGCGGGCGGCGAGTTCCTGCTGGACCGGGGTTATCGACGGTCGTGGGGTATCGGCCGCCACATCCAGGGCAGTCAGATCTTCGACTACTGGCGCGATCCAGACGGCTTCCTCGTCGAGCACTACGCCGACGGCGACTTGTTCGACTCCACCCTTGAGCCCGGCTGGGCTCCGATGACCGCCTCGGGCCTGGCGCAGTGGGGTCCGCCGGCAACCCCGGACTTCCTCGGCATCGCACCGGGGAAGGAGTCCTTGCGTGAGCTACGCGCCATGGCCTCGTCGCTGCGAGGCGACACCGAATTCGATCTCCAACGCCTTCGCGGCCTACTGAAAGTTGCCTCCACATGAGTATCTCCGTCCTTCGCACCGCCGACGCCTGGTGGGTCCAGAATCTCGACGGTGCCGCGAGGATCGACACCGCCGCCACCACCACGGGGGAGCTCCTCGGCGACCGGGCGGCGATCGTCGCAGCCGAGGCCGCGGGGCCCGGCGAGCGTGTGCCGGTCGATGACCTCGACCTCGTCTCCCCTGTGACCGCGCCGTGCCGGGTGGTCGCGCAGATGACCAATTACGCCACCCATGTCAAGGACTCCGGGATGGACCCCCACACCGTTCCGCTGACCTTCTTCCGCAAGTCCTCCGGGTCGATCAGCGGCCCGTTCGACGACGTGATCAGGCCGGGGCACGTCACACTCCTCGACTACGAGGTCGAGATCGGCTTGGTCGTGGGATCGCCGCTGCGGGTGGGCACCGAGGTCGACGAAACCACGCTGCCGGAGGTCGTCGCCGGGCTCGTCATCACGAACGACGTCTCCGCCCGTGACGTGCAACTGCCCAAGACCCAGTTCTACGAGGCCAAGTCGTACCCGACGTTCACCCCCGTCGGCCCCGTCCTCGTCCTCCTGGACGCCGCAGAGTTCGCCCGCTTCGACGATCTCCGCTTGACGCTGCGGGTTAACGGCGAGATCCGCCAGGACCGGAAGGTGGGCGGGGACATGATCTACGGGCCGGTCGAGGCGCTGCGGACGTTGGCGGGTTTCCAACGGCTCGACGCGGGGGACCTGGTCCTGACCGGGACTCCCGGTGGGACCGCCCTCAAGGCCCCACCCAAGCTGATCGAGAAGATCGGTGCGCTGCTGCCGCCGGCGCTCAAGTGGAAGAGCTTCTTCAGGGGGCAGGCGAAGAACCCCGCCTATCTGAAGGACGGGGACGTCATGGAACTCTCGATCGCCACCGACGACGGCGCCCTGGACCTGGGCATCCAGCGCACTCGGGTGAGGTATGCCCGGTGAGGGCCGGGGTCGGTCCATGACGGTGACACGCCACTCCGTGGTGGTGGTGGGCGCCGGCCCGGTGGGGATGGCCACCGCGATCCTACTGGCGGACCGCGGCGTGGATTGTCTGGTCGTGGACCGATGGTCGGATGTGTACCCGCAGCCCCGGGCAGTGCATCTCGACGACGAGGTGTGTCGAATCCTCTCGAGGCTCGGGTTGGCCGACGACTTCGCCCGCATCTCCCGTCCGGCGCACGGGCTGCGTCTGGTCGACGCCGGCCGTTCCGTCCTCGCGCAGTTCACGCGTAGCCCCGGTGCGGGGGTCCACGGCTTCCCGCAGGCCAACCTGTTCGACCAGCCGGAACTCGAGAAACTCCTGCGTGCCGGTCTCGCGCGCCGCGAACATTGCACGTTCCGCGGCGGGGTCGAGGTCATCGATGTCGCCAACACCCGGGAGGGTGCCCGGGTGACCATGGTGGACTCGGTCACCGGTACGCGGGAGACCGCCCACGCCGCGTACGTCCTCGGATGTGACGGGGCGAACAGCGTCGTCCGATCGTCGATCGGAACCGGGATGGAGGAGCTGGGCCCGGAGCAGCGTTGGCTGGTCGTGGACATCGCCACCGACAGGGATCTCGGGCACTGGGACGGCGTGCACCAGGTGTGTGACCCGCAGCGGGCCGCGACCTTCATGAGGATCGGTCCGACCAGGTACCGCTGGGAGTTCCGATTGCTGCCGGGGGAGAGCGCACGCCGGTACGGTGACTTGCCCGCCCTGTATCCGCTCCTCGCTCCCTGGATCCAGAGCGCGGACCCCGGCGAGCTGGACGTGGTGCGGGTGGCCGAATACACCTTCTGCGCCCGGGTGGCGCTGCGGTGGAGGGACCGGAGGATCTTCCTGCTCGGTGACGCCGCGCACCTCACCCCGCCGTTCATCGGCCAGGGACTGGGGGCGGGATTTCGGGACGCGGACAACCTGGCCTGGAAGCTCGCCGGGGTACTGCGGGGCGGCCTTTCCGCGTCGCACCTCGATTCCTTCGAGCAGGAGCGCAGACCACATGCCCGCGCGATGGTGCGACTGGCCGTGGCGATGGGGTGGGCGATGACGAGCGGCGGGCACCTCGGGGGCGCGGTGCGGCGGCGGGTCGTCCCCCTCGCGGTGCGGATCCCGTCGATCGGATCGAAGATCATCGAGGGTGTCACCCCGCCGCTTGCGGCCTCCCGTCTCGTACACCGGGCCCCCGTGCGCGGCGGGCTCGCCGGGAGCCTGTGCCCGAACGTCACCGTCGGTGAGGACCTCCGACGCCTCGACGATGTCGCGGAGGGCGCAGTGGTGGTGGTGACAGTGGTCGAGCCCACTGCGGGCCAGAGGGCCGAGATCGAGCGTCGAGGAGCCCGTGTGATCCGCCCCGCGGCCGGTTCGGACCTACACCGGTGGCTCACGCGAGGCGGTGCCTCGGCCGCCGTCGTACGACCGGACGGGACCGTCCTGTGCGCCGCGAGGTCGCTGGCGGGCGTGTACACGCGGATCCCGGTGCTCACGTCGACCTGACCTGGCCGAAGGCCTGCCGGTATACGCCTCGCGCGCGACGCCCCGTGTCGGCCGGTGGGCCGGACGATGGGCGCCACGCGCGAGAGCGGTGCGGTGGGCTCGCGCTCAGGCGGAGCCGCGGGTGGACGGCGTCGACAGGACGACCCGACCGGTGGGCGTGTACGACGGCGAGACCGGGCGACGGTTCGGCGTCCGCAGCGGCGAGGACGGCGGGATGGCCCGGCCGGTCGGCGTGTACGAGAACGCGGTCGGCGCGTTGTTCATGGCGGGGTTTCGGTACTGCGACATGGGGATTCCTCCTGGTCGGGAAGCGAGCTGCACAGCCGCCACGTCCACTGGTGACGAGACGCCGGGCGCTGCTCGGATGCGTTGGGGGGAGGCGACGACGGCTACCCGGGAATGGCGCGGACCTGGTGGTGTTGGCGCCGGGTGAGATGGGGTGGCCGGAACGGATCGCTCCCGCGGAATCGAACGCAGTCGGCGGATGTGCCGTTCCCGGTTCGACCAGAAGCGGGCTTGTGTGCCCGCAGTGGAGAAAGAATTGCACGTCGCAGACCTGATCGCAAGGGGGGTGACGATCTTCACGTGATCCTTACGGAGACCTCTCGGGTGCCTCATGCGGAGGCGGTGGAATCGAGGTGTCGGACGAACCGGCAGACGAGGCCCCCCGCGGGGCAGGACGAGGTGAGGATCATGATGGCGAACTCGAACAGGACGATCCGTCGCTCGATGGGCGCGGTCGCGGCCGTCGGTGCGTTGGCGGTGGCGGGGGTCGGCGGATATGCGCTGGCCGGGTCCGACGGGCCCACGGAGGGCACCCGGGTCGCGACGGTGGCGACACAGGAACAGACCGGAGGGCCCCAGGGAGTCGGCGCGCCCGGGCAGGGCCGCCAGGGAGAGGGCCCGGGTAGGCAGGAGCACGGCCAGCACGGCCAGCACGGCCAGCACGGCCAGCACGGCCAGCGAGACCAGCAGGGCCACGGGCTCGAGATCCCCGCGCCCGCCGGCACGTTGTCGGCCGAGGAGGCCGAGATCCTGTCGATGATGCGCGAGGAGGAGCGGCTCGCCCACGACCTGTACGTGGCGTTGGGCGAGGCGTGGCCGGACCGCCGGTTCGACAACATCTCGGCTGCGGAGACCCGGCACGGCGAGGCCACGGCGACCCTGCTCGCGAACCACGACCTGTCCGACCCGTCGGTCGGCTCCACCCCGGGCGTGTACGCCTACCCGGAGCTCCAGGAGCTGTACGACGACTGGCTGGAGCGGGGCCTGACCTCGAAGTCCGAGGCGCTGGCGGTGGGCGCGGAGCTCGAGCGGCGCGACATCGCCGATCTCGAGGCCGCGATGGCGGCCACCGAGCAACCCGATCTGGACGCGGTGTACGAGCACCTCAGGGACGGGTCGGAGAAGCACCTGGCGGCGTTCGAGCGAGGCTGAACACGAAGGTGGACCCCCGGCCCGGGCCCCGGGAGGCGACTGTGAGGTCGCCCCCGTGGGCCCGGGCCAGTTGGCGTCCGATGGTCAGACCGAGGCCGGATCCGCCGGCGTGCCCGCCGGGCCCGCGATGGAACCGCTCGAAGACGCGCTCGGCCGAGTCGTCG
This sequence comes from Dietzia sp. KRD202, assembly GCF_017168155.1. Lineage (NCBI taxonomy): Bacteria > Bacillati > Actinomycetota > Actinomycetes > Mycobacteriales > Dietziaceae > Dietzia > Dietzia sp. KRD202. The sequence continues at coordinate 91,357 of NZ_JABFAN010000017.1, read as the reverse complement.
TCCAGGCCGATCCCGGTGTCGGCGACGGTGATCTCCGCCCCGCCGGAGGTGCCGCGCACCGAGACCGTCACCCGGCCGCGTTCGGTGGCCGCCAGTGCGTTGACCAGCAGGTTCTCGACGACCTGCGCCACGCGGTCCGGGTCGACCGTCAGGCGCACCTCCCCGTCCGGCAGGTCCGGCCGCAGCTCGACCCCGGTCGGGGTGAACCGGGGTCGGAGCCGCTCGGCGGTACGACGCACCAGTTCGACCAGGTCGGTCTCCGTCGGCGCGAGTTCGAGGCGGCCCTCGGTGCCCTTAGACAGCGTCGACAGGTCCTCGGACAGGCGCCGGAGCCGGGCGCTCTCGGCACGGACGTGGCGCAACTCCTCCACGTCGAATACGCCGTCGGCGATGCCCTCCACGTACCCGTCGATCACGGTGAGCGGCGTGCGCATCTCGTGTGCGACCTCCGAGATGAGTCGCATCCGGCGGGACTCGGTCTGGTCGATCGCGCGGGCGAGTGTCGTCACGTCGTCGGCGAGGGCCGCGATCTCCCGCTCGGGGGGACGGGTGATGCGGCGGGTGTAGTCCCCGGCGGCTATCGCGGTGGTGGCGGCCCCCACCTCCGCCAGCGACCGGAGCATGCGGCTCCCCACGATCCCGGCGGCGAGGAGCGCGACCGCGACGCCGGCGACCGCCCCCCACACCGTGGCCGTAGTGACCGCGTCGGCGACGATCGAGCGCAGACCCGGGCCGGCGCCGCGGTTTCCGACCCCACCGACCCCACCGGGACCGCCGGGCCGGAGCGAGTCGTCGAAGAGCATCGGAGCCGTCAGCCGGACCACCACCAGCACCACGATCACACCGACCACGGCCACCGAGAGGTGGGAGAGGAACAATCGCCCGCGCAGGGTCCGGATCATCGCGCACCCCCGTGACCCGCCGGCCGGAGGACCTTGTAGCCCGCGCCCCGGACGGTGGCGACGAAGCGGGGTGCCGCCGGATCGTCCCCGAGGGCCCGCCGTAACCCGCGCACGTGGACGTCGACCACCCGCTCGTCCCCGAAGTACCCGTCCTGCCACACCGCGTCGAGGAGCTGTCGGCGGCTGAACACCTGCCCCGGGGCGGCCGTCATGGTGGCCAGCAGATCGAACTCGATCGGGGTGAGCGGGACCGCCGATCCGTCGACGGCGACCTCACGTGCCCCGACGTCCACGGTCAGCGCACCGACGGTGAGCGGCGGCGTGGCGACCACCACCGGACCCGCCTCGCGTGCCCGGCGCAGGACGGCGCGGACGCGGGCGGTGACCTCGCGGGGGCTGAAGGGTTTGACCACGTAGTCGTCGGCCCCGGCCTCGAGGCCGATCAGCCGGTCGACCTCCTCGGCGCGGGCGGTCACGAGGATCACGTACACCGGGGACACCGCCCGCAGGTCGCGCAGCAGGTCGAGGCCGTTCCCGTCGGGCAGTCCGATGTCGAGCAGGACGAGGTCCGCGGCGCCCACCAGCTCCTGGGCCTGGGCCGCGGTACCGGCCTCGTCGACGGCGAAACCGTCCGCCTCCAGGTACCCGCGCAGGACACGGCGGATGTGGGGTTCGTCGTCCACCACCAGGACGCGGCGGCGGGCGGCGGGGTCGGGGGAGTTCACGCCTCCAGTGTCCCCCTCGGCAGTGCGTGACGCTGTGCCCTCGGCCGGCGATCTACCCTGGTCGCGTGACGACATCCAGCGGCGGACCCATCCACGGCAGCCCGGCGGACCCGCCGGAGGACTCCGTCCTCGACTCCCTGCGGGGCGCCGTGGACCCCCTCGAGGCCCGCCACGAGTCCGACCCGACCCGCCCGACCGACCTGAAGACGCAGGTCGTCCGGTTCTTCCTCACCGGCGTGCTGTCGGCGATCGTCGACTACGGGCTCCTCCAGCTTCTCCGGGTCCTCGGCCTGGACTACGGCACGGCCAAGGCGCTGTCCTTCGTCGCCGGCACGCTCACCGCCTACTCCTTCAACCGCCGGTGGACGTTCCAGGCCGAGCCGTCGCGCGCCCGGTTCATCGCCACGATGGGCCTCTACGCGCTGATGTTCGGCGTGCAGTGGGGCCTGTTCATGGTGCTGACACCGTGGTTCCTCGGTATGGACTGGAGCCCGTTCTGGGCCACGACCGTGGCCTACGTCATCGCCCAGGGTGTCGCCACGGTCACCAACTTCATCGTCCAACGGACCGTGATCTTCCGGGTGCGCTGAGCACCGTGACGGTCGCGCTCGTCCTGCTCGCCGCGGTGGCACTGGTGGTGGTGCCGGGGGCGGCGGTCTGCCTGGCCGCCGGCACCCGGTGGCGGGACGCGGTGGCGGCCGGGCCGGCGCTGACGCTCGCGGTGGTGGCGGTCGGCAGCGCGGTCACCGCCGCCGTGGACCTGCGCTGGGGCATCGTCTCGGCCGGGGTGGCGGCGCTCGCCGCGCTGGTCTGCGCCGTCGTCGTGGGTATCGCGTCCCGGGTCACCGATCGGGGGACGTGGCGGCGTGGTGAGGGGGAGTACGACGACGACCCCCGCCGCGGCGGGCCGGGCCCGGGGGTGGCGGACCTCGTCGTCGTCGTCCTCGCGATGGTCCCGGTCGCCCACGTCCTCGTCGCCACCCGCGGTCTCACCGCCATCCCGCAGGGCTGGGACGCCATCTTCCACGGCGGCGCCACCCGGTTCATCGCCGAGACCGGGCGGGCCGGCCTGACCGACCTCGCGCCGGTGAGCCAGCCCGCCAACCCGCACTTCTTCTACCCGGACACCTATCACGCGTTCGCGTCGCTGCTGGTCGGGCTGCCCGGAGGCGGCCTGCCGGAGGCCCTGGGCGCCGTCTCCGCGGCGACCGGGGTGGTGTTCGTGCTGGGGGTCGCGGTCCTGGCGGCCCGCCTCTGCGGGGGGTCCCGACTCGCGGCGGTGGCGGCCGCGGCGGTCGCCGCGTCGGCGTGGACGTTCCCGTACCTCGCCCTGGTGCGCGGACCCGTACTGCCGTTCGCGCTGGGCGTCGCGGTGATCCCCGGACTGCTCCTGCTGGGTGAGCACCTCGCCGCCCGTCGGTCCCGGATGCCCGCGCACGCGCTGCTCCTGGGCGCCGGGATGGCCGGGGCGTGGTCGGTGCACCCGTCGGTGGCACTGGCCGCGGCGATCCCGCTCGCCGCGCAGGCCCTCGCCGGGCTGGCCGCCGCTCCCGGCCTGCGCCCGCGGCTGGCGGTGCTGGGCGCGTTCGTCCTGGCCGCCGTGCCCGCGGGGGCGTACGTCGGGTGGTCGGTGAGCATGGTGTCGTCCGGGACCACCCAGTCGCTCGCCGGGTTCTCGTGGCCACGGGAGGTGGGTGTGGCGCGGGCGGTCGCCGCGGTGCTCGACCTCGGTCCCACGGCGGTGGCCTCGGTGGGCATGGCCGTGGCGGTGATCGTGGGACTGGCGACGGCGGTCGCCGACCCGCGGCGGCGTCGCCCGCTCGCCGCCCCCGTCGCCGCGCTGCTCGTCTACGGGACCCTGTACGTCCTGGCCGCGGCCGTGCAGGGCGACTGGGTGCGGACGTTCACCGGCTTCTGGTGGGACGACTTCTACCGGTTCGCGTCGCTGCTCGTCCTGCCCTCGGCGGTGCTGGCCGGGGCCGGCGTGCGGGCGCTGGTTCCGCGCGGGTCGCTGCGCCGGCCGGCGGCCCGGGTCGGCGTGGCCGTGGCGGCGGCGCTGGCCCTGCTCACCGCCTCCGGGCACGCGGTGATGGCGCGGGACCTGACCGCCTGGGGGTACGCCGACGGGCCCGCGGTCACCGCCGACGAGCGGCTCGTGCTGGACGCGCTGGGGGAGAGGTACGACGGCGGGGTGGCCCTGAACGACCCGTTCGACGGCACCGCCTGGGTCTACTCGCTCCACGGGGTGCCGGTGGTGTTCGGGGCACCGCTCGCCGACGACCCGGTCGCGCAGGTCGGCGCCGACCGCATGACGCTGTACACCTCGGTCAACCGCTACGGTTTCGACCCGACCGTCACCCGCGAGATGCAACTCCGGGACGTGCGCTGGGTGATCGTCGGGACGGAGTCCGTGGGCGGGCCGGGCCGGCCGGGTGGGTTCATCGGGCTGCACCTCAACCCGAACCTGCGGCTGGTGGAGGCCACTCCGGGCGCCCGTCTGTACGAGGTCCTGCCGGTGCCCGCGGACCACCAGCCGCTGCCCCCGCCACCCGGCATCCCCCCGGTGACACCGCCTGGGCAGCCCCCGAACACCGGCTCACCGGTCGTCGAGGCGGCGCCCCCCGGCCCGGGGGCTAGCCTGGACGGCACCGCCTAACCGACTCCCAGGAGCGCATCGCCCCATGGACGCCACCACCGTGACAACCGCAGACGCCGACACCGGGACCGACCGGCCCGAGCGCGATCTGCTGCTCCAGCGCACCCTGTTCTCCGGCCCGCGCCGGTGGGTCAACGACGACCTGTATTCGCGGATCACGCGGGGCGTGGTGCGCCGCACACGCACCGAGCTGCACCTGGAGCCCGGCGCGATCGTCGACACCAACACCTACTTCGGCCGGTTCGAGGCGTCCTACTGGCAGCGCTGGACCGTCGTCACGGAGCTGACCGTACGGGTGTCGGTGGAGACAGCCGGGCAGGTCGACGTGCTGGTGCGCGCCTCGGACATCGGCTCCCACGTGCGGACGGTGGAGGTGGTCCACCACCACGGCGACGGCATGGCGGTGTTGCACGTGCCGGTGGACGCGTTCACCGACGGTGGCGCGATGTGGCTGGAGGTGCACGCCGTCGACGCACCCGCGACGGTGTCGGAGGTGGAGTGGAATACGACGACGACGAGGCCCGCCCGCCGCGCCGCCGTCGCCATCTGCACGTTCAACCGGGCGGATGACTGTGCGGCCACGGTCGACTCGCTGGCCTCGGATCCCCTCGTCGCGGACCTGATCGACGACCTCTATGTCACGGACCAGGGCACCGATCTGGTGGAGACCCGCGATCCGTTCCGGCACGCGGCGGAGGAGTTCGGCGACCGGCTGCATTACCTGCGCCAGCCCAACCTCGGCGGTGCCGGCGGCTTCAGCCGCGGACTGTACGAGGCCACCGAGCCGGACGGCCCGGGGCCGGTGGACGTGCTGCTCATGGACGACGACGTCCGCGTGGAGCCCGAGACGGTGCTGCGGCTGTTCGCCTTCGCCGCCGTCACCCGCGAGCCGATGCTCGTGGGTGCCCAGATGCTCTACCTGTTCAACCCGGACTATCTGCTGGTCTCGGCCGAACGGACGCAGCTCGACGAGCTCCGGGGCGGGTTGGACGCCGACGAGTTCGCCCTGCGTGACGAGTCGGTGGTCGCGGGTCGGCAGGAGCGGCGGATCGACGCCGAGTACAACGCGTGGTGGTCCTGCCTCGTCCCCGGCGAGGCCGTGGAGCGGGTCGGGCTCCCCATGCCGTACTTCTTCCAGTGGGACGACATCGAGTACGGCCTGCGCTGCCGCCAGGCGGGGATGCCCACGTGCACCCTGCAGGGCGCGGCGGTGTGGCACGCGGACTTCTACTGGAAGGACGGCGACGACTTCGGCCAGTTCTTCTCCCTGCGCAACTCGCTGACCACGGCCGCCGTCCGGCAGGGGATCGACCCGAAGGACATGGCCAAGAACCTCGCCCGGAGCGTCCTGCGCGCGGTGGCGGCCATGCAGTACGGGCTCGCCGCCACCCGCCTGCGCGGCATCGAGGCGTTCCTCGACGGGCCCGACGGCACCCACGGCGTCGGTGACGGCGGTCAGGCCGCGCTGGCCGCGATCCGCGCCGAGCGCGCGCGGTACCCGGAGACCGCCAAGCTCGGGGTGGAGGCCCTGCCCGCCGGGATCGGTGTCCGGCGCAAGGTGGGGATCCCGCGGGAGGACCGCGAGGACCAGGTGCTCGCCAAGCGGCTGCTCGTGCAGAAGCTGGGCCGGCAGCGCCGCGGCGTGGTGGCGATCCCCTACGAGGACGCGGCCTGGTGGCACGTCTCGCTGTTCGACGAGGTGTACGTGACCGACGCCTCGCAGACCGGGGTGCACCACCGCAAGGTGGACCCGGCGCGGTCCGCCGAGCTGCAGAAGCGGCTGGTCTCGCTGCTCGCCCGGTTCGTCCGGGAGGCCCCGGCCGCCCAGGAGCGGTGGCGTGCAGCGCAGGCCGAGCTCACCACGCGGGAGAACTGGGCGCGGCTGTACGGGGTGTGACTCCGCCCCGTGAGTGGTCAGGCCTGCGTGAGGACCGAGAGCGCCTCATCGACCGCCCGCCTTAGGTGGCATCCGTCGGCGGCCACGACGCGGACGCTTGTCCCGGGACACCGCCGGAGAGGTGAGACGGCACCATAGCTCGACGGCGAGCCGTGAGTGTCCAGCCATGCTCTCCAGTCGAGTCCCGGCACGTCCTCGCCTACCGCGAGGATGAGGGCGGATGCGCCGAAGTGGTGTTCCCCCACGCTCTCGAAGCCCATCCGCTCCACCGCGGCGACCTCACCGTCGAACTCCAACGTCGTCTCCGAGAGGTAGGTCACCGAACCCGGGTCAGGGTGTCTCACGACGGCATCCAGCAGCATGACGCACGAGGTGGAATCCACCGACACCTTCGTGAACTGGGTGAATTCAGATTCCGGGAACAACAGCCGGGGTTCGGATACGAACTCCAACCGGGAATCCGCCACCACCTCTAGGCAAAGGTCCTCGGCCGAACCCTGACCGGACTTCGCCTTCTGCACGGGCATCGCGCCCTGTCCGATTAGGCGCACCCGGCCGCCGTCGCGGACCACTATTCGCTGCCGCAGGCGCTCACCCGAGATGAGGCCGCTGGTCGCGGACTGAACAATGAGTGAGGCCGTATCGTGCGCGAGCCCCCGGGTGTGTCCGTGGGTGAGCATGCCAATCTCGTACGGCCAACGGAAATTCCGCCGAGAGAGGAAGTTGCGCCCTCCCTGACCGGAGATCTCTATGTCGAGGGAGTGCGACGGCGTGCCATGGCGGGGCCCTTGTCGAGCAGATACATCGTCGGAGGCGCCGGCCCTTGACTCCGGGAGGGGCTGCGCTGACCCCGCAAGAGACGGCGCGTCCGGCGGCGCGCTCAGAAGAGCACCTCGTCACAGATCATTCTGGCGAACTCGCCGACACCGTCACCGGTCGAGCAGTTGGTGACCAGTACCGGCCTGCCCTGCCGTACCTCGCGCGCCTCGGCGACCATCAGTTCGAGGTCCACGCCGACGTGCGGTGCCAGGTCGGCTTTATTGATGATGAGGACGTCCGCCCGTAGGACACCGGGCCCGCGTTTCCGGGGGATGTCGCCACCACCGGAGACATCGATCACGAACACCCAGAAGTCGACGAGGTCATCGGAGAACGTCGAGGCCAGGTTGTCCCCGCCGCTCTCGAGCAGGATGACGTCGGTGCCGGGGAAGGCCTCATCGAGCTGCTCGGCGGCCTCCATGTTCATGGTCGGGTCCTCGCGGATCACCGTGTGCGGGCACGCCCCGGCCTCCACCGCGAGTACCCGGTCGGCATCGATGAGGCCCGAACGTCGCAGCCGCTCCGCGTCCTCGGCCGTCACCAGGTCGTTCGTGATGACGGAGACGGACTTGCCGATCCTCTCCAACTCTGGGATCAGCACCTCGACCAGCGCGGTTTTACCCGAGCCCACCGGACCACCTATCCCCACTCGCGCAGCAGGGTTCGGTTGCGACCCGTGGACAGCCGGCACGGCCACGTTCCCTGGGGTCGACTGAAGCTCAGGACTTTCCACTCGAATTGTCATCTCAGCATGTACTTCCTGGTCAGAGGGCGCTCGTCGAACGAGTGCACCTTGAGTTTCTCCCCGTTCACGGACACGTCGAAGGTGCGCGGATCAACCCGCACGTCGGGGAGCGCGTCGTTGAAGACCATGTCGCTCTTGCGCAGGTGGCGCGTGGACGTGATGGGATGGACCGCCTTGGTGAGCCCGAACGGCTCGAGCGATCCGGACCGGGCGACGATGTCGGAGACGAAGACGGCGCTGACATGCTTCTTCGCCGACCCCCGGCCACCCCACATGGGGCGTTGGATCTGCGGCTCCGTCATCATCAGGCTGCCAGCGGCGTCGCCCATCTTGGCCCAGACGATCATCCCTGCCTTGAGCACCTGCACGGGCTTCACACCGAACGAGTCGAAAGGCCACAGGACGAGGTCGGCCATCCGCCCCGCCTGCACCGATCCGACGTGCTGGTCGATGCCCACCGCGATCGCCGGGTTGAGGGTGGTCTTGGCGATGTAGCGCTTGATCCGTTCGTTGTCCCCGCGCGCGGTCGTCTCCTCGGGCAGACGACCGCGGTACTCCCGCATGACGCTCGCCAGTTGCCACGAGTTCGCCACGTTCTCCGCGAGACGGCCCATGCCCTGGGTGTCGGAACCGAAGATCGAGATGGCGCCGATGTCGTGCAGCAGGTCCTCGGCGGACATGGTCTGTGGTCGGATCCGGCCTTCGGCGAAGGCGACGTCAGCCTCGGATCGTGGATCCATCTGGTGGCCGATGAGCGTCATCGGTACACCCTCCTCGAGCGCTGACCACGCGAACGGGTTGGTCGGGTTCGTCGAACCCGGGATGACGTTCGGGTACGACACCACGCTCAGGATGTCCGGGGCGTGACCGCCACCCGCACCCTCCACGTGATACATGTGGATCGTGCGGTCGCCTATCGCGGCCATCGTGTCCTCCGCGAAACCGAACTCGTTGATCGAGTCGGTGTGCAGGTGCACTGCGAAGTCGTGCCGGTCCGCAGCGACCAGTGAGCCGTGGATCACCTCTGGTGACGCGCCGAAGTCCTCGTGGACCTTCACCGCGACCGCGCCCGCTTTCACGGCGTGTGCGACCGCGGCGGGGTCGGAGCCGCCGCGTGCGAGTAGTCCGAAGTTGACCGGCGAACTCTCGGTCCCCTGCAGGTAGCGGCCCATGACGTGGGCGGTGCCGGAGCCGACGTCGAACACCGGCCCGGGGGAACTGCCGATCAGGGTGGTCGTCCCCCCGGCGAGAGCGTGTTCGGACTGCTCGGCGGAGAACATGTGTCCGTGCGATTCGATCGCCCCGGCGGTGACGATGCAGCCCTGCGCCGAGATCGACGTGGTGTTCTGACCGCACACGAGGTCCGGGTGGACCCCCGGCATCGTCGCCGGATTGCCCGCATTGCCGACCCCGACGATCCGACCGTTCCGGATGCCGATATCGGCTTTGACGATGCCTTGCACCGCGTCGATGATCAGAGCGTTCTGGATCACGACATCCAGCGCCCCGTCATCGGTGGTGACCGTCGCGGAGAGCGCCTCTCCGTCACGCATGTTTTTCCCTGCGCCGACGGTGAGCTCGTATCCATGGTGCGTGTAGTCCTTCTCGACCTCGGCGAGCAGCGACGTGTCACCGAGTCGCACCAGATCGCCGGCGGTGGGGCCGTAGAGCTGTGCGCGGGACGCCGGCGTCATACCGGCACCACCCATCGTCATGATTCCTCCAGGATGTAGCCGCGCAGTCGGGCCTTCTCGAACGCCTGCGCGCGGGTGTCGGAGTCGTCGAGGTGGCCGTTGACAAGGCCCGCCTGACCGTGGATGACGCGGTCGCCGACGAACGGCGTCAGTGTGACGACCTTGGGGATTCCCGGTTCGAATCGCGTGCCGCCGCCGGCGTTGATCGCGAGTTTGTGCCCGTACGCGGCCGCCCGGTCGAACGACAGGGCCTTGTTGACCTCGAAGAAGTGGGTCATGCTGCGAACCTGGATGTCGCGGTCGCCGGTATTGACGACCCTGAGTTCGATGAGGTCCGCGGGGTCGAACGCCATCTGCACCTCGCTCAGCGCGATGACTTCTCCGGGGACGGGGCCGTCGGACATCTCGGCGATGGGCGAATAGATGGTCAGCAGTTTGCTGCCCGCCGGGGTCGGGAGCTCGAGCATGATGTACGAGATCATGCTCGGCACGCCGGGTTCCACCTGCGAGGGAGTGAGTAACCGCCCGGCGCGCTCCCGGACTTCCGGGAACGACACGTTGGAGCGGGCCATGAGCATCGCCTCGTCGGTGAGGTAGGCGACGGCCTCGGGGTGGCTCAACGGGATCCCCTCGCGGAGGTTGCGCCGTGCGAACTCGGCGGCGGTGAAGAGAGTGAGTCTTTCGGATTCGGTGGGTGTCAGGTTCATAGGTCTGTCCTCGGTGTCGTCACGACGCGAATAGTCGGAGATCAGAGTGCCGGTGCCGCTCCGCGGCGATGTCGTGCTTCGGTGTCCACGCCGTCGGCCGGGCGCCGTCGGGGACCGGGAGTGCGAGGAGGTCGTCGAGCCTCGACGCTGCCCGGGTCATGAGTTCCTGGATGCTCCGGTGTCCGGCCGCCCCGAGTCGCACGGCGCTGCTCGAATACGACGAGATGACCTGCCACCCGGAGAGTGCCTCGATGTCGGCCAGTTCAAGTCCCCTGGCCCGGCCCACGGCCGCCTGCGCCACCGGTAGGTGCGTTCCCGCTGGACACACCCGCCGGAGCAGCGCCGATCTCGTGTCCCCGAGACGCGCCCATACTCCGAGCAGTGCTCCGCCCGCCCGACGGGAGGCCTTACGTGCGGCCTCTCCGATCAGGTGCAGATCGAGCTCGTCGTCCAGCGCGAGTAACGCGTCGGTCGCGTCACATCGGAAAGCCCGGTCGAGGAACACCCGGTCGAACGAGTTCCACCGGTGCACGAGAGCCTCGTCGAGAAGTGCGGCGAGTTCGGCGGGGGAGGTGGCCCAGCCGTCCGCGACCAGCGTCTCGAGTCCCGACGAGAATGACCCGGCGCCCGCGGCGAAGGCCGGGTCGGCGTTGAGCAGGAGCTCGATGCGCGAGGGGGAGGTCATCGCGAGGCGTCCACTCCGGACGCGGCCGCTCCGTGGGAGTGGGAGTGGGAGTGGGAGTGGGAGTGGGAGTGGGAGTGAGCATGACCGCTGTCGCCGTGACCGTGAGGATCGTGTTCGACGATCCCGGCCCCGTCGGTCCACGCTCCGGAGTCGATCACCTCGATCAGTCCGCTGTCGAGAAACTGTTCGATGCGCACCAAGTAGTCCTCGCGCGGCCCGTCGAGGAGGACCGTCACGTACCGCCCGGACGTGCGGATTCTCCAGTGGAGGTGCCCGGCGTGCCAACCCAGTTGGATGCCGCCCTCGGCGTCCCGCGCCCGTAGGTGCAGTTGCTCGGTGTCCTGGGCCTCGATCACCACCGCGCGTCTGCCCGTCAGCTCCAACACGGAGCCGTTCCGTAGCGAGACGGTCCTCGGGAGTGCGATGCCGTACTCGGTTCCGTCCTGGTCGACGGCCTTGAAACGTCTACGGCCCAGCTCGGCCTGGGGCACTTTCAGCCGGACTATCCGCCCGGCGTCCTCGTGGGGCAGCAACTTCTCCTGAATTCCGGCATCGAAACGATGGCCGATGAGGGTGCGGAAAGTCTCCATATTCAGACCATAGGCCGGATGCTGAATTTCATGAATACGCCATTTGACGCATTTTTCGTTCTTCCGTGGAGGTGGCAGAGGAAGCTGGGGGGAGCGAGAGGGAATCGCGAAACGCTCCCGAAACAAAAGGCTCAGCCGAGCTCTGTGAACGCGGGATGCCCGAGCAGATAGAGCCCGTCGATCATCGCCAGCCGTGTCACCGAACTCCGGTTCGCCACACCCAGTTTCACGAGAATGTGTTCCACGTGCTTGGAGACGGTTCGCGGACTCATGAAAAGGCGTTCTCCGATCTCCGTGTTGGGTAGCCCTTCGACGATTCCGGTCACGACCTCTACCTGCCGCCGGGACAGGCCGGCCGGCACAGGCGCCTTTCGCCACGACACGTAGTAGCCCCCCGCGCCGCGGCGGGCCCGCTCGACCCGGACCCGAACGGGCTCGTCCGCCCCGTCGGGCCAGATGGCGAATCGCGTCACCTGTCCCCGGGTCGGCCACGTGCGCACGAGCACGGCACGGATGAGTTCTGCGGTCTCCTGACTGTTCTCGGGTTCGAAACTCGTGAGGTGGAGATCGGCGTCGAGCAGGAGGGCTCCGTCTGCCTCTCTGCGGGCGCGACGCTCGCGAGTCCGGAACAGGAACTCGCCTAGCGCGGGAGCGACCGCGGCGAGTGCCGCCTTCTCCTCTTCTCCCGGCGGGAGGTTCGCATCTGTGTTGCCGGTGACCATGCCGACGTAGCGTTCCCCGTGGAAGAGCGGCAGATAGATCCCTTCCCGGTAGCCCAACGGGAGGATGAACTCCTGGTAGAGGCTCGAATCGGCACGGTCGATGAAGGCGTCGGTGTCCTGCCACCCCTTCGGTCGCTTGTCGCGGTGGAGCGCGGGCCAGCATAGGTCGTCGATGAACACCTGCCCGTTGAGGGCGTCCAGGAGTTTGCGCGGGAAGCGCTCGGAGTGCAGTGGGTGGTGGAGGCCCGCGGCCGGGTCCCATTCCGCGAGTTCCAGCGAGGGGTACTCAACGAACCTGTTGAGCTGCGTCAGAACCTCGTGCGCGGCGGTGAGTGCCGGGACCGCGTCAGCCTGTGTCACGCGGATGGCGTTGATGGTCGCGTCGAGAATCGTTGTCGTCTTCATCGCTCTCCCCAGAAATCCTCGTCCATCTCCGTCGCCCGTCCCTCGGGTGAAGGGCGGCCGACAGAGAAAATAATGACGATCTAATACTTCTGGTCGAACCCCACGCTGTTAATAGCGCGTTACTTCTCGTAAGTGTCTGTTAAATCGCGTGACCGCGAGAAATCCACCGCCCCGACGGAGGTCCGAGACCATTTTAGAAGTGCCGTGAATCACATGTTGACAATGTCCCGGAAATGCAATCTCCGAGAATACGCACGATGACGTATTTCAGAATCCGGCGCCCCTTTCTACTGTTCTTCTCACATCGTTCCACGTATCGACCCCGGCGTGCCGGAGGTCGATCGCTCAAGGAAAGGGCGCGCATCTCATGAAGAATCTGTCTACATCCCTTGGGTGGAAGCGGCGGACCGGAATGGTCGCCGCTTCCACCCAAGGGATGTAGACAGATTCTTCATGAGATGCGCGCCCTTTCCTTGAGGGAGGGGGCGGCGGCAACGGAGACGATCAGACGCTCATTATCGGCATCGAGTCCGAGGCCGATGTCCTCGACCCGCAGGCCGCCGGCGGGTGGGTCACGTGGCGGATCAACTCTCAGATGTACGAGCCGCTCGTGATGCACGACTTGCAGACCCCGTCCGACGAGGCGGCCGTGCCCGAACTCCGCCCCGGCCTGGCCGAGTCCTGGGAGATTTCGGACGACGGTCTCGAGTACACGTTCGAGATCCGGGAGGACGTCACCTTCCATGACGGCACCGACCTTGACGCGGAGGCCGTGGAGTACAACATCCGCCGGATGTGGGACGAGTCGTCCCCGCAGTACAGCGCGACGGCCGCCGGTCAAACGAACTTCGTCTGGCAGTTCGTGGACGAGGTGGAGTCCGTCGACGAGCACACTCTCGTCGTTCGGATGAGTCAGCCGTTCTCCCCCTTCCTCCGCATGCTCGCGCAGGGCGGCAACGGATCCACCGGCATCATCAGCCCGACCGCACTCGAAGAACACGGCGAGGACATCGCCGAGCATCCGTCCGGGACGGGGCCGTTCGTCTTCGAGGAGCGTGTCCGTGGGGAGCGCATCGCTCTCGCGCGGAATGACGACTACTGGGGTGAGGTCCCGGATCTCGACGGCGTGATCTTCGTTCCGATCCCTGACCCCGCCGGCCGCTCGGCCGCTATCCGCAGCGGAGAAGTCGACGTCATCGCCGTGCCGTCGCCGGACTCGGTCGAGCAGCTCGTCGACGAGGGCTTCCAACTCTCGGATGGCCAGCCGCCGCATGTCTGGTACCTCTCCTTCAACATGGAGGACGAGTACATGGCCATCCCCGAGGTCCGGCAGGCCATCAACCTCGCCATCGACCGGGAGGGCATGGCCACCAACCTCTTGAGGGGCACCGCCGAGCCGGCGTACGACATCCAGGCCCCGGCGAACGACGCGTATGTCGAGCGCACCGACGCCTACGGGCGAGACCTCGACCGCGCCCGGGAGCTCCTCGCGGAGGTCGGGCTCGAGGACGGCTTCTCCACCAGCATCGCGACGTCGGTAGACGGTTCCGGACAGATAGTCCCGGCCCCGATGGCCGAGTTCATCCAGCAGAACCTTGCGGAGGTCAACATCGACGTCCAGATCCAGACCATGGAGTGGATCTCGTACCTCGGTCGGTGGGGCGAGGGCGCAGGCGACGTCGGCATGATGCAAATGTCCTGGGGTATGGACACCCCGTACTGGCTCTACATCGTCACGTCCGCCGACATGATCGCCCCCAACGGTCCGAACACCGGCTACTACGACAACCCGCAGCTGGACGCCGTCATGCAGCGCGCGATAACGGCTCCGACAGAAGAGGAAGCGGTCGAGTTCTGGCAGCAGGCTAATCAGATCGCCACCGACGACGCCGCCCTCGCCCCGATCGTCAACGACCGTGCGCCGTACATCCTGGCGCCCCATGTCGAAGGTTGGGTGTCGGCGAGCCAAGAGTGGTACGACCTGACCGGCGTCAGCCTGGACTTCGAGGGGTAAGCCATGGCCCTCATGATTGCCCGACGTCTCGGATCCACCGTCTTCGTCCTCTTCGGCGTGGTCCTGATCGTCTTCCTACTCCTACAGTTGGTGCCAGGTGATCCCGCCCGGACGATCCTGGGCGCCGGCGCGACGGAGGACGCCGTCGAGGCGGTGCGCCGGGAGCTCGGCCTCGACCAGTCGGTGGCCGTGCAGTTCTTCAGCTACCTGGGCGGGTTGCTGACCGGCGACTTCGGCCGGTCGCTGACCATCAACCAGCCCGTCCTCGACATCATCCTTCCTCGCTTCCAGAACACCCTGGTGTTGTCGTTCGCGGCACTGGTCCTGTGTATCGCGATCGGCGTCCCGCTCGGGATCATCGCCGCCCGCAAGCAGTACGGCATCTTCGACCGCGTGTCGATGTTCGTCTCCCTGGCGGGGGCGAGTGTCCCGGTCTACTGGCTGGGCCTCATGCTGATCGGCATCTTCTCCCTCCAACTCGGCTGGTTCCCGACATCGGGGATGACCAATCCGCGGTCTCCGGGAGGAGGCGTGACAGACAACCTGGTCTACCTGGTCCTCCCCGCGATTGCCGCGGCGTCGGTGCCGCTCGCGGTCATCGCCCGCATGACGCGCAGCGTCATCGTGGACACCATGGAGCAGGACTACATCCGCACCCTGCGGGCATCGGGGATCCCTGAGCGGTCGATCCTGTGGAAGCACTGCCTCAGGAACGCGCTCCCGCCGATCGTCACCGTCATCGGACTGCAGATCGGCTACCTCCTCGGTGGGGTCATCTTCGTCGAAGTGGTGTTCTCCTGGCCGGGACTCGGCTACCAGCTCTACACCTCGATCACGCAGAACGACATGCCGCTCGTTCAGGCAGGCGTGCTCTTCATTGCGCTGGTCTTCGTCATCGTCAACCTCCTGACGGACACGGCGGTCGGCCTACTCGATCCACGCACCCGCAGAAAGGTCACGGCATGAATACGGTTACCGGCACGCCGCCGGCGGTGGATTCGGCCGGCGAACGCACAGCGGCGACCCCCGCGCAGAAAACCGGCCCCCAGCCGGCCGAGTCCACCACACGGCCGTCCAGGTTGTTGCTCGCGCTCCGGGCGTTCATGCGGGACAGGATGGCCGCCGTCGCGGCCGGCATCCTCATCCTCACGATCGCGGTGGCGCTCTTCGCACCCATCCTGAGTCCCTACGATCCGACGATCGGAGACTCCGAGAGGCGGCTGGAGGGTCTGGGCTCGGCCGGCCACCTCCTCGGCCTCGACGGTCAGGGCCGCGACATCCTATCGCGTCTGATCTGGGGTACCCGCTACTCCCTCTCGGTCGCGGTGTTCCCGGTCCTCATCGTGCTTCCCATCGCGTTGCTCATCGGCTTGATCGCCGGCTACCTGAAGGGACGGGTGGGCGCGACGTTGATGCGACTGCTCGACGTGTTGTTCGCCTTCCCGCTGGTGCTTCTGGCCATCGCGCTCGCCGCGGTGCTCGGCGCCGGGTTCGGCAACGTGATGCTCGCGATCAGCATCAGCCTCATCCCCTATCTGGCGCGTGTGGCGTACACGTCGACGGTCCAGGAATCGTCCCGGGAGTACGTCGAAGCCGCCCGGGCAGGTGGAGCGCGGACCCCGGAGATCCTCTTCAAGGAGCTGCTTCCCAACGTCGTGTCTCCGTTGCTGGTCTATGCCACCACGCTGTGCGGGCTCATGGTCGTCCTCGCGGCAGGGCTGAGCTTCCTGGGCGTCGGCATCATCCCGCCGACTCCGGACTGGGGAATCATGACCGCCGACGGCGCCAGCGTCCTCCTGGAGGGCTACGCCCACGTCGCCACCATCCCCGGCTTCGCCATCCTCGTGGTCGCTCTCTCGTTCAACCTGCTGGGTGACGGCGTCCGAGACGCCCTGGACCCGCGCAAGCAGACCACATGATCCACGTACGCCGGCAACGAAGGAGCGGACGGCCATGCTCGAATTAAAACATCTCAGTGTCGACTTCCACACCGATGGTGGCGTCGTCCACGCGGTGAAGGACGTCAGCATCACCGTGGGGGAGGGGGAAATCCGCGGACTCGTCGGCGAGTCGGGATCCGGTAAGTCCGTGACGTCGATGACGATCCTGGGGCTGCTCGGGACGCGGCGGGCGAAGGTCTCATCCGGGGAGATCCTGCTCAACGGTACGAACCTGCTCAAGATGTCACAGAAGGAACTCGTGAAGATCCGGGGCCGGCAGATCGGCCTAGTGTCCCAGAACGCGCTCAGCGCGCTGGATCCCTCGTTCACCATCGGTTCGCAGATGATCGAGGTGATCCGCCTACACCAGAAGCTGTCGAAGTCCGACGCGTACGAGGAGGCCGTCCGGTCTCTCGAGCGGGTGGGAATGCCGGATCCCCCGCAGAAGTTGAGGGCTTACCAGCACCAGTTGTCCGGCGGCCAACGGCAGCGGGTGGTGATCGCGATGGCGTTGGCCGCCCGGCCGAAACTCCTGTTGGCCGATGAGCCCACCACCGCGCTCGACGCGACGGTGCAGAAACAGATCCTCGACCTGCTGCTCGAGATCAACCGTGATCTCGGCACCGCGATCCTCATGGTGACGCACGACTTCGGGGTCGTCTCCCACATGTGCGACTCGGTGACGGTGATGCGCAAGGGACGAGTCGTCGAGCAGGGGTCCGCCGACCAGGTGCTCAAGGCGCCGGAGCATCCGTACACGCAATCCCTCATCAGTTCCGTACCGAAGCTCCATCTCGACGACACGGCCCGGACCGTGCCGCGAGCGGAGCGTCGTCTCCACGTCTTCCAGGAGGCCTGACATGCCAAGCGACAAGTTCCTCGAAGTGATCGACCTCCGCAAGGTCTTCTCGGTCTCCGGAGGATTCCGTAACAAGAGCGCCGATGTCGTGGCGGTCGACGACATCTCGTTCTCGATCCGCAAGGGGGAAACGTGGGGATTGATCGGCGAATCCGGATCCGGGAAGACCACCACGGGACGGATGATCCTCGGGCTCGAGCACGTCACCTCCGGTCATATCGTGGTGGACGGACACGAGACCACCAACCTCACCGGTGAACGCATGCGCAAGATGCGCCAGAAGGTCCAGGTCGTGTTCCAGGACTCCGGTTCCGCGTTCAACCCTCGACTCCCGGTCGGTCCGCAGGTCGGCGCCCCGCTCCGCCGCTTTAAACTCTGCGACGCGAAAGAGGCGACTCGTCGGGTCCTCGAGCTCCTCGAGAAGGTGGGCCTCGACGAGAGCCACTACGACCGGTACATCCACGAGTTCTCGGGTGGGCAACGGCAGCGACTCGGCATCGCCCGAGCCCTCACCACGGATCCGGAGTTCCTCGTCCTGGACGAACCGACTGCGGCTCTCGACGTCTCCGTGCAGGCGCAGGTGCTCAACCTCCTCAAGGACATCCAGGAGGAGCGCGACCTGACGATGCTGCTCATCACCCACCACCTCGCACTGGTCGAGCACATGTGTGCCTCCGCCGGCGTGCTCTACAACGGGAGGTTCGCCGAGCAGGGGCCTGTCGACCAGTTGTTGCACAACCCCCAGAGCGAGGTCACCAAGAAGCTCCTCGACGCAGTTCTCGAACCGAAGGCGGCCTGATGACACTCACTCCCGAACACCCGGCCGGACACGCCTCCGATGACCGACGGACCACACACGACGGCACGCTCACCGAGGGTGAGGGCGCGGGCTCGGTAGCCGACGTCGTCGCCAGGTACGCGGAGGTAGAACCGAGGATCAAGGCGTTCGTGGAGTTCTTCGGCTCCGACGCGCGCGCTGAGGCGGACGCGGTGAAGTCCAGCGGCATCACCGGCCCGCTCGCGGGTGTCCCCCTCGCGGTCAAGGACCTCTACGACGTCGCCGGTCACGCCACGCTCAGTGGCTCGCGGGCAGCCGACACGACGTCGGCGTCTGCCGATTGCACGGTGGTACGAAAGCTCCGCGAGGCGGGGGCGGTCATCGTCGGTAAGACGGTGACCCACGAGTACGCCTTCGGTGCCATGTCGCCACCCACGCGAAATCCGTGGAATCTCAACCTGGTGCCCGCGGGTTCCAGCGGCGGATCCGGTGCGGCCGTGTCGGCGGGTGTGGTCCCGGCCGCGATGGGGACCGACACGGGCGGGTCGATCCGTATGCCGGCAGCGGTGTGCGGCGTGGTCGGGTTCAAGCCGAGCTACGGACTCATCAGCCGGGCGGGCATCACCCCCTGCAGTCCCGCCCTCGACCACGCCGGCCCTCTGACGGTGAACGTATCCCTCGCGGCCGCGATCGTCGACGCGCTCGCCGGCTTCGACCCCGAGGACCCCGGGAGCAGGCCGTTCTCACCTCCCGCCGCCGTGGCCTCGCTCGACCGGGGCGTCGACGGAGTGAAGCTCGGCATTCCCGAGAACTTCTTCTTCGAGGCATCCGACTCCGACATCGCGAACGCAGTCCACGCGGCGGCTCGTGAACTCGAGACGGCTGGTGCGGAACTCGTTCCCGTCAGCTTCCCGTCTCCCGAGGAGTGCAGCGATGCCGTCGTCACTATCGCCGCGGCCGAAGCTGCGCTGTACCACCGGGAGCGATTCGCCGAGCGTCGCGACAGATTCGCTCCGGATGTGGCCGAGGCACTCGACCTGGGCCTGGGCCTGAGTGCAGTGGACCTCCTGGAGGCCCTCGCCTTCCAGTCGGCACTCAAGAGCGCGACCGCCGCGATGTTCGACGGGATCGACGCTGTCATCACGCCCACCATTGGCACCGAACCGCCACCACTTGAGGCGACGTCGATGGTCCTCGGCGGACAGGAGATGTCCACCCTGTCCGGCCTCAACGCCTTCACCGTCCAGGCCAACCTCATCGGGGCGCCGGGGCTCGCGGTGCCCTGCGGTCTCAACTCCAACGGCATGCCGGTGAGCATGCACATCATGACCGCTCCCGGTCACGACGCCCTGGCGCTCTCCATCGGTCGCTCCTACGAGAAACGAACCGGTTGGGGTCGGCTCGTCCCGCCGCTCACCGCGCACTAGCCACCGGCACCGGGGCGTCTCCCCACCGGTCCGTCGACTCGACCCCGCTGCCCACCGGGCGCCCGCGGAGGCTCCGGTCAGTTCTCCACCATCCGTCTACAAGGAGGAATCCCATGTCAACGTCACCCAGGGTGTTCACCAGAGATGCAGTCAGAGCGCTGTTCGACTACGCCGACAGCAAAGTCACCGACGAACGTCTGTCCGCCAAATTCGCCGACTACACGCCGTTGTTGGAGATCGCGAACGCCGAGCCGTCCCAGCCTCTCGGTGAGACCGCGCCGGCGACCGCCTTCAACGCAGAGTGGGAGTAACGACCATGGAACCGTACGAACTCAGCTTCACCGAGGCCTCAGCCATGATCGCGGCCAAGGAGTTGTCGCCAGTCGAACTGACGGAATCCTCGCTCAAACGGATCGGCGAGGTCGAACCAGACATCCACGCCTACGTCACGATGACCGAGGAGTTGGCGCTCACCCAGGCCAGGCGGGCGGAGAAGGAGATCGCCGCGGGAAACTACAAGGGCCCGCTGCACGGGATTCCGCTCGGCGTGAAGGACCTCTATGACACCGAGGGGATCCTCACCACCTCGAGCTCGGAGGTCCGCGCGGGGTATGTGCCCGACGCGGACAGCGTCAGTGTGCAGAAGCTGACCGCGGCCGGCATGGTGGTCGTCGGCAAGACCCAGACCCACGAGTTCGCCTTCGGTGCGACGACACCGACGACCCGCAACCCGTGGGACACCTCGACGGTCCCCGGTGGGTCGAGCGGGGGCTCGGGGGCCACCATCGCGTCCGGTGGCGTGACGGTTGCTCTCGGTTCCGACACCGGTGGGTCGATCCGCATCCCCGCTTCGGTCTGCGGCACGGTCGGAATCAAACCCACCTACGGCCGCGCTCCCCGTGTGGGAGTCGCCTCCCTCTCCTGGTCCCTGGACCACGTCGGTCCTCTCACCCGCAACGTCCGCGAGGCGGCGCTCGTCATGGCGGCGATGTCCGGCTACGACCGGCGCGATCCCGCCAGCGTCAACAAGCCGGTGCCGGACTGGACTCCCGACCTCGGCGGATCGGTCAAGGGCACCCGCATCGGGATCCCGAAGAATTTCTACAACGAGCGCGTGCAACCCGAGATGTGGGAGGCCTCGATGGCCGCCGCGAATGTGCTGGAGGGACTCGGCGCGGAGCTGGTCGAGGTCGAGATCCCGCTCGCGGACAAGGTGCTGTCCACCGCGTGGACCATCATGCTCGCCGAGGCCGGCGCGTACCACCAGGAGGCGCTGCGCGCGACCCCGGAGCTGTTCACCGACGAAGTCCGGACCCTCCTCGAGGTCGGCGAGGGGGTGCTGGCCACGAGCTACATCAACGCACTGCGGACGCGGACTCTCATGCAGCAGGGCTGGCGTGACATGTACGCCGACATCGACGTTCTCCTGGCGCCTACGGTCCCCGGGCCCGCGGCGAGCGCCGACAACCCGGTCTTCGAGTGGGCCGCGGACGATATCGAGGGGGCGACCACGGCCTACAGCCGGGTCTGTGCACCGGGCAACCTGACCGGGCTCCCGGCCATCTCGATGCCCGTCGGCTACACGGCCGACGGTGGTCTGCCCCTCGGCGCGCAGGTGATCGGAAGGCCGTTCCGTGAGGGTGACGTGCTCCGTGTGGCGTCGGTCTACGAGAACGCGACGGACCACATCGGCACCCTGGCACCACTGAAGGCGGCGTCATGAGTGCGGGCGGGGAACTGGCATTCCTCGAGCTCACCGAGGTCGCGGAGCTCATCCGCGGGCGGCAGGTCAGTTCTGTCGAGGTGACCGAAGGGATCCTCCAGCGCATCGAGGACTTCGACGGCCGTCTCCAGAGCTACGCGACCGTCACCGGTGACTCCGCACTGGAGGCCGCGCGTGTGGCCGACGCCGAGATGGCGGCGGGGAACTACCGTGGCCCACTGCACGGGATCCCGGTGGCGGTCAAGGACCTGTGCTTCACGATGGACGCCCCGACCGCGGCCGGCGGGACCATCCGTTCAGACTTCGTTCCACCGTTCGATGCGACCGTGGTGCGCCGGTTGAAGGAGGCCGGCGCGGTCATCACCGGCAAGTTGCGCATGACCGAGGGCGCATACGCGGAGCACCATCCGGCGCTCCCCACCCCGCTGAACCCCTGGGGCTCCGACACATGGGTGGGATCGAGTTCCAGTGGTTCGGGAGTCGCTACGGCGGCCGGGCTCTGCTACGCCTCGCTTGGTTCCGACACGGGTGGGTCCATCCGCCTGCCCTCTGCTCAGAACGGGGTGACGGGTATCAAGCCGACCTGGGGACGAGTGAGCCGGCACGGGGTCTTCGAGCTCGCCGAGAGCCTGGACCACATCGGGCCGATGACTCGCAGCGCCCGGGACGCAGGCGTGGTGCTGTCGGCGATCGCCGGTGAGGATGTCCACGATCCGACCGCGGTGTCGGTGCCGGTGCCGAACTACGCCGAGAACCTGCGGCTGGACCGGCTGCCGAGTGTGGGAATCGACTGGGACCTGACCGCGACGTTCGACGAACCGACTCGGACGATGCTGACCGGGGTGGTCAGAACCCTCGAATCGCTCGGTTGGCGTGTTTACTCCATCGAGCTCCCCGATTTCGAGAACGCCAGCGCGGACTGGGAACACATGTGCGCGGTGGAGACCGCCGCCGCGCACGCCGGAACGTATCCGTCCCGCGCGAGCGACTACGGCCCGGCACTAGCGCACCTCATCGACACTGGACTCGGGCTCAGCGCGATCGAGTACCAGGCACTGTTGTCGAGGAGGCGGGCGTTCACCGGGCGGATGAAGAGGATATTCCAGGACATCGATCTGGTTCTGCTCCCCGGTGCGGGCCTCGCGTCGCCGACGACCGCCACGATGTCCTCGCTCGGCACGTCGCCCGAACTGCTCGCAGGTCTGCTGGTACCGACGGCTCCACTGGATATCAGTGGCACGCCGACCATCTCGCTCCCCGGCGGATTTACCGAGAGGGGTACGCCGATCGGGTTCCAGCTGTGCGGCGGCGACTTCTCCGAACAGTTGCTGGTGAGCGCCGCACACACATTCCAGTCGGCGACCGACTTCCACGAGAAGCACCCGGAGTTGGAGCGAACGACAGTGGCGGTGTGACCCCTTCGCTTCTCGGCCCGCCCCTCCGTTGCCCGTCGGCCGGGCGTATGCCGCCGGGCCCGAGACGGCGGCACGCTCGTGACGTGCCGCGAGGTAGGAGATGGTAACTACTCCCAATTTCATCCACGAGACGAATCGGAACATGTCCACACAACCATCTGGGCGAATGACACCTCTTCGTCTCCTCGCGCTCGCCGTGTTCTGCGGAGTATCCGCCAGCATCGTCTACATACCACAGGCTCTGCTGACGGATATCTCTTCTGATCTCGGGGTGTCGCACCAGGTGGCGAGCCTGATCGCGGCGAGCGCATTACTCGGGTATGCCGTCGGAATCCTCTTCCTCATTCCGTTCGGCACCCGCGTCCGCTCCTCCCGCCAGGTGATCGTTCAGGCGAGCGTGCTCACCGGGGCGCTGCTCCTGACCGCGCTCTCCCAGAACGTCGCAGCGGCGTCCGCGGCCTTCTTCGCGGTGGGGTTGGTGGGAAACCTGGCGCAGGTCATCATCCCGGCTGCGAACAGAATGTGTGCGCCCGAGAAGAGAGGGTTCACGAACTCCGTTCTGGTCGGCGCCCTTCTCGTCGGCTTGTTCGGCGGAAGGGCGCTGGCCAGTGCCTCCACGGACTGGATCGGCTGGCGAGGGACCATCGCCGCGTGTGCGCTTCTGGTCGTCCTGACCCTCCCCTCGACGCTGTGGGCTCTGCGCCGGGCGGCTCCTCCCGTCGGCAGCGCACTGTCCCACCTCGCTCTGGTATCCGCATCGCTCAGGAGTGCTCGCGGGAATCCGGTCCTGCTCCGAGCCGCCTTCACCCAGTCCCTCGTTCTCGCGACGTTCAACTCGGTGTGGGCGGTGATGGTCCTCCACCTGACCGGCCCTCCGCTGTCGTGGACGGTCACGCAAGCCGGATTGTTCGGGCTCGTCGGCCTCGTCGCGGGATTCCTGACCCCCTGGTCGGGGCGCTTCATCGACGCGCACGGAGCGCGCCGGATGACCGGCTTCTTCCTCCTTGTCCTGTTGCTCTCGTCGGGGGCGATCTATCTCACCCACAGTGCACCGGTGCTCTTCGGGGTGGTCCTGTTCTTCTCGACCTGGGCGAACCAGTCCGCGTTGTCCGGTAATCAGGTGCAGGCCTTGTCCACGTCGCCGGAGCATTCTGCCCAGATCAACACAGCGTTCAGTTTCATCGTCTTCTTCATCGGCGGGTTCGGTGGCTTCGTCGGCCCCCTCACATTCACGATGGGCGGAATCTCCGCCGTAGCTGTGGAGGTAACGGTGTCGTCCACCCTCGCGATGCTGGTCTGGCGTTTCGGGCCGGGTCCTCGTCACTGACGGGGGAGGGAGCCAGGAATCAATGTCGATGCGAAAACCAGCCTTCCAGGCTGGCCCCGGCCGTCCGGGTGGCGACCGGCCGCTCCCGCAGGCGGGAAACCGCGTACCTCGCCGCTTAGGGTGGGTTGATGGTCGAGGTCGTGTTGACGGTGGTGGGCGTGGCGCTCATCGTGGTGGTGTTGATGGACGTGTTCCACACGCTGATGCACCCCGGGGGCACCGGGTACCTGAGTCCCTGGGTGTTCGCGGGGATGTGGCGGGTGTCCCGGGCGACGGGCCACCGGGTGGGCAGCGCGGTGGGTCCGGCGGCCCTGGTGACGGTCATCCTGCTGTGGGTGGTGCTCCAGGGTCTGGGCTGGGGAGTGATCTACTACCCGCACGTGCCCGCGGACTTCACCTACTCCGACGGGATCGATCCGGACAGTCTCCCGGCGTTCGTCGAGGCCCTGTACTTCTCGTTCGTCACGCTGGCCACCCTCGGGTTCGGCGACATGGTCCCCTCCGATTCGTGGATCCGGTGGATCACACCGTTCCAGGCGTTGACGGGATTCGCCCTGCTCACCGGGGCACTGACCTGGTTCAACCAGGTGTATCCGCCCTTGTTGCGGCGGCGGGCGTTGGCACAGGAACTGTCGCGTCTGGACGAGGTCGACTTCGCGGGGCGGATCCCGGACCTGCCGGCGGAGCCGGTGTGTGCCCAGTTGACGGCGGTGGCCGACAGGGTCGAGGAGGTCCGGATCGACTTCTTCCAGCACTCCGAGGGCTTCTACTTCCGCGAGCGGTCCGCGGACCTGTCCCTGCCACGACAGCTGGCCGGCGCGGTGCGACTGTCCGAACCCGGCCCGGCGGGGTCGCCGGCCGCCGTGGAGCTGGGTCGCCGCCAGCTCGCAGTGGCGCTGGAGCGGCTCGCGGTGACGCTGGACCAGCAGTTCCTGCACCGCGGTGGCCCCCCGGAGCAGGTGTTTGACGCGTATCTCGGCGAGCACCACCCCTAGGGCTCCCCGCGCCCGAGTGGCGTCAATCCACAGGCCCGACCTGTCCACAGGCGGGCCACGGGGCCGGTGTTTCCGACAGAGTCCCGGCGGTGGCGTGCCGCAGAGTGTGGGCATGGACACCTCCGCACTCGGCCACACCGACCCGATCATCACCGGCGACGACCCGCCGCCCGGCCCGCTGACCACGGCCGAACTCGCGGCCGCCGTGCCAGACCCGGCCGGTCGCGCGCGCTACCGTCGGATCTGGCACGGGATGTACCGGAGGGAGGACCAGCCGGATGATCTCCGGCTGCGCAGCATCGCGTTGGCGCGTAACTGGCCCGAAGGGGTCTTGCGCGGGCGCAGTGCCGCCCTGCTGTGGGGAGACGACTCCGCGCCGGCGGGCGCGCCTCCGGAGATCTGGCTGCCGTCGACGCGCAGGTCGCGTCCCGGCAGGGTGTACCGCTACGGTTCGATGCCCCTGTCCGCTGTCACGGAGATCGACGGGCTGCGAGTCACCACCCCGCTGCGGACCTGCCGGGACCTGTCGGGAGATCTGACGTTCGAGGACGCGGTCGTCGCGGTGGAGCGGCTGTGCGGGATGCTGCCGGAACTACCGGGCCAACTGTCGGGGGCGGCAGGGCATCCCGCCGGTCGGGGCGCGAGGGCCTTCCGCGAGGTCGCCGGGGCGGCGGATCCGCTCTCGGGATCGGCCGCGTCGACCCGGGCCCGGCTCGTGCTGGCGGCGGCGGGGTGCGGGACGTTCGGGCACGGGCACACGGTCCGGCTGGGCCACTTCACGGTGGAGTTACCGCTCGCCGATCCCTTCGACCGGTGTGTGGTGTTCACGCCCGGCGGGCGGGCCCCGTCGTTCGGCAGACCCGCCGAACGCTATCGCGAGCACTTGCGGCGGGCCGGCTGGACGGTGATCGTCGTCCGCGGCCCCGGCTCCCCGGGCGGCCCCGGCTCCCCGGGCGGTGCCGCCTCGCTCGCCCCGGCCGCTGTGCCCGATCTGCCCGCCGGGCCGGCCGCGTTCGCTTCTTCCACCACACCCCCCGCCGGCCGGGCGGTCGGTCACCGCGCGGCGGCAGTGCTGAGGTCGCGCTGGCCGTCGACGGAGGTCCGGTCCCCGTTGCGCGAGGACGGCGCGGTGGATCCGCACGGCATGTGGTCAGGCAGCCCCTGGTGAGGAGCCCGGGTCAGGAACCCCGGTGAGGAAGCCCCGGCAAGGCCCGGCCCCGCCGCCGGCGTCAGCGGGTGTAGTCGGTCGCCTTCTCGTAGCGGCCCTGCTCGTCCCAGACCCTCCGCAGGAGCTGCTCAAGCTCCCACACGTCGCCCTCGCTGCCGAAGTACTTGCGCTCGATGTCCTTGAGCTTGTCCTCGTTCTCGACGATCTTCGCCCACAGCTTCGCCCGCTCGACCGGATCGTCGACGAAGTCCTTGTCGAGGTATTCGAGCGAGTGTCGCTTGAGGTTGCCGAGCACCGTGAGCGCCTTGCCGGCCGGGCTGAGCAGGGAGCCGAGGACCGTCACCACGAGCACACCAACGATGATGCCCAGCGAGAGGAACGTGGGGACCTCCACCACGTCCACGTGCTCGCCACCGTTGATGAACGGGAGGTTGTTCTCGTGCAGGGCGTGGAGGATGAGCTTGACGCCGATGAAGCCGAGGATCGCGGCCAGCCCGTACTTGAGGTAGACGAGCCGGTCGAGCAGGCCGTCGAGCAGGAAGTACAGCTGGCGCAGGCCGAGCAGCGAGAACGTGGTGGCGGTGAAGACGATGAAGACGTTCTGGGTGAGACCGAAGATCGCGGGGATCGAATCCAGCGCGAACATGATGTCGGTGCCGCCGATGGCGACCATGACGATCATCATCGGCGTCATGACGCGCTTGCCGTTCTCGATGGTGAACAGCTTGTCGTGGTCGTAGTGGTCGGTGGCCGGGATGAATCGCTTGGCCAGGCGCACCACCACGTTGTCGGCGTCGTCGTCCTCGTCGTCCTCGGCCAGCAGACGTCCGGCGGTGACGATGAGGAACAGGCCGAAGATGTAGAACAGGACGGCGAACTTGTTGAGCAGCGCGGCGCCCACGAAGATGAACGCGGTCCGCGCGATGATCGAGAAGACGATGCCGAACAGCAGTGCCTTCTGCTGGCCCGCGCGCGGCACCTTGAAACTCGTGAGCAGCAGCAGGAACACGAACAGGTTGTCCACCGAGAGCGCCTTCTCGGTGATGTACCCGGCGAAGTACTCCACGCCCATGTCGGTGCCGCCGAACACCCACACCAGGCCGCCGAAGACCAGGGCGATCCCCACGTAGAGCGCGGACCAGATGGCCGACTCCTTGAGGGTGGGGACGTGCTCCTTGCGCACGTGGAAGAAGTAGTCGAACAACAGCAGGGCGATGATGAGGCCGACTGACAACGACCATGCGAGCGGGGTGGCTCCCAACGGGGGTTCCTTTCCGGGGAGGGCCTGGGACCGGATTATCCTACCCGTGTCCGGCGGCGGGAGCCCCCCGGCGAGTGTCTCCGGCCGCTGTCCGTCAACCCCTGCGGCGGATCGACATCGTGTGCCGGGCCTCCACGACCGTCCCGCCGCGGGCGTCGGTGACCAGGGCCGTGTGGACGATGCTCGTCCGGGGCCGCGCGGTCAGCTGCTCACGGATGGAGTCGGCCTCCACGCGGGGGACCTCCACGACGCACCGCAGACGGCCGCGGCCGGGGGTGCGGAAGTCGATCGTCGCGGATTTGGTCCACACCTGGTAACCGGTGCCGAGCTGCCCGGACAGCAGCGCCCCCGAACGCGGTGCCGTTGGTGTTGGCCGTCCACGGGGCCACGTGCATGTCGAGTTCCCCGCGGGTCCAGTCCGGCGCGACGTGACGGATACGGATCCCCGAGCCCAACAGGGATAGAGCGAGGCCAGGACCGGGAACGCCCGGGGGCTCGAGGTGTATCGGTGCAGCAGCGTCTTGGGCACGGGGCGAGCTTAACTTACCGGCGGGTCAGTTCGGGGCGGCTGCGATCCGGTGACGAAACCGCGAATTCTCTAGACAAAAGGCACTGATTTGTCTAACTTCAGGTGTCCGACCACGGTACCGATCGTGGCCGACGACGAGGAGGCACGTCATGAGGATCATCGTGGATCCGGACCGGTGCGAGGGCCAGGCGGTGTGCGTCGGGCTCGCCCCCGCGGTGTTCGAGCTGGGGGACGACGACGAGGTGGTGCGCGTCATCGTCGACGAGGTCCCCGAGGAGCACGAGAAGCGGGCACGGAAGGCCGTCGCGAAGTGCCCGATGGCTGCTCTCAGAGAGGCCTGACGGGCCACGCCCCGGGGTCGCGTCCGGTCAGCGCCAGCGCCGTGTCCCGGGCGGGGACGTCCGGCCCCTCGTAACCGGGCACCGGGGGATCGAAGAGTTCCGGGGCCGGATTGTCGGCGAGATCCGCCCGGACGAACTCCAGCACGGCCCGATCGAGCTCGTCGCCCCACCGCAGGTCGATCCGCTGGGAGACGGCGAGATCCCACGCGTGGACGGCGAGGTCGAACACCTGTTGCGCCAGGTAGTGCTTCGCGGGCGCCAGCCCGTAGGACAGGTGCACCTCGTCGTCGTCCGGCGTCCCCCGCCACGCCGCCGCCACCGGCGGGCGGATCGCGTGCCAGTCGGTGACCAGCTCCGGCCCGGTCGCCTCGTGGAGCCGACGCAGGCGGTCCTCCAGATCGTCGGCCACCTCGTCGACGGTGCCGCCGGCCAGCAACCCCGGCACCCACACTTGCTCGTCGACCACGTGGGCCAGCACCTCGTGCGCCGTCCAGTCGCTGCAGGGTGTGGCGGCGTCCCAGTCGGTGATGGCGGGCAGGACCTCGTCGTAGAGGTCGGCGGCGCGGGACTGCAGGGCGATCCAGTCGGTCATGGACCCATCCTGCCAAAATCCGCTACTCCACCTCCGGATCCGCGAGTCCAATCGGCATAGCGGATCCGGATTCGCGGTAGCGGATTTCGTGGGTCAGCCGCCGGGCTTGTCGAACCGCTCGCCCGCACCCATCCGCTGCAGTCGCAGCCACTCGCGCAGGCCCGCCGGGTCGCGCCTCGTCACCAGGAAATACCAGCCGAAGCGCAGGATCTCCTGGGGGATGAGTCGCCGATTGCCGGGCTGGGTGAGCACGTATCCGCGGTTGCGGTAGGTGAAGTGGCGTTTGACCGGGTCGTCGGGGAACTGGGTGTGCATCCGGCCGCCGAGGATCGGCTTGAACTCGTCCGAGCCCTGCGGGTGCAGGTAGGCGGTGGTCAGGCAGGTGCCGAAGGGCTGGCCGGAGCGGACCAGGCGGCGGTGCATCTCCACCTCGTCGCCGCGGATGAACAGCCGTAGATCCGGAACGCCCACCCGGTCCAGGCAGTCGGCGGTGAACAGCGCGCCGTTGAACAGCGACGCGATGCCGGGCAGCAGGTCCTCGGCCGGTGCCGCGGCCCCGCCCGCCTCGCCGCCCGTCCCACCGGTCCCGCCGTCGGTGAACAGCTCGGAGCGGTGTCGTCGCCACACCAGGCCGCGCCGTAGCGGGAACGCCAGGCGGTCGGGGTCGTCGAGGTCGCACACCACCGGCGACACCTCGGCCAGCCCGTGGCGGTCCATGCAGCCCAGCAGGGTCGCCAGCACCTCGGGCCCCTCGGGGCGGCCGTCGTCGTCGGCGCACCACACCAGGCCCGCCCCGGTGGCCAGGGCGTGGAGCATCCCCAGTGCGAACCCGCCCGCGCCACCCAGGTTGTGCTTCGAGCCGATGTACGTGGCCTCGACCGGCTGGGCTTCGACCAGTTCTCGCACGGCCTGCTCGTCGGCATTGTCGATCACCACCAGGTGGTCGATCGGGCGGGTCTGGCCGCACACCACCTCGAGCGAGGCGCGCAGCTGCTCCAGCCGGCGGTGCGTGACCACCACGGCCACGACGCGCCGCCCGTCGCCGCCCCGCTGGGTTGCGCTGGCGGAATGCTCGCTTCCGGCGGGGTTGTGCTGCGTGTCGGGACCATTCTGGGCGCGCAGGTCCGAGCCCATCACCGCAGGGGCGTCCGACCCGGGCGTGTCGCCCGCACCGCCCGGGCGGCCCGCGCCCTGCCGCTCAGTCCTCATGGTGCATCCTGCCGATGTACTCGCCGATGGACCGCCCGGCCTCGGGGCCCTCGTAGGCGGTGACGATCTCCTCGATGCTGCCGCGCTGGCGGATCCGGCCGTGGTCGACCCACATGGCCGAGTCGCACAGCTGCGCGAGGAATTCGTTGGAGTGTGAGGCGAACACGAGGATGCCGGAGCGGGAGACCAGCTCGGCGAGCTTGACCCGCGCCTTCTTCATGAACTCCGCGTCCACGGCACCGATGCCCTCGTCGAGCAGCAGGATCTCGGGGTCGATGGAGGTCACCACCCCCATCGCCAGGCGGACGCGCATGCCGGTGGAGTAGGTGCGCAGTGGCATGTCGAGGTACTCGCCGAGCTCGGTGAAGTCGGCGATCTCCTCGACCTTCGCCTTCATCTGCTTGCGCGTCTGCCCGAGGAACAGCCCGCGGATGATGATGTTCTCGTAGCCCGAGATCTCCGGGTCCATGCCGACGCCCAGGTCGAAGACCGGCGCCACGCGACCGCGGATCCGGGCGGCCCCGCGGGTGGGCTCGTAGATCCCGGAGAGCAGGCGCAGCAGCGTGGACTTGCCGGCCCCGTTGTGGCCGACCAGCCCGATGCGGTCGCCCTCGCGGAGGGAGAGGGTGATGTCCTTGAGGGCCTCGACGACGACGACGTTGGACGCGTTACGGCCGATCGCGCCGCCGGCGGACCCCAGCACGGCCTTCTTGAGCGATCGCGACTTGGCGTCGAAGATCGGGAAGTCGACGCAGGCGTCCACGCAGTCGATGGACACGCCGCCGGGCGTGGGGACAGCGGAGCTCATGGGATATATCTCCTACACCCAGTACGGGACTCGGGAGCGGAACTGGCGCAGGGCCACGAACGCGAGGACCAGACCGACGGCGGTGCAGCCCAGGACGATCCACCAGTGATAGGCGGCGGTGGGTTCCCCGAGCATGGGGGCGCGGACGATCTCGAGGTAGTGGTAGAGCGGGTTGAGCTCGGCGATCCGGGCCCGCTCGGCGATCTCCCCGCCCTGCTCGTAGAGCGTCTGCGTGGTCCAGACGATGGGGGTCATGTAGAACAGCAGCTGCACCATCGAGTCCAGCAGCGGCGCGATGTCGCGGAACCGGGTGGCGAGGATGCCGAACAGCATGGCCACCCAGACGCCGTTGATCATGAGCACCGCCAGTCCCAGGACGGACAGCAGCAGGTCCCAGCCCAGTGGGCGCGGGAAGACCAGCATGAGCACCACCCAGATCACCAGGTTGTGGCACAGGAACAGGAACTGCCGCCAGACCAGGCGGTAGACGTGGACGCTCAACGCGCTGGGCAGCTGCTTGATCAGGCCCTCGTTGGCGATGAAGACCTCGGAGCCCTCCTTGATGCACCCGGAGATGAAGCCCCACATGATGAGGCCCACGGTGACGTGCGGGAGGAACTCGGCGAGCGGGATCTGGAAGAGGATCGAGTACAGCAGGCCGAGCGCGACGGCCATGACGCCGGTGGCGATGGTGATCCACAGGGGACCGAGTGTGGACCGCCGGTAGCGCTGTTTGATGTCCTGCCAGCCCAGGGACAACCACAGCTCGCGCTGGCTGAGCCCCTGCCGCAGGTCGGCGACGGCCCGGCGGAAGGTGTGGGAGTCGTTGACGATCTCACCGCGCACGCGCTCGTCGGGGAGCGTCGCCGAGGTGGGATCGGGAAGGGACTGGTCCTGCACGATCGGGAAGCCTACTAGAGCGGCCGGCGGTGGCAGCCCCGCAGCGAGTGCGCGTAGACAGTAGAGATGACGACCAGTACGCAGATCCAGCTCGCCAGCCGCCCCCGCGGATGGCCGACCCACGACAACTTCCGCACGGTCACCGTCGACCTGCCCGAGCTCGCCGAGGGCGAGGTGCGGGTGGCCAACGAGTACGTCTCCGTGGATCCCTACATGCGTGGCCGCATGAACGAGGGGCGCTCCTACATCCCGCCGTTCGAGCTCGACGAGACCATGACCGGCGCCGCGGTGGGGCGTGTCGTCGAGTCGCGGTCCGACGCCCACCCCGTCGGTGCGGTGGTCCTGCACGACCTGGGGTGGCGCGACGTCGCGCAGGCCGACGGTCGGCAGTTCCGCGTGGTGGACGAGATCGACGGCGTGCCGGTCTCGGCGTACCTGGGCATCCTCGGCACCACCGGACTCACGGCGTACGTGGGACTCATGCACATCGGACGGTTCCGGGCGGGCGAGTCGGTGTTCGTCTCGGGTGCGGCGGGTTCCGTCGGTTCCGCGGTGGGCCAGATCGCCAGGCTCGAGGGCGCGTCCAAGATCATCGGCTCGGCCGGCAGCGCGGAGAAGGTCGCCACGTGCACGGAGCGCTACGGCTTCGACGCCGCGATCAATTACAAGGACGGCTCGGTCCGTGAGCTCCTGCGGGGGCACTTCGGCGCCCGCGACGGTGAGGGTATCGACGTCTACTTCGACAACGTGGGCGGTGACCACCTCGAGGCCGCGCTCGACCTCATGAACGACGGGGGCCGCCTGGCCCTGTGCGGCGCGATCAGCTCGTACAACGCCACCGAGCGTGCGCCGGGGCCGGACAACATGTGGCACGCCATCACCCGGGGTCTCACCCTGCAGGGCTTCACGGTGAACAAGTACATGCATTTGTTCAAGGAGTTCGCGGAGAAGGTCGGCCCGTGGGTCTCCTCGGGCGAGATCGTGTTCGACGAGACCGTCGTCGACGGCATCGACAACTCGGTCGACGCGTTCCTCGATCTGATGAAGGGCGCGAACGTGGGCAAGATGCTCGTGCGGATCTGATCCCACCGATCTGACCCTCAGTCCGGTCCGGCGGCCGGCGGCGGTCTGACCCGGGGGGGCGTGGCCCCACGGGGGTGCGGCAGGGTTGACGTCATGACGCCGACTCGCCGAGCCGCGCCCGCCGCCCGCCTGAGACGACGGGCCCGACGCCGGCTCGACGGCGTGCGCGCCACCGCGGACGCGCGGTGGGGCCGGCCGCGGGAGGGCCACCGGCCCGTGTACCTCGTCGCTCCGGCCGGTCACCCCAACCACGGCGACGAGCAGCTGTTGGCGGGGTGGCTGCGCTACCTGCGGCACGCACTGCCGGGGACGCCCGTCGTGGTGGACTGCCACACGCCCGGCCAGGCGGCGGTCCTGCACCATTCCGAGCACCCGGACGTGCTCTTCACCGACACCCTGTGGCGCCTGGCCTCCGAGCACACCGGCGCCGACGAGGCGATCGGGTTCTGTCGCGCCGCGGTGGGCGACCCCGGGCTGCGTCCGGCGCTGGCCACGGGCATCGACCTGCTGCGCAGCGCGTCTGTGGTCCACCTCATCGGCGGGGGCTTCGTCAACGACCTGTGGCCGCATCACCTGGGCGTGGTCGCAGCGGCGGGGGAGGCCGGCCGGGCGGCGGGCGCGCGCGTGGTGGCCACCGGTCAGGGGTTCGTGCCGTGCGGGGACGCCGGACGGTTGGCGGGGGCGTTGCGCGACTACGACCTGGTCACCGTCCGTGACGCCGACTCGTTCGAGCTCCTCGCGGGCACGGGGGTGCCGGTCCGTCACGTGGCCGACGACGGCTGGCTCGCCCTGTCGGCGGCGGGTGGCGTCGAGGCCGGCGACCACCCCGTCTACTCGTCCGACCCGGACGCGTGCCGCGACCTGGTGCTCTGCGCCCAATCCGACCTGGTGGAACCCGAGGTCCTCGCCGCCACCGTCGCGCGGATCCTCGCCGCGTGGGCGGTGCCGGGCGAGCGGATCACCGTCGTCGAGTCGATCCCCGGTGGGGACCGGGTGGTGTGGGACAGGGTGTGTGCGCGCGCCGCGGCCGCGTCCGGTGCCGGCGGTGGCCGGGGCGGAGACGGCGACGACGACGAGGTGGGCCGCGCCCTGGCCGATCTGCGGTTGCCCCGTGCGCGTTTCGTGCCCTTCCAGGAACTGTGGGCCACGGGTCTGCCCGCCCGGCCTGGGCAGGTCTGGCTGACCACCCGTTTCCATCCGCATCTCTTCGCGGCGGCCCGCGGGGCCTCCGGGGTGGCGCTCCGGTCGGGGTCGGTCTACTACGACGTCAAGCACGGGTCGCTGCTCGCGGCCGGATCGCGGTGGAGTTCTGTGGCGGCCGACGACGGCCCGCGCACCGTCGTTCCCCGGGTGCCCGCGGCGGGCGGCGTCGATCCGGCAGCCGTCGCCGCGCTCGTGGAGGGCGCGGAGCGGTTGGCGCAGGAGATCTACGCGGGGGTCGTGGGCCGCACGCTGCGGTGATACGCAGCCGGTTCACGGAGGGCGAACTCCTACTGTTCATCGGTGGCGCCGAGGTCTACTGTTCGACCTCGTGACTGCGTATGGGCGGGTGTCACCGTCTGTGATGCGGCGGTGGGCGGGCTGGGCGACGTTGAGTCCGGTCCGGGTCGTCGCCCTGAGTTTCGCTGCGGCGATCGCGGTGGGGACCGGGTTGCTGCTGCTGCCCGCGGCGGTGGCGTCCGGGGGCGCCACCAGTGTGACCGCAGCGCTGTTCACGGCGACGTCGGCGATGTGCTTGACCGGGTTGATCGTGGTGGACACCCCTGTGCACTGGTCGGGATTCGGCCAGGCGGTCATTCTGGGCCTGATCCAGATCGGTGGCCTGGGGATCATGACCATGGCCTCGTTGGTGGGGTTGATGTTGGCGCACCGGATCGGGCTCAAGGCACGGTTGAACACCGCGGCCGAGGCCCGGGCGGCCGAACTCGGCGACGTGCGGGGCGTGGTCGTGGGCGTGGTCCGGATGAGTCTGCTGATCGAGGCGGTCACCGCGGCGGTTCTGGCGGTTCGTTTCGCGGTCGGGTACGACGAGTCGGTGCTGCGGTCGCTGTGGCTGGGCGTGTTCCATTCGATCTCGGCGTTCAACAACGCCGGGTTCGCGCTGTACAGCGACAATGTGATCGGCTTCGCCACCGATCCGTGGATCTGTGTGCCGTTGATGGTGGCCGTGATCCTGGGCGGGTTGGGCTTCCCGGTCCTGTTCGAGGTGGGGCGGCGCATCCGCCGGTCCGGGTCGGCGGCCCGGGAGCACCCGCGGTGGAGCCTGCACACCCGGCTGACCGTGCACGTCACGGTGATCCTGCTGCTGGCGGGGTTTGCGGCGGTCCTGGCGCTGGAGTGGACCCGCACGCTGCAATCGTTCGGTTTCGCCGACAAGGTCCTGGTGGCCGCGTTCCAGGGGACGATGCCCAGAACTGCCGGCTTCAACAGCGTCGACTACGCGCAGATGGACGATGCCACCCTGCTCGTGACCGACGTGTTGATGTTCATCGGAGGCGGCAGCGGAGGCACCGCGGGCGGGATCAAGGTGACGACCTTCGCGCTGCTGCTGTTCGTCATGGTCGCTGAGGTGCGGGGCGAGAAGACGGTCACGATCTTCGACCGTCGTGTGGACACCCGCGTCCAGCGCCAGGCGTTGGCCGTGGCCCTCATCGGTATCGGATTGGTGACGGTCTCGACCATCGTGCTCCTGGCGGGGACGCCGTTCGGGCTCAATGAACTGCTGTTCGAGGTCACCTCCGCGTTCGCCACGGTGGGGCTGTCCACCGGCATCACCGCGCGGCTTCCCGAGTGGGGTCAGTGGATACTGATCGGACTGATGTACCTGGGCCGGATCGGCCCGATCACCATGGTCAGTGCCCTGGCCGCTCGCCAGCGCGGACGACGGTACGACCTTCCCGCAGAAAGGCCTCTCATTGGCTAGGAAATCAGCGCCGGACGCCGTGGCAGTGCTCGGTCTGGGTCGGTTCGGCAAGTCGCTCGCCCTGGAGTTGATGTCCCAGGGCGCGGAGGTGTTGGGCGTCGACGCGAGCGATGCGGTCGTGCAGAAGATCGCCAACCGCCTCACCCACGCGGTGGTGGCCGACACCACAGACGAGGAGTCCCTACGTCAGTTGTCGGTGCACGAGTTCGATCGCGCGGTGGTGGGGATCGGCTCCGACCTCGAGGCCAGCCTGCTGACCGCCTCGGCCCTGATCAATATGGGCGTGGCCAACGTGTGGGCCAAGGCGATCAGCAACTCTCACGCCAAAATCCTCACGCAGATCGGTGTGCATCATGTCGTGCGGCCGGAACACGACATGGGCAAGCGGGTGGCCCACCTGGTCCGCGGCCGGATGATCGACTACATCGAGTTCGATGACGGATTCGCCATGGTCAAGACGACCGCCCCCGCGTTCGCGACGGGTCGCAGTCTCGGTGCGACGTCGATCCGCACGGACCACGGCGTGACCGTGGTGGCGATCAAGCGTCCCGGGGAGGGCTTCACCTACGCCGCCGCCGACACGATCCTGCACCCCGGAGACACCATCATCGTCTCCGGCAAGGTACGCGACACCGAACGCTTCGCGGAGCTGTCCTAGACCGCGACTCCCGTCCGTGAGGTGTGGGTTCTGTCGCTGACGCGAGGCCGCCGACTTTTGTGCAACTAGTTGCATGAAAGTCGGCGCGACCGTACGGTCGGGGGAGAAGTCTGCTCCGCCCCGCTCTCGAAAGGACTGCTCATGGCCCTTCCCTCAGTGCTCGCCGGCCCGCTCACCGTCCCGGTGGTCGCCTCGCCGATGTTCATCTACTCCGGCCCCGAGCTGGTGGCAGCGCAGTGTCAGGCGGGGGTGATCGGGTCGTTCCCGGCGCTCAACGCTCGGCCGCAGTCGGCGCTGGCCGAGTGGATCGAGCAGGTGCGGGAGAGCAACGAGGCGTTCGCCGCCGCTAACCCCGACCGGTACGTCGCCCCGTTCGCGGTCAACCAGATCGTCCATCGCTCCAATGATCGGCTCGAGCAGGACCTGGCCACCGTCGTCGAGCACGAGGTGCCGATCGTCATCACCTCCCTCGGTGCGCGCGAGGAGGTCAACGAGGCCGTCCATTCGTACGGCGGCATCGTCCTGCATGACGTGATCAACGACCGGTTCGCCCGCAAGGCCGTCGAGAAGGGCGCGGACGGGCTCGTCGCGGTCGCCGCAGGCGCCGGGGGACACGCCGGCACCCAGTCGCCGTTCGCGCTGGTCAGCGAGATCCGCGAGTGGTTCGACGGCCCGCTGCTGCTGTCCGGGGCCATCGCCCACGGTCGCTCGATCCTCGCCGCACAGGCGGCCGGTGCCGACCTCGCCTACGTGGGTTCGGCGTTCCTCGCGACCGAGGAGTCCCGCGCCACCGACGCCTACAAGCAGATGATCGTCGACAGCGGCGCCGGCGACATCGTCTACAGCAACCTCTTCACCGGTATCCACGGGAA
This sequence comes from Dietzia sp. KRD202, assembly GCF_017168155.1. Classification (NCBI taxonomy): domain Bacteria; kingdom Bacillati; phylum Actinomycetota; class Actinomycetes; order Mycobacteriales; family Dietziaceae; genus Dietzia; species Dietzia sp. KRD202. Next base: position 53,988 of record NZ_JABFAN010000017.1, on the reverse strand, counting down.
CTACCTGCGGGGCAGTATCGAGGCCGCCGGCCTGAACCCCGACGATCTGCCCGAGTCCGATCCCTCGGCCATGGACTTCGGCTCCGGGGGGACCACCGACTCCAAGGCGTGGCGCGACATCTGGGGCGCCGGTCAGGGCGTGGGCGCGGTGGACTCGGTCGGGACCGTCCGCGAGCTGGTCGAGCGGCTGCGGTCCGAGTACGACGACGCGGTGACGGCTCTCACCGCGGGTCTGCCCGCGACCCGCTGACCCGATGTCGCTGAAGTTCGCGATCCTCACCTCCCTCACCGAGCGGGAGGGCAGCGGCATCGAACTCGCCCGCCGGTTCGACAAGTCGATCGGGTACTTCTGGCCCGCGACCCACCAGCAGATCTACCGCGAGCTCGATCGGCTGGCGTCCGCGGGCCTCATCCACGAGCTGCCTCAGCAGGGACCGCCGCGGCGGGGGCAACCCAGGAGGTTCGCCGTCGCCGACACCGGCCGGGACCTGCTGGTGGAGTGGATCGGGGAGGACGACGAGCCCGAAACGATGCGCTCGAGCCTCGCGGTCCGTGTCCGCGCGGCCGCGGCCACGGGCAGGGTGGATGACCTTCGGCGGGCCCTCGGGTACCACCGCCGCCAGCGGGTGGAGAACCTACGGCGGTACCGGGAGATCGAGGAGCAGGACTTCGCGGACCGCGACCCCGTCGAGGTCCGGGGTGCGCTCCAGCACCAGGTGCTCAAGTTGGGCATCCAGGCGGAGCAGGCGTGGGTGGGCTGGTGCGACGAGACCCTCGACGTGCTGGATCGCATCAGTCGACCGTGAGCAGGATCTTGCCGTGGCTCTCGCCCGACTCCAGCAGGGCCAGTGCGTCTGCGGCCCGGTCGAGCGGGATCTCGCGGGAGACCCGGGTGGTGACGTCCCCTGCTGCGACCATCGGCCACACCTGGTCCACGACCTCCCGGCAGATGCCGGTCTTGCCGCCGGGGCCGTCCGCAGGTCGGGCCCGGAGGTTGGTCGCGAGGATGCCGGCCCTCTTGGGCAGTAACCGGCCCAGGTTGAGCTCACCCTTCACCCCGCCCTGCAGGCCGATGACGATGACGCGACCGTCCGGCGCCAGGGACGCGATGTTCTTCTCCAGGTACTTCGCGCCCATCACGTCCAGGACCAGGTCGACGCCGCGGCCGCGCTCGTCGTCGTCGGTCCAGTCCTTGACCCGTTCGACGAAGTCCTCGTCCCGGTAGTCGATCACCAGGTTCGCGCCCAGGTCGCGGCACATCTGCACCTTCTCCGGCCCGCCCGCGGTGGTGGCCACGCGGGCCCCGAGCGCGCGGCACACCTGGATCGCGTGGGAGCCGATCCCGCCGGCACCGCCGTGGATCAGCACCCGCGGGGCGTCGAGGTCGGTGTCGCCCCAGCGGGCCTGCGCGGCCAGGACGCCGCGGCCGAGCCCGCCCGTCATGGCCAGGTTCGACCACACGGTGCACGCCACCTCCGGGAGCGACGCGGCCTCGTGGAGCGAGACCCCGGCGGGGACCGGCATGACCTGCCCGGCCGGGACGGCCACCTTCTCGGCGTACCCGCCGCCGGCCAGCAGCGCGCACACCTCGTCGCCCACCGCCAGGCCCTCCACGCCCTCGCCGACCGCGGAGATGCGGCCCGAGCACTCGAGGCCGAGGATCTCGGAGGCGCCGGGCGGCGGCGGGTAGTGGCCCCTGGACTGCAGCAGGTCGGCCCGGTTCACCGCGGAGGCCGCGACATCGATGAGTACCTCGCCGGCGGCCGCGACCGGGTCGTCGACGTCAGTCAGGCGCAGGGTGTCGGGGCCGTTGTCATACGCGATTGCCTTCATGTCCTCCGACGGTAGCCGGGATGAGACCCGAGGGCAGGCGGGCTGGGTGCGCACGCCCGCGGTCCACTACGATGAACGGCGTCGTCAACGCGGGTTCCACGTGGAACCACGCGGTCGTGCGTGTCGCGGCAGGCGGCGGGGAAGTGTGGCAGAGCGGCCGAATGCACTCGCCTTGAAAGCGAGCGTGCCTAAACAGCACCGGGGGTTCAAATCCCTCCACTTCCGCCCAGGTCCGATCCGCGCGGGCCCGAGTCGAGGCAGGGCCGGCTCAGGCGGTCGTCTCCTGCAGGTCCGCTGCCGCGACGTAGCGGATGATCTCGAGCACCCGCGGGTACGAGCGGGACTTTCCCGAGACGATCGAGACGTGGTCCTCACCCTCGAGCAGGACCAGTTTGGCGCGTCCTCCCCGGCGGGTGACCTCGTCGACGTAGCGCCGGGAGTTCTCCGCCGAGACGGTCGCGTCCCGGTTGCCGTGGATCGCGACGACCGGTGTCCCGGTGTCGATGTTCTGGATGGGGTCCACCGACGCGTACCGCCACGGGAACTCGGAGGGCGTCCCGCCGATCGCCGTGACGATCCTGTCGTCCCCGTGGTTCGCTGCATAGACCATGTCCAGTGGTCCGGCGATCGAGATCACGCGCGTGGGCCGGAACGCGGGCTCGGAGCCCACCTCGTCGTCCTCGAGCAGGTGGCGGGTGCCGCCCCACACGGCGAGTTGGGCGCCCGCGCTGTGGCCCACCACCACTTCGTCATCGGTCGTGATCTGGGGGAAGCGCCGGTCCACCTCGACCACGTGGTCGAGCGCGTCCGCGATGTCCCGGAAGGTGACGGGCCAGCCGCCGCCGGACCCGACCCGGCGGTACTCCACGTTGTAGACCGCCATTCCGCGGCTCGCCAATTCGCGCGCCAGGGGGTCGAAGATGTCCGCACCCAGCTGGTTCTGCCACGCCCCTCCGTGGATGAGGACCGCGAGGGGGACGGTGTCGACCCCCTGGGCCCCGGACGGCAGGTACAGGTCCGCCCAGTTCTGTTCGGGATCGGCGTCGGAACCCCGGGTCGGGTACTCGAAACGCTGGACCGTGACCTCGTCCAGTCGGACGGTTCCCGCGTAGGTCGGGTCGACCTGCGGGATGGCGGTCGTCGTCATGCAGCCGACCAGGGTGAGAGCGCCGCCCACCAGGGCCGCACCACGCATGAGGAAGTGCCCCGGTCCCACGACGGGTCTTCGCGACGACATGGCCACCACTTCCTCAGGAGTCAATAAGGCGGGATACCTTTTTTCTCCTTGGGTGGGCACGGCGCACTGGACGGGGGCGACCGAAATCTCGGAGAGTGAAGCCGATCTTACTCTTTGTCCGGCCCGTGGCGCTGAGAGGTGCCCCCCGTGTCGGCCCCGGGTGTGTCGTACCGGCCCGGGAACCCGGCGAGCCTGCCCGCCTGTCCGGTCTCGTCAGCCGATGACGCTGATCCGGCCGGTCTCGGGGGCGCTCAGCGGGCCCTCCTCGGCCACGTAGCGACGCAGTGCGTCGAGATCGGTCACCCCGGCCTCGCGGCGGTCGCCGCGTTCGGCCAGGACCGAGCCGTCCCACTCGGGGGAGGAGAGGAACTCGTTCACCACGACGGTGTACTCGCGCCGGGGGTCGACGGGCTCGTCGTCGACCACGATCTCCGACACCCGGGCTCCGGGCGGGCGGCGGAGGTCGACGGTATAGCGCACGTTCGACGAGACCGCGGGGCCGTTGCGGCCGATGTCGTCGGCGAAGTGGTCGAAGGCCGCGCGGAGTTCCTCCCCGGTCACGGTGACCAGGTAGAGGCGATCCCCGTAGGGCTGCACGGTGTGCAGGTCGGCGTAGTCGAGGGGCCCGGCGGGGAGGTCGGTGCGCAGGGAGTCCGGGTTGGACAGGGCCAGCTCGGCGCCCCGACCCCGGGCGGCGTGAAGCTGGCCGTCCGCGATGAGATCCGCCAGTGGTGACTCGCCGTTCGCATCCATGGCCCGCTCGATGGTCTCGTCGGCGGTGCCGATGACCTCGCGGGCTTGCGGTGCCGCAGCGGCCTGGGCCTGGCGGACGAGCTCCTCGGTCCCGGCGTCGGGTTCTATGTCGAGGTTGACCGTCTGGTTGAACACCGACGTCTGGGGCCGGATCACGTCGCCAGTGGCGGGGGCGACCGCCAGGTCGACGACGGTGACGGACCGGCCGTGGGACGCGGGGGCCACGACGACGCGCTCGTCGTTGTCCGAGTCGAAGACACGGCAGGTGGCCGGGCCGCCGGAGGCTCCCACGATCAGGGCGTCCACGGCGGGGTTGAGCTGCTTGACCAGGTCCAACTCGGTGAGCTCGTCGGGGCAGGCCGCCGGATCGAGATTGTCGTGGACGGCGTCGGACTGGACCATGGCGACGATCGCCTCCACGCCCAGGAACCGCAGTGACTCCACGGTCTCGTCGATCGCGCGGAGGGGGTCGGTCAACCGCGTGGTCGTCTCCGGGACGGACGTCGACGGGGAAGTCACCGCCACGACCCCCACCCGGACGTCACCGACTCGGTGGATCGCGAAGGGGAAGGTGGGGGCCGAATCGGGCGACGGGATGGCGTTGGATGCCAGGAACGGGAACGCCGCCCCACGGAACGGCGGGAGCGGGGGATCGACGCGGCAATCCCGCTCGGTCGCGCACCCCGGCCTGACCAGGGATCGGACGTGGTCGGCGCCCTTCTCGAGTTCGCGTCGTCCCACGCCGGCCCCGTCCACACCGAGCCGGTTGAAGTACTCGATGGTCGCTCGGTCACCCAGCAACGCGGCCTCGGGGGCGGTCCCGCCGATCGAGTCGCCGGTGGCGAACAGCAGTGAATCCTCGGCCTGGTCGCGCAACTTTCCGACCGTGGCCGCGAGGTGTGGCCCGCCACCGGCGGGGCGGACGTTGCCCGAGCCGTCACGGAGCTCGCCCTGGAACCCCACGGGCCGGGACAGCGCACCGGAGAACTCCCCGATCCCCAGGATGCGGACCGACCGGGTCTCCGCCGCCGGGCTCCAGGGACTGCTGGTCTGCGCGTCGGCACGCGGAGGGGAGGCGAGGGTTGCGACGAGGACCACGGCCGCGAACAGCGCGAAAGCGACCGGCCCGACGCGGCCCGTTATGGACGTGTGGATAGCTGCGGAGTTCACCTCGTGCCATGAACTCTTCTGCTGCACATCGTCTCCTAGGGGGGCGGGGGCTCGCACGTTCCGCGATCCGGGGATCGCGAGATCGTGACCTGCTCTCCCAAACCCGGCCCATGCTGCCCTCGCGATGTCACGGGACCCCGCCGGAAGCATTACGTTCTGGTCACGAAATGCCGGGCGGCAGTGAGGAATCGGTCGTTTTCCTCGGGATCCCCGATGGACACCCGCACTCCGTCGCCGGCGAAACACCGGGTGACGACCAGGTGCTCGCGGCAGTGGGCGTCAAAATCAGCCGCGGCGTCCCCGAGGGGTAGCCAGACGAAGTTCGCCTGGGTGTCCGGGACCGCGTGCCCCATGTCGAGCAGGGAAGCCCGTACGCGGGAGCGCTCGGCGACGACCGCGTCGGTGCGGGCCCGCAGTTCGTCCCCGGCCTCGAGGCAGGCGATTCCGGCGGCCTGCGCCAGGGAGCTCACCGAGAACGGGACGACCATCTTCGCCACCGGTACCACCAGTTCGGCGGGTCCGACGAGGTAGCCGACGCGGAGGCCGGCCAGACCGTAGGCCTTGGAGAAGGTGCGCAGCGAGACCACGTTGGGCCGCGACATCGCCTCGGCGACGCCGTCCACCGGGTCCTCGGATCGCATGTACTCGTAGTAGGCCTCGTCCAGCGCCACGGTGACCCGTTCGGGGACGCGGTCGAGAAAAGCGAGGAGTTCGGCGCGGGTCACCGCCGGGCCGGTCGGGTTGTTGGGCGTGCAGACGAAGATCAGCCGGGTCCGGTCGGTGACGGTGGCGACGATCGCGTCGAGGTCCAGCGACCCGTCGTCCCGGTTGGGGACCGCGATCGGGACCGCGTGGGCGATGCGGGCGATGATCGGGTACGCCTCGAAGGAGCGCCAGCCGAAGACCACCTCGTCGCCCGGTGCACACACCGCCTGGACCAGTTGCTGGCACAGGGCGACCGAGCCGCAGCCGGCGGTGACGTTCCCGGTGGGCACGTCGAGGAAGTCCGCGAGCCGGTCGACGAGCGCGCCGGCGGTGATGTCCGGGTAGCGATTGGCGCTCGCCGCGGCCTCGGCGATGGCCGCCGCCACGCTCGGCAGCGGGCCCGCGGTGGTCTCGTTGGACGCGAGTTTGACCGCGCCCGGCACGGAGGCGCCCGGAATGTAGGCGGGGATGGCGTCGAGGTCGCTGCGCACGTCGGGGGACATGACTACAGGGTAGGACCACCCCCTGCGGGCCCGGTGTCCGGCCGTTTTGCGCACCGGCCCGGCCTGTGTGTACTGTAATTCCTCGTTGGCTCAGCAGAGCCTCCAGGAGGCGTGCCAGAGCGGCCGAATGGGACTCACTGCTAATGAGTTGTCCTCCTCAAAGGGGACCGGAGGTTCAAATCCTCTCGCCTCCGCCATGCCGGGGATCCGGGTGACCGGATAGCTGGCACGACAGAAGAATATTGCGCCCGTAGCTCAATGGATAGAGCACTTGACTACGGATCAAGAGGTTAGGGGTTCGAGTCCCTTCGGGCGCACAGAAGGAACGCCCCCGTCCACGCGGACGGGGGCGTTCGCCATTTCCGGCCTGCGGTGTTCACGCGGCGTTCGCGGCCCCCCGCCGGTATGCGCGCAGGGTCTCGATCTGATCCCAGACCACGATCACCCAGATCGTGGCGATGATGCTCCAGCGGATCGCGGTGGTCGCCGTGCCGCCGTCGTCCGCGACGAGGCCGGGGTGGATCACCGAGTCGTGGCTCAGCACCAGGACCGTGAGGAAGACACCGAAGACAACGTCGGCCACCACGTCGATGCCGAGCCGCGCCGGTGACCTGCCCGGCCTCACCAGGCGCCACACCTGGACGAGCGCCAGCGCTCCGATCAGCAGCACGTACCCCGTGAACCACCTGGTGGGGATGGCGGGGTTCACGAGCGGCTCGCCGCCGTTGAGATGGCCGATGTACAGGAACGTCGACGGGACGAACGGCACCGCGGCCAGGACGGCCAGCAACACCAGCGACACGACCGCGTCCGCGCGGGACTCGGCCCCGCCCCTGTGGCCGTCCAGGTGTGCCGGGTCCCAGGTGGGGGTCAGGGACAACGGACTGCGTTCGCCCTCCGAGGTCGTCCGCTCGATGATCACCACCACGAGCGTCCAGGCCGCGAAGGCCCAGAGCAGGGCGGCGGCGACGGAGCTGACGAGTTGGCCGATGAGACCGCCGAGCTCCGGCTCCGCGGTGGTGGAGACGTAGAGGATGCCGCCGGCCAGGGCGGCGATGACGCCCACGACGGGCAGGAGCCACCGCAGTACCCGGGCCCAGACCGGGTAGACGTCCGGGCCCACGAGGTACTGGCGGGCGCCGGCATAGCGGTGTGCGAGTTCGGCCGGGTCGCCCAGTCGCGCCAGGACGGCGCGCTCGGCGGAAGCGCGCTCGGCGGAAGCGCGGTCGGCGGAAGCGCGGTCGGCGGTCCCGCTCGGCGGGGTCCCGATGGCGTCGTTCACGGCGTCGTTCACGGCGTCGGGTTCGGCGGCGACCATGTCGGCGATGGTCGCGGCGATCTCCGAGGAGATGTCGTCGCGCTGGTCCTCGGGGAGGTGGCGGACCACCTCGGCGATGTAGCGATCGGTCAGTGTGGACATCACGCGTCCGCCTTCCGCAGATCGGTGTAGCCGGCACCCAATGCCAGCCACTCGGCGTGCAGGCGCTCGGCGGTCTCGGTGCCGAGCGCGGTGGTCTCGTAGTACTTGCGGGGCCTGGGCTCCTCGGTCCGCCACGTCGAGGTGAGCAGGCCCTGTCCTTCGAGGCGGCGCAGCAACGGGTAGAGGGTGTTGGCCTCGGTGGCGATTCCCGCCTCGGCCAGCGTGGTGAGCAGGGCGTACCCGTACCTGGGCGTCCGGCAGGCCAGCAGACTCGCCAGAACGACCGACCCGCGCCGGAGTTCCTGCAGGTGGGTGCCCAGTGCCGCGTCCACGTCGTCGACCATGCGGTACACGTTACTGTGTGACACACACTATGTAAATGGCGCACAGTCTCGTCGCGGGCCCTCTCGCTCCACCCGCTGCACTGCGACACTCCGCCATCGACCGGCCCTGACCGGCCCTGACCTGCGGTGCCCTGCGGACCGTGTGCAGGGCACCGCAGGTCGGGAGGCCGCGGCCCGGCGCACTGCCGGGGTCGGGCCTGTGTGGGATCTCGCGGTCGACGCGTCAGGAAGCCGGCGAGGCCTTGGCCTTCTTGACCCGCACCCGCTGGTAGGGGGCCGCGACGGACTCACCGATCGCCTGCGCGATGAGGTCCTCGGCGGTCCGGTTCTTCCGCGCGAGTGTGGCGACGAGCTTGGTGAACCGGGCCCCGCGGGCGAACTCCTTGGCGCTGCGGTCCTCCACGGCGAAGAACAGCTTGGCCTGATCAGGGAGCAGCGACAGCACGCCGTTGAGGATCTGGCGGGTGACCCACCTGGCCACCGGGCCCTTCACGTCCGGGTGCCGGAGCGAGTGGCCGGCCATCGCGGCGAAGATGGTCAACGCCTTGGTGTCGAGGCCCTCGCGTACGTACTGGTCGACCTCTGCGAAGGTCTCGAGGTGCGGGCCGGGGACGTGCAGTTTGTCCGCGCCGATGTGGGACTCCACCACCAGGCGGTCCGCGTCCGCGGTGCTCAGGCCCGGGCCGAACTCCCGGTAGCCCCGGACGGCCGACCAGATGTACGTCCACCACGTCCACCGCATCCATTCCGGCTGCTTGGCCTCCTCCACCTCTCCGGTCTCCGGGTTGGTCCAGGTCGCCATCTCGTGGAGGTGGTCGACGCGCTTGGCCGCCGCGTCCGCGTGGGCGGTGTCGGCGAAGACCGAGTCCCGTAGGTAGGCGGCCGTGCGGTCGAACCGGGCGGCCATCTCATCGGCGCCCTCGCTGGTCAGCGAGACCCGATCGAAGTGGGTCATCATGCCCGGTTCGAGCATCTGGAGGAAGAGCGCGTTCTTCGCGCCGAGCCCCGAGGCCGGGTCCGAGAACACCCGCCAGGAGATGCTGTCGGGGCCGTAGTAGCCGTCGTCGGAGCGAGGGGCGTCGGAGAGCCGCAGGGGCACGCGGGTGTCGGTCATGGAGTCACCTTCGGGTTAGGTGGATCGGGGGGAATGGTCGGTGAGAGCCCGACCAACACCGTCGATAATAGGTCCTTCATACTTCGTACCGACGCAGACGGTGAGGAAGGCCTGCGACCGCGAGCCGCGAGACGGCTGTCTCGAGGGGGCCTCGCCCGACGAACACCGCCCAGAGGGCGCACCCGGCCGTCACCCCGAGAGTCATCGGCGAGAACGGGTCCAGGGCGCGGAAGTCGTCCATCGGGTCGAAGTGTCGGCCCTCGGCGCGCGCGATGGCGATCCACGCCGCCCAGACGAGGAGGTGTGCGGTGTACGCGGTCAGGGGCATCGCGCCCAGCACCCGTACCGGCCAGAACATCCACCGCAGCCACGTCCCGCCGATAAGGATGCACACCCCGCTGACCGCGAGTGCGAATCCCATGGACCCGACCGCTTCCCCCACGCCCGACGAGTGGGCCCGTCCCGGAGCCGCGACAGAAACCACAGTCCGACCTCTGACCGCGCGCCGTCGTGGCTCGAGGAGGCGGTGGCGGCCCCACGGACACCCGGCTCGAGGCCGGGACGGTGATCGTCGACGCGGAGGGGTGAGGGCGGAGGAGTGAGCGCGGAGGGGTGAACGGCCACGGTCCGGGGGTGGGACGCGAGAGTACGACGACGACGAGGTCGGCCGCTTCGTAGGCTGTGCCGATGTCTCAGCCCGCGCGAGAGGCGCTCCGCCGCAACGCCGGCCATCTGGCGTCGGTGGCCCTGGTGCTCATGTGGAGCTCGGGCTATGTCGGCGCGGAACTCGGGATCCGGGCCGACGGGACCCCGCTGCAGCTGCTGGGCTGGCGGTTCTCGATCCTCGGCGTGCTGTTGGTGACCGTCTGCCTCGTGCTGGGGGTGCGGTTGAACGATCGCGCGGCGTGGGCGCGGCAGGCGGTGTTGGGCCTGTTCAGTCAGGCGTTCTTCCTGTTCATGATCTTCGAGGGGGTCTCCCGGGGCGTCGACGGCGGCACCGCGGCGCTCATCGCCGCGCTCCAGCCACTGCTGGTGGCGACGGTGGCGGGCAGGGTCCTCGGCGAGCGCACGACGGCCGGCATGTGGGTCGGCATGGTGCTGGGGATGGCGGGCGTCGTGGTGGTGGTCTCCGGCGGTCTCGACGCGGGCGCCGCCCCGTGGTGGGCGTACCTGTTCCCGGCGGCGGGCATGCTCAGTCTGGCCACGGGCACGGTTCTCACGCAGCGGCTGCGGCCCACCGAGACGCTGCTGCAGTCGATCACCATGCAGTCCGTCGTCGCGGGGGTCACCCTGATGACCGCGGCTCTGGTGACCGGCCAGGCGGCGCCCGTGGCCGAACCCGACTTCTGGGCGGCGGTGGCCTGGTTGGTGTTCCTGTCCACCCTGTGTGGGTACGTCCTCTTCGTCTTTGTCACCCGCACCCGCGGCGCCACAGTCGCGAGCGTGCTGCTCTACCTCACCCCGCCCACGACCATGGTCTGGGTGTGGCTCATGTTCGGTGTCCCGATCACCCTCCCGGCCGTGGTCGGCATGGCGATCAGTGCAGTCGGCGTGACCCTGGTGCTGCGGTCGCGGGCGGCGCGGGACGCCTCAGCGCGCGCGCCGGAAGAGCGCGGCCGGGCGACCGCGTAGGGCCGTGGACAGCGCCACCTCACCGTCGTCGTCCAGGACGGGTTCCAGGTGCGGTCGCATCCGGCGCGCGAAGTTGTCCTTGTGCAGCTCCTCGCCGATCACGGCCTCGTGCACGCGACGCAGCTGGAGCAGCGTGAACGGTTCGGCCAGGAAGCCGTCGGGGTCGGGGCCCACGTCGACGTAGCGCAGGCGGATCTCGTAGCGCTCGCGGACGTCGCGTATCGCGGCGTCGACGATCGCGTCGTGGTCGAACAGCAGTGAGTCGATGCCGTCGAGTCGGCCGTCCGCGGTGACCCGGGTGAGTTCGCCGTTCGCTCCCGCCAGCGCGGATTCGGGCAGGGGGAGCGCGTGGGCGGCGGAGACGGCCCACGTCCGCTCGTCCCGCCACGGGTCGTCGAAGAGCCGCAGCAGGCGCGGACGAATGGTCTCGTGCGGCGCGATCCCCACCTTCTCGCGGAGTACGTGGTCCGCGGTCTCGGCGACGGTCGTCCGCTCGCGCAGGAAGGCGCCCGGGAGCGCGCGACCGTCCGGATCGGTGCGTGACTGCGTGAGAACCCGCAGTTGGGGGGCGGTGCCGCCGGCTCCCGTCACGGTGAGGATCGCCAGGTCCACGGCCACGGCGGGCCGGGGGAATTGCTCGAGATCGGACATGGCCTTCACTTTAGCGCGATCGGCGTGCTAATGTTTAGCGCGTTGAGAGTGCTAAAGAGGTGGAGGGGTAATGAGAAGTCGACGAGACGACGGTATGGACGGGGCCGGGGGCGAGGCCACCGAGTGCGCGTGGGGCGTGTTCCTGGACACGCTGATCCTGCGGATCGGTGCTGTCGGGGACGGTGACGCGCTGGCGCTGGTGGCCCCGCCCGGGCCGGAGGGGTGGAGCCAGCAGCTCGTCGTCCGGTCGGACCGTGTTCGGGGATTCATGTGGGTCACCCGCGGGATCGCCGGCAGCACGGCGGCCGAGGAGGTCGTGGCCAGCGCCGGCGCCGACGGGGCGTTCGCACTGGCGGACGCGATCGTCCGCGTGGCGCGCGAGGACCTGCGGTTGCCGCACCCCCAGCTGTTCACGGCCCGCGCGAGCGGACGAGGAGCAGCCGAGTTGGCGGAGTCCCTGGGGCTCGCGGACGCGGACGCGCCGGGTGGGCCGGACGGCCGCACCGACAGCGGGGTCCGCGGTGGTCCGGACGCCCTGCGTCCGGTGGTCGTGGAGGCGGTGGGGAGGATGTTCGGGCAGGAGCCGGGCGTCGACGACGACGGTGACGTGTATTTCACCGTCGCCGGCACCACGGTGTTCGTCATCTTCAGCCCCGACGGCGGGCTGGTCCAGGCCTGGGCCCTCGTGGTCCGCGGCGTGTACAGCCGTCGCAACACCGCGGTCGAGGTGGATCTGCTCAACAGCAAGGGGATGTGGAGCACCTGGTACCTCAGCGGGCGCGACGTGTTCCAGCGGATCACCCTCCCCGCGCGCCCGCTCTCGGCGGACAACATCGAGGGCATGCTCCGCGCGTTCGCGAAGGACCTCGAACAGAACCGGGATGAGCTGGCGTACCGGCTCGGAGGGAAGGTGGCGTGATGACGGGCAGTGGAGACCGGAGGCGGGACGACCGGGTCGCCGGGGTGATGCTCGGTACCGCCGTGGGGGACGCTCTCGGCGCCGGATACGAGTACGGCTCCGCGCCGCTCGGTCCCGAGGGGCCGCGGATGATCGGCGGCGGACTGGGCGGGTTCGCGCCCGGACAGTGGACCGACGACACGTCCATGGCGTGGTGCGTGCTCGACGTGGCCGCCCGGGGTGGGGGCCTGCTCACGGACGAGGCGCTCTCGGAGGTCGCCCGCAACTTCGGGCGGTGGTACGACTCCGGCCCGCCGGACATCGGCAACCAGACCGCCGCCGTCCTGCGGGCCGCGGGGCCGGCGCCGACGGCCGCCGCCGCGCGGGAGGCGGCCGAGGAGCACTTCAGACGGAGCCACCACTCCGCCGGCAACGGTTCCCTCATGCGCACCGCGCCCGTCGCCCTGGCCCACCTCGGCGACACCGGGGCGATTGTCCGGGCCGCCACGGGCGTGAGCGACCTGACCCACTCCGATCCGCGCACCGCCCAGGCGTGCGTCCTGTGGTCGTCGGCGATCGACCGCGCCGTGCGGGAGCAGGTCCTGGACCTCCGTGGCGGGCTGGCGCACCTCGACGGGCCGGACCGGGAGTACTGGGAGGCCTGCATCGACGAGGCCGAACAGGGGCCGCCCGAACGGTTCCGCCGCAACGGGTGGGTGGTGACCGCGCTGCAGGCCGCGTGGTCGGCGATCCACCACACGCCGATTCCCGCCGCGGATCCCGGGCGGCACCTGGCCGACTCACTGGTCACGGCGATCGGGATCGGGGGCGACACGGACACGGTCGCCGCCATCGCCGGGGGCCTACTGGGCGCGCGCTGGGGTGCGTCGGCCGTGCCGGCGCAGTGGCGGGACATCTGCCACGGCTACCCGGGTATCGGGTCACGCGAACTCGAGCGGCTATCGATCGACGCCTGCCTTCCACGCGCGTAGTTGCTCGGCCGCTGCCAGGAGCGCTTTCGCGAACTCCTCGGTCTGGTCTGGATCCATGTTCTCGGGCGGATCCTGGAGATGAACCCGTCCCTCCCGGCCCCGCGCGCTGACGGACCAGCGTGTGGCCCCCGGGGATCGGGGGTCGCTCGGGGACCAGATCCTGCGAGGCCCCAGGCGGTACCTGTGGTAGGCCGCCAATGCCTCAGCCCGGGTCTGGCCCGGTTCCTGCCGGAAGACGCGGATGAACGTGCCCTCGAGGACCCCGCCGGCCAGACCGCACCGGGGGCAGGACAGTGTTCCCTTGAGGGAGATCGGCTCCCACGCAGTGACCGCGCTGGTATCGACGTCCACGACCTCGCCACACCACGCTGTGGTCTCCTCGGTCTCGGCCGACTGGTGGTGCCAAGAGAGGGTGCCGCCCTCGGAGATGAAGTGCATCGGGGTTCCGCCCTCGACGCCGATGATGTTCTCACTCATGCCTGCTCCGTCCGGGCCCGTAGCTCATTCTGATCTATCGGCCCGGCGGGCGGAGTCGTTAGTCCGGGACGGCGCTCCGTGTCGAGGTGTCAGGGGAGAGGGGCATGGACGCTGGCAACGGAGCGGTAGATGATTCAGGGGTGAACCCCCAGCAGTCCGACCTGCAGCGCGCCCTCGCCGACCTCGACGCCCGTCTCGGACGCATCACCGCAGAGGTCGGGGAGGTCCGGGCCGGGTTGTCGGCACTCGCCCGACAGTCCGGTCCGGCGGTGGGCGGACAGTCGCCAGCGGAGTCGCCGTGGCGTGCGGGCGCGCCGCCTCAGGGGACGCCGCACCCGGTGACGCCGGCCCCGTCTGGCGCCCCGGCCCCGGTTGGCGCTCCCTCGCAGCCTGTGCCCGCCCCGGCACGTCCGGGCGGGCCCTGGCGGCCACCCGGACAGGACGACCCCACGGGGCGGTACGGGCCGCCGCCCGCGCACCCCGACCGGCCGGCGCAGCTGTCCGACCGGCCGTGGCGGCAACCGTGGGACGCGGCGCCGCGCCAGTCGCCGCGGCGGAGGCCGCGCATCACGGCCGCCACCGTCATCGCCGCGATCGGCGGGTCGGTCATGCTCGCCGGCATCGCGTTCCTACTGGTCGTGGCCATCCAGGCGGGGTTGTTCCCGCCGCTCGCGCGGGTCGTCGCCGCCGCGGTCCTGGCGGTGGTGCTCGTCGGCCTCGGCCTGCGACTGCAGTCCCGCCACGAATCCGCCACCACCGACCCCGCGGCCCACACCGACCCCCGGGCCGCCGCCGACCCCGACGGCACCCCGGTCAACCCCGGCGCACTGGCCCTGGTCGGCACGGGCCTGGCAGCGGCGATGCTCGACGTCATCGCCAGCACCACGCTCTACCTGTGGATCCCCGTCCCGGCCGCGTACATGTTCGTGGGCGGGCTCGCCCTCGGAGGGATGGCACTCGCGGGGCGCTGGTCCTCCGGGCTGCTGGCCTGCCTGGTCTCGGCCGGCACGATGCTCCTGGCGCCCCTCATCTCCACCGGTGTCGAGCTGCCGATCTTCGTCGCGATCGTCGGCATCGCCACCGCGGTACTCGCCGCCGAACTCGGGGCGGCCGTCCGCGTCGTGTGGTCCGTCCTACCGGGGTTCCTGCTGGCCGGCTACCTCTCGCAGGCCGCACTCCACAGCCGCGGCGAACAGATCGCGCTCATCGCGACCGCGCTCGTCTTCGCCGCCGTGGGCGCAGGGGTGGCCTGGTATGACACCGCCCACCGTCGCCCGGCACTCGAGAATGCCGCCCTCGTCGTCGTCCCCACCGCCCTGCCCCTGTCCCTTATACACATCTCCGAGCCCACGAGACGCGTAGTAATC
>NZ_JABFAN010000017.1:14186-38792 GCF_017168155.1 Dietzia sp. KRD202 | reverse complement strand
GCCCCTCGCCCTCCTGCCGGCCACCCACCTCCTCCGGCCCGGCTGGCCCGTCGGACTGATCCTCGCCGCCGCCTACCTCGCCGTCGCGGTTCTCGCCGGCCGCACCGGCCGCGACAGGGCGCACGTGCTGCTCGCGGCGGTGACGGGATTCGTCGGGAGCGCGCTGCTGCTACTGACGTGGGTGGAACTGGGAGGGCGCGAGCTCAGCGGCTTCGCGCTGACCCTGAGCGCCCTGGCCTACGTCGTGGCCGCCGGCCTGTGGGGACGGCGCTGGGTGGACCTGGTGGCCGTGGCCGCCTCCGTGATCGCCGTGCTCGTCTACGCGGCCGTCAACCGGCCGCACCTCGCGCTGAGCGACCGGCTCGCGGTCCGCGAGTTCACCTACTGGGACGTGGTCTCCGCGTTCGCCATCACGGCGCTGGCGGTCGCCGTGACGTGGTGGGCGCGCCGCCGCCTGCCCCGCGAGTCGACGCGCGTGATGATGGTGGGCGCCGTCGTGGCCCTGGCGGCCTTCTCGGTGATGGTGGTCGCGGCCGGCGTCGTGATCGGCGACCTTGCCGGGGTGGCCAGGACCGGATTCCTCGCCGCGCACCTGGTGGTGACGGTGCTGTGGATCTGCTGCGCAGCCTGGCTCGTCCTCACCGCGAACCCGCGCGTCGCCGATGCGCGTCGACTCGGGTTCGTTCTGGGCTCCCTCGCGCTGGCGAAGTTGCTCCTGCTCGACCTGGCCACCCTGCCGGGACTGTTCCGCGTGCTGTCGTTCATCGCCGTCGGCGCGGTGATGCTCGCGGTGGCCGTCCGCTACCGCAAGGAGACCGAGCCGTCGGGCAGCGGATCGCCGACGTAGACGCGGAAGGCGCGCGGCTGCGCACCGGACATCAGTACCTCGACCTCCGGGTGGTCGACCTCATCCGGGTCGTCGGAGGGCATGCTCCAGACCACCTCGTCGGCGTCGGTCAGCTCGCGCAGTGCCATCCGCGTGGCTCGGACCCAGCGCACGTGTTTCAACGCCGGCTCGTCACGCAACACGTCATCCGCGAGGTCCTCGCGGTTACGAAGGTCGACCATGAGGCGCTCGCCGTCCGGCGCCTCGTAGGCGGTGCAGACGTGGTTGATCAGAACGGACAACGGCCACGACGGCCCGGAACCGAGCAGATCGATGATGATCATGCGCGCATCGCCGACCTGGCAGGTCGTCGGTGTGGTGAGGATCTGGAGCCGGTCGGCGACGTCCTCGGTGATCTCGATGAGCTGAACGGTCATGATGAACCCCTGTTCGACGGAGACGGTCGACAAGAGGTGATCGCGGCGCGGCCCCGAACCGTCCCGACTGTGACGTAGATCATATCGTAGACCCGTGCGGGGCGGGTCTCGTCGGGATGACGATCTCGCCGAGCCGTCCGGCCGGACCGCCGCCGTGAGGCGGACGGACTGGTTAGTGTCGGAGGTGTGACCACCTCACAGACCGGACGTGCAGGCTCCCCGGGCGAACGGGACGACGCCTTCTCGCTGTCCTATGACGGGTTCGACCCCGGTGAGGAGGGCCTGCGCGAGACGCTCACCTCGACCGGCAACGGGTACATGTCCACTCGCGGCGCCGCCGAGTGGGAGGAGAACGACGGGGTCCACTACCCGGGCACCTACGTGCACGGCCTCTACAACCGCGCGACCACCATGCTCGGCGGTGTGCCGGTGCACAACGAGGACCTGGTCAACCTCCCCAACTGGCTGCCGCTCAAGCTGCGCATCGGCGGCGCCGAGGTACTACGGCTCTCGGAGGTGCAGATCCTCGAGTACCGCCACCGGGTGGACCTGCGCTCGGCGCTGATGACCCGCCAGATTCGGTTCCGTGACAGGGAGGGGCGGGAGACCGAGCTGGTGAGCCGACGGTTCGCGTCGATGGCCAGCATGCACCACGCCTACCTCGAGTGGACGATCACGCCGCTGAACTGGTCCGGCCAGGCGGAGATCGTGAGCGCGCTCGACGGGCGCGTCACCAACGACGGAGTGCCCCGCTACCGGCAACTCGAGAGCGACCACCTCCGGCCGGGCAGCACGGTGTTCCCGCAGCCCGAGATGATGGCGCTCAAGGTGCGCACCCGGCAGTCCGAGGTGAACGTCGGCGTCGCGGCGCGGACCCTCGTCTCGACCGGCGGCCGGGAACGCGAGGTGCCCCGCTCCGACTTCCGGACGGCGGACTACATCCAGCAGACCCTCCACGTGGAACTGGAGCGCGACGTCCCCACGACGATCGAGAAATCGGTCGCCCTGTTCACCTCCCGTGACCCGGCCACGGGGGACACGCTCCTGCGCGCGTCGCGGTCGGCGTCGCGCTCTCGCCCGTTCGAGGCGGCGTACGCGCACCACCGCGAGTCGTGGGAGCGGTTGTGGCAGGCGTGCGACCTCCACGTGTTCGGCGACGACGAGGCCCAGCACCTGCTGCGGGTCCACGTCAGCCACATCCTGCAGACGTGCTCGCACAACACCTCCGACCTCGACGCCGGCGTGCCCGCCCGCGGGATCAACGGCGAGGCCTATCGGGGCCACGTGTTCTGGGACGAACTGTTCGTCTTCCCGTTCCTGACCTTCCGGCTCCCGGCCGTGACCCGCAGCCTGCTCATGTACCGCTACCGGAGGCAGTCCGAGGCGCGGGTGGCGGCGGCGTCCGCCGGGTACGAGGGGTTCATGTTCCCGTGGCAGAGCGGATCGCTCGGCACGGAGCAGACCCAGGAACTCCACCTCAACCCGATGTCCGGGCGGTGGGACGTCGACCTGTCGCACAACCAGCGCCACGTCAGCGCGGCGATCTTCTACAACGTCTGGCAGTACGTCACCCTCACCGAGGACTCGATGTTCCTCGAGTTCCGGGGCGCGGAGATGATGCTCGGCATCGCGCGGTTCTGGTCATCCATCGCGCACTACTCACCCGAGCGGCAGCGCTACGAGATCCACGGCGTGATGGGGCCCGACGAGTACCACGAGAAGTACCCGGGCGCGTCCGAGGGCGGAGTGCGCAACAACGCCTACACCAACGTCTTCGTGGCGTGGATCTGCGACATCGCCGCCCACCTGCTCGACCTGCTGCCGGCACCCCAGGCCGGTGCCGTCCGTGCCCGGCTCGAACTGCGCGACGAGGAGATCGCCCGGTGGAAGAACATGAGCCGAAAGATGTTCGTCCCGTTCCACGACGGGATCATCAGCCAGTTCGAGGGCTACGAGGAGCTGGAGGAGCTGGACTGGGAGGGATACCGCGCCAGGTACGGCAACATCCAGCGGCTCGACCGGATCCTCAAGGCCGAGGGCGACACCCCGGACCGGTACAAACTGGCCAAACAGGCCGACGCGGTGATGCTGTTCTTCCTGTTCAGTGACGACGAGTTGCGCCGGGTGTTCCGACGCCTCGGGTACGAGTTCCCCGACGACGCCGCGCGGCGGACCATCGAATACTACGACCACCGCACCTCCCACGGGTCGACCCTGTCGTACATCACCCACGCGGGCGTCCTCGCACGCTTCGACCCGGACAGTTCCTGGGAACGGTTCAAGGTCGCGCTGGGCAGCGACGTGCACGACATCCAGGGCGGCACCACCCGCGAGGGCATTCACATGGGGGTCATGTCCGGCACGGTCGACCTCGTGCAGCGCTTCTACGCCGGGATGCGGGTCGAGGGCGGGATGCTGCAGTTCGACCCGAATCTGCCCGGCGGGATCGACGGGGTCTCGTTCAACATGACCTACCTGCGATCGCCGCTCACGGTGACGGTGATGCGGGAGGAGGTGGTGATCCGTCACCGCGACGGCGTGATCGACGCGACCCCGGTGTGCGTGTGCGTGCGGGGCGAGCAGCGGATGGTCGAGGTGGGCGGCGAGGAGAGGTTCAGCCTGGAGTGACGCCCGGATCGGCGCGGCGCGCCGCCGCGTGGGCGTGCCGCCGCGCGGCCCGCGCCCGGCGCCGCTCCTCGCGGCGCTGGTGGTCGTGCACCACCTCCGCCTCGTGGTCGTACGGGCTGCCGCGGAACCGACGCAGTGCGTAGACGAGCAGCGCCAGCCCGACGAGGCCCGAGAAGACGAGGGTGCCGCCGGTGCCCCAGCCGCCGATCAGCCAGAGGTCGGCCGACAGCGGCCACCAGGTCGGCACCGTCGAGCCGATCCCCCAGAAGATCCCCAGGCCGATCAGCCAGGCCACGCCGAGTAGCGACCCCGCGATCTTGGGCCACGACTGGACCCCGCGGGAGGCGCCCTCCATGGCGACGCGCTTGATCGACAGGAGGCGCCGGTCGAACCACTCGTACTGCCGTGAGAGCACCACCGTCCCGGCGAACAGCATGAGGAGCCCGGGACCCGGGAGGAACAGCGCGGCGATGCCGAGGACGATGAGCGTCCACCCGATGATCTCGAGCGCGAGGCGTCTCACCGCCACGTAGCCGAGTCTCTTCACCGGACCATGGTTACAGAGTCCGCGCCTCCGATGCAGGCGATCCCCCCGCGTCCCGGGCCCGAACGGCGGAGGCGCCCCTCGGCTCAGGCCACACTGGTCCCGAGCAGCAGGCCGATCCCGTAGGTCACCGTCATGGCCGCGACGCCCCCGATCACGAGCCGGCGCACGGCCGGGCGGGGATCCGCGTCCCCGAGTCGGGCGGAGACGTACCCGGCGAGGATCAACCCCACCACCGTGAGGACGCCGATCAACGGAACCCTCAGCGTGGCCGGGGCGAGGACGGCGAGCAGGGGGATGACGGCACCGAGCGCGAACGAGATGGCGGACGAGATCGAGGCGGTGACCGGGTTGGTCAACGACTCGGCGTCGATACCCAGTTCTGCATCGAGGTGGGCCGCCAGGGGATCGTCGGCGTGCAACTCCTCCGCCACCCGCCGGGCGGTCTCCTCGCTGAGCCCCTTGGCCGTATACAGGCCCACGAGCTCGTCGAACTCCGCTTCGGGTGCCTCCTCGAGCTCGCGGGTCTCCTTCTCGATGAGCGCCTTCTCGGTGTCGCGTTGCGTGCTCACGGAGACGTACTCGCCGATGGCCATCGAGCTCGCGCCCGCGACCAGCCCCGCCATGCCGGCGACGAGGATTGCCGGGCGATCCGTGGTGGCGGCGGCGACGCCCAGGACGAGGCCCGCGGTCGAGAGCAGCCCGTCATTGGCACCCAGGACCGCGGCGCGCAGCCAGTTGAGTCTGCCGCCGACCGATGAATCGTGGGGTTCCACCGTGCTGTGTGGTGCCGGACCGGGGACGCTCATGCCCCTACGGTAGGACTCCCAGGAGTCGCCGACAAGCCTCGAAAGGCTATCCTTACCAGCGTTTTTCCTGCTGCGCTGGACGGACCGCCGGCTCAGGCGGGGACCGCGGAGCGGAACTCCCGGGCGGCCCGGGCGCCGGCGTCGAGGTCGACCTCGGGCCAGCCGTCGGGGGCGTGGAGCACCGCGCCGAGCTCGACGGCGGTGAGGGCGGACCCGGCGGTGAGCAGTGCCTCCACGGCATCGGGGTCGGGGGCGTCGAGCAGGGTGTCGTCGGCCAGCTCGTCGACGATGTCGCGCAGGGCGGCCCGCGTCACCGGGAACAGTTCGGGGTCGAAGCCGTCGTCGGTGGGCTGGTTCAGTCGCCACCACCGTGACCCGTCCCACCCGTACAGGAAGCCCAGGCACGCGTCGTGGGTGCGGGCGTGTTCGACGCCGCGGCGCCACCAGCCCGGGGCGTCACCCACCAGGTCGGTGCCGGCCTCCCCGGCGTTGCCGCTGCCCTCGGTGAGCGAGAACTCGTGGTGCCAGCCGGCGAGGAGTGCGCGCCCCGGCCCCGGCCGTAGCAACGCCATCCACATCCCCTCGTCCCCCGACCAGTGCAGGGCGCCGGCGGCGGGCACGTGGTGGTCGAGGCCCACCGCCGCGCGGACGGCGGCGTCCACAGCGAGGAGGGAGGCGATGTCGTCGGGCGTCGAGTCCAGGTCCACGGGGAGCACGGCCATGTGGACCACGCTAGACCTGATCGACGACGACGAGGTGGCGATACCGGTGAACGTCCGGCCACCCGCGGGTGACGCAGGGGTGCGCCGGCGGGCGCCGGGCATCACCGATCCCGCTGCGGCGGGGGCGTGCGGACTCGTACGGTGAGCGCATGCGCAGCGAGGCGACACACGGTCACGCGGGCCCCGGCCCGGCTCACGATCACGCGGGCCCCGGCCCGACCACGCAGGCCGGGATCGGGCGGGACGGGCTCCCGCCCGGCCCCCGGCTTCCGAGGATCCTGCAGGCGGTGCTCGCCCTGTCGGCTCCCGCCGTCGTCTTCCCGGCGGCGGCCCGGCGCTACGGGGTGCCGTTCACGCTCGATCTCATGCCCGCCGGACGCAAGGTCGTCGCGGTGTCCGAGCCCGCGCAGATCAAGGACGTGTTCGCCGGCTCGCCGTCGGTCTTCCACGCCGGCAAGGGCAACGACCTGCTCCGTCCCCTCCTGGGCGAGCACTCCCTCCTCCTCCAGGACGGTGACGAGCACGCGCGCGCCCGGCGGCTGCTCGCGCCGGCGTTCGGGCGGCGTGAGATCGACGGCTACCGCACGCTCGTCGAGGAGGTCACGCGCGAACAGTTGGACCACTGGCCGCGGTCGGGTCGCGTCCGCGCGCACGTGCTGCTCAACCAGCTGACGCTCGAGGTGATCCTGCGGGTGGTCTTCGGGGTGACGGACTCTGCGCGCCTGGACCGGATGCGGCCGATCGTCGCCCGGGCGGTCGATGCCGGCCCGGTGGTGATGATCGGCCTGGGGATCCCCGCGCTGCGCCGGCGGTGGCCGTGGAGCCGAGAGGTGCGGGACCTCGAGACCATCCACGAGTTCCTCGGTGAGGAGATCTCCGCGGCCCGCCTGGACCCGGCCCTGTCCGAGCGGCGGGACCTCCTGGCGTTGCTGGTCCGCGCCTCGGCGGCCGACGCGCAGGGACTGTCGGACCAGGAGCTGCGTGACCAGCTCATGACCCTCGTGGCGGCCGGGCACGAGACCACGGCCACGGCGATGGCGTGGTCGATGCTGGAACTGGCCCGCCACCCGCGCGTCCAGGACCGGTGTGTGGCCGAGATCGCCGAGGGCGGGTCGGAGTACCTCGACGCTGTGCTCAAGGAGGTCCTTCGGTTGCATCCGGTGGTGCCGATGGTGATGCGGGAGCTGCAGGAGCCGGCCACCGTCGGCGGGCGGACCTATCCCCGGGGGGTGACGATCTCGCCATCGATCGTCCTGGCCCACCGCGCCGCGGCCACCTACGCCGGGCCCCGTGAGTTCGACCCGGGGAGGTTCCTCGGCGAGGTGCCCACGCCCACCGAGTGGCTGCCCTTCGGCGGTGGCGCGCGCCGCTGCATCGGGGCGTCGTTCGCGATGATGGAGGGACAGGTCATCCTGCGGCAGGTGCTGGAGCGGTATCGCCTGGAGCCGGTGGGCAACGGTCGCGAGTGGCCGCGGTCCCGCAACGTCACCCTGTACCCGTGGCGCCGCGGGCGGATGGACCTGCGGCGGCGCTGAGCCCGGCTTACGGGTCGGCGCCCGCAGCCATCCCGGGCCCTCAGTTCCTCCTCAGGGCCGTCCGGGGGCCGGATCCGCCTGTGTGACGGGTGGTGGGCAGGAGGTTGACGGGACTCAGATGTGCGTTTTGGTGGAGATTTTCCTACCGTGGAGGCTGTGAACGCTTCAGAGACGTCCTCGCGGCAGCCCGAAGCGCACCGCGCCTCGGTCACCCGTATGTACACGTGGATATCCGAGAACGGCAGACTGATCGAGCAGGTCAGGGTCGTCCCCAAGGGTGATTCCACCCGCGCCCGCGGTCGGATCGTCGCCGCCGCCGGCCCGGACAACCCCGCCTTCACCGTGGAGTACGAGGCTCAACTCGGCGCCGACACGACCCTGCGCCGGGTGTGGCTGACCCTCACCACGGAGGAGCACGAGCGCACGATCGACCTGGTCTGCGACGACGAGGGGGCCTGGCTGCTCGAGGACTCCTCCGGGACCCGCTCCCGCGTGGGCGGCGACGGCGTGGTGGACGTGGACATCACCTACAGCGTGTTCTTCGCCAGCGTCATGATCCGTCGCCTGGGTCTGCACGCGCAGCCGGGTTCCGAGGACGTGCGGGTGTTGTCGGTGGATTCCATGACGCTCGACGTCACCGAGGACACGGTCACGCTCTCCAGCGACGACGAGCAGGTCCACGGCATCACCGCCACCGCGTCGACCAGCGCGACGGTCGACCCCGACGGCGTGATCATCGACGTGCCGGGGCTCAGCCGAAGGGCCTGAACGGCCAGCCGAAGGGCCTGAACGGCCAGCCGAAGGGCCTGAACGGCCAGCCGCCGGGCCTGAACGGCCAGCCGAGGGGCCTCTACGGCCTGTCGGCGAGCCGGACCTCCCTGCCCAAGGCGCCCGCCTCGCGGAGCGCCTCGAGCCACCCGGCCGCCCCCGGCGTGACCTCCGCCGGTCGGAGATCCCCGCCGGTGCGATCGGCCTGCGCGTCCTCATAGGCACGCCGCGCGCGGTGGCCGTCGTCGACGAGCGGCCCCAGCGTTCCCCGCTCGGCCAGCGCCGCCCGCGCGGCCCCGAGGTCGGCGAGGCACTCGTCCAGCACGTCCAGCAGCGCGTCCCGGTTGGGTTCGCAGATCGCGCGCACCAGATCGGGCGCGGTCCCGGCGACGCGCGTGCCGTCGCGGAACGACCCCGCCGCCAACGAGAGCGCGAGGTCCCCGCCCCGGCCGCCCGCCAGCGCGAGCGCCTCGGCCAGCACGTGCCCCAGGTGGGAGATCCGGGCGACGGCCGCGTCGTGGTCGGCGGAGGTCGCCGAGACCACCCGTGCGCCACTGTCCAGCGCGAGCCGCGCCACCCGTCCCCAGATGTCGGGGTCGGCGTCGTCGTCGGCCGCGACGAGCCACGTGGCGCCGCGGAACAGGTCGGGGTCGCCTGCGTCCCAGCCGGAGTGAGCGGTGCCGGCCATGGGGTGCCCGCCGACGAACCGCGCCCCCAGTCCGTGACGTCGTACCGCCTCCAGGACGGGGCCCTTGACGCTGATCACGTCGGTGAGGGCGACGGTGGGTGCGTGCTCGGCCACCGTGCCCAGGACCGACTCGAGGGCGGGGAGGGGGACGCCGACGACGACGAGGGCATCCGCCTCCGCGGCCCGGCGGAGTGTGGTGGGCAGATCCGTGGTGACGTCGAAACCGGCGGCGGTGGCGGCCTCGGCGCCGGCGGGGGAGCGGTTCCAGCCGAAGGTCCGATCGGGGCCGAGGGCCCGCAGGAGTGAGCCGCCGATCAGGCCGACCCCGAGCACGCACACGTCCGCCGTCACCGTCACCTGACAAGGTTCTCACAGCAGACTACGGTTGAGCCCATGCCCAGCAGCTCCGACCGACTCTCCCGCGACTCCGACGACGACTCGGTCACCGGCATCGCACTCGGGGTGGTCCAGGACGGCGGTTCCTGGCAGGTCACCCGTCTGGACGACGCCGCCCTCACCAGTCTCGACGACGCTGCCCGGCAGGTCCGGTCGCTGCGCGCGGAGGGGCCGTCGTTCGGGTTGGTCGACGTGGACCACGAGTTCTTCGTGATCCTGCGCCCGGGCCCGTCCGGGATGCGACTCATGCTCTCGGACGCGACCGCGTCGCTGGACTACGACCTCGCCGCGGATGTGCTCGACGAGCTCAACGTGGACGTGCCCGACATGACCGACGAGGAGCTCGAGCAGACCGACCCGTGGGGCGAGGGCGACATGGCGATCCTCGACGACATGGGCCTGCCCGCCGGGGTGTTGGAGATCATCGTCTCCGAGACCGACCTGTACGCCGACGAACAGCTGCAGTCGGTGGCCGAGCGGATGGGCTTCGGCGACGAGTTCGAGCGGCACCAGCCCGACTCGTGAGCCACGGGTCGTGACGGCGCCGTGTCCGTGACCGCGGTGTGTCCGTGAACCCGCCCGGATCGGCGCACCCCGAACACCGGGGCTCTGCGCGGGTGGCCGACGAGATGCTGGTGAGGCGCGCCCTGGCCGTGGCGGGCGGTGCCCCGGCCGAGGACGTGCCCGTCGGCGCGCTGGTGCTGGGCCCCGACGGTCGGGAGTTGGCCGCCGCCACCAATCGGCGTGAGGCCGACGGTGACCCGTTCGCGCACGCCGAGGTGATCGCGCTCCGCGAGGCCGCGCGGGTCCTGGGCGACGGTTGGCGGCTGGAGGACTGCACTCTCGTGGTGACCCTGGAGCCCTGCACGATGTGCGCGGGGGCGGCGGTCGCGGCGCGGGTCGGCCGCATCGTCTTCGGCGCCTGGGAGCCGCGCACCGGGGCGTGCGGGTCGCTGTGGGACGTCGTCCGCGACCGGCGTCTGGTGCACCGTCCAGAGGTGCGGGGTGGTGTGCTCGAGGACGAGTGCGCCGCTGTCCTGGAGGACTTCTTCCGCGCTCGTCGGTGAGGGTGGCCGTGACCGGGGCCGCGTCGGGGCGCACGGCGGTGACCCGATCGTGACCCGCTCGCGGTGGAGGCCGGTCCGGCATCTCCGTACGGTGGGTCGTGAGAGGTGCCGGACCCCGGCGCCGCGATCGAGAGGAGCACCACATGGGAGTGGGAGACAAGTTCTCGAACAAGGCCGAGGAGCTGGGCGGCCGCGCCAAGGAGTCGGCCGGCGCCGCGACGGGAGACCGTGACCTGCAGGCCGAGGGCCAGGCGGACCAGGGTTCGGCCAACGTCAAGCAGGGCGCCGAGAAGCTCAAGGACAAGGCCAACGAGGCCGCGAGCAAGCTCACCGGCAACGACAAGTGAGTTACAGCAGCTGACTCCTCGCCTCTGGCCTGGCGATTTTCGTCTGGGGCCACCGGTGAAGTAGCCTAATCGGCGGTGGCGTGTCCGAGCGGCCGAAGGTGCAGCACTCGAAATGCTGTGTTGGGTAACCCCCAACCGTGGGTTCAAATCCCACCGCCACCGCCACGGGGAGAGCCCCGGATCTCGAGAGAGGTCCGGGGCTCTCGTCATTCCGCTCCCGCGCCTGTCCGTGCCGACTGCAGCCGCTCCCGCGCCTGGCGTCTCGCTCGAGCGCCTGTCCGTGCCGGCTGCAGCCGCCCCTGACGATGGCGTCTCGCCTGCCCCGCGGTGGGTGCGAGACGCCATGGCGACGGGCGGCTGTGGGTGGGGCAGGCGAGCCCCGCTTTCAGACGTGGTCGGAGGAATCCTCGACGAAGTTCGGCAGCGTCACGACCGCGTTCAGCGTCGACAGCGCCGACTCGATCACCGCCTCCTGTGGCAACCCCGACTCCTCGCCGAGCAGTGCCAACTCTTCGACGCCGGCCAGCCACGCCCGCGTGAGAGCGAGTGCCAGGGGGTCCGGTTCGTGTACCCCGAGGCTGTCGAGGATCCGCAGGCTGATCGTGCGGTGCATGCCGTCGACGACCTTCTCCAGCGCCGGATCCACCGCGCGGCCCGAACGCAGGACCGCCACGTAGTTGTCGCGACGCCGCTGGATGTAGCGCACCAGTGCCGTGATGATCGCGCGTGTGCTGTCCTCGGCGTGCGCGCCCACCGGGATCTCGGTCAGCGACAGCACGTGGTCGGCCGCCGCCCGCACGACCGCCGTGAGGTAATCCAGCTTGGTGGGGAAGTAATGGAAGAGCAGGCTGCGGGACACCCCGGCCCGCTCGGCGACGTCGTCCAGCGACAGGGCGTGGAAAGGCACGGTCTCCAGCAAACGGATCCCCAACACGATCAGCTGTGATCGGCGTTCGTGCTTGGAGAGCCTACGGCCACCTGATGTGGTCATCGCCCCACCTCGTCGTCGTATTCCTCGACGCGCGCGTCGCGCCCCCCGACGCCGACGACTACGCCCCCCGTGCCGACGTACCTCTCCATCTTAGGGTCACGTCCGCAATCCGCGACCGTCATGCCACGATGGAGTGATGCCGGACAACGACACGCCCACCACCTGCGCGACCACCTTCGACGTGGGCGAGCGGATGGTCCTCGACGGGACGGCCGGTGGGCGGACGGGTGTCATCCACACTCCGCACGGTGACATCGCCACCCCGGCGTTCATCCCCGTCGGCACCAAGGCCACCGTCAAGACGCTGACCCCCGAGCAGGTCCGCTCCACCGGCGCCCAGGCCGTGCTGGCGAACGCCTACCACCTCTATCTGCAGCCGGGCCACGAGGTCGTCGACGCCGCCGGCGGGCTGGGGGAGTTCATGCGCTGGTCCGGGCCCACCTACACCGACTCGGGTGGCTTCCAGGTGATGAGCCTGGGGGTGGGGTTCAAGAAGGTCATCGAGATGTCGGCCGGTGCCAAGCCGGACGACGCGGCCACCAACAAGGGGCAGGGGCGGCTGGCGAAGGTCGACGAGGACGGTGTCACCTTCACCTCGCACCTCGACGGCTCGCGGCACCGCTTCTCGCCCGAGGTGTCCATGCGGATCCAGCACTCGCTGGGCGCCGACATCCTGTTCGCGTTCGACGAGCTCACCACGCTGATGAACACGCGGAAGTACCAGGAGAGTTCGGTGGAGCGGACGCGGCGGTGGGCGCAGCGCTGCCTCGACGAGCACGAGCGGCTGTCGCAGGAGCGGGGGCACCGGCCGGGGCAGTCGCTGTGGGGAGTGGTCCAGGGTGCGCAGTTCGAGGACCTGCGGCGGCAGGCCGTGCGCGGGCTCGTGGAGATGAGCGAGCGCGCCGAGGCCGAGGGGCGACGAGGGTTCGGCGGGTACGGGATCGGCGGCGCGCTGGAGAAGGAGAACCTCGGAACGATCGTCGGCTGGTGCACCGAGGAACTGCCCGAGGACCGGCCGCGGCACCTGCTGGGGATCAGCGAGCCCGACGACATCTTCACCGCCGTGGAGAACGGTGCCGACACCTTCGACTGCGTCGCGCCCACCCGGCTGGCCCGCCACGGTGGGATCTACACGCTCGACGGGCGGGTCAACATCACCCGCGCCCAGTTCCGCCACGACCACACCCCGCTCGACCCCGAGGGGCCGTCCGAGGTGTCGCGCGAGTACAGCCGCGCCTACCTGCATCACCTGTTCAAGGCCAAGGAGTTCCTCGGCTCCACGCTGCTCACGTTGCACAACCTCGCCTTTGTGGTGCGGCTGGTCGACGAGGTGCGCGCGGCGATGGCGGCCGGGCCCGACGAGTACGTGGCCTACAAGGCGGAGTTCCTGGGGCGGTACTACTCGGGACGCTGATCCCTGGCCGCCGTGGCCGCGCGGCCAGGGCGCCCGGCCGCCCGTATCCGTCGGCGGGATCAGCTAGTTGATCTCGTAGGTCACGGAGACGGACACAGTGAGGTCCTGGCTACCGGCCTCGATCGGCGTCGAAGCTGCGCCGTCTGCCAACGACCTCGAGACCGGAAACGGAGTCGCTTCGGTCTCCGGTACCTCGGTGATCGACTGCACCGCCCCCAACTCCGCCCCGGCCGCCTCGGCGATCTGTTGGGCCTGTTCTTCAGCTCGCGTGACCGCCTGCGCCCGGGCCTGGGCCCTGAGGTCGCTGTCGTCGTCGATGGAGAACGTCAACTGCTGAACCCGGATCGCGTCGCCGGCGGCGCCCGCCGCTGCATCGATGAGATCGCCACTCCTGTCGACGTCGCGCAAGGTCGCCGTCACCTGGTTCGTGATGATGTATCCGTCGATGCTGCCGCTGGGCAGGAAATTGGGCTGCACCGACAGGTTCTTGGTGGCGATGTCCTCCTCTTCGACGCCCTGGGCCTTGATGGTCTCGATAAGGGATCGGGCGCGTTCCGCGTTGTCGGTCAGCGCTGTGCTGGCGTCAGATGCCCGGGTCTCGACGCCGAGCACGATGGTGACGGTATCGGGAGAACCGGTGACGATGCCGGTTCCCTGCGTGCTGATGACCCGCGGATCCTCACTCTGACCCGAGCAACCCGCCAGGAGCAGTGCGGCGGTGAGGAGTGCGAGTGCGGCGGGTACGCGGGGTGAGGCCATACGTCACTATGACGCAGGAACCGACATAGGCGGGCCTACACGTCGGTCTTGGTCGACCAGCGGATGAGCTCCGCACGACCGAGGCGACTCGTAGGTGTCGGTGCTGCGTGCGACGCTGCGCGCATGACGAACCAGACCAGAAACGATCACCCCCACGACGACCTCGAGAGGCGCTCGCCGTTGGGCGTCCTCCTGCACAGTCCGGTACGCGATAGCTCAGAAAAGAGTGAGACGTGGCAGACCGCCGCGTTCAACCTCGCGGAGAAGGCGCTACGAAAGGCGCTGGCCGGGGATGACGCCGCGGTTCGGCGACTGATCAGCAGAATGGCGGATCTGGAGTTCGACGAGCTCATGGTTAGGTGGCCACAGCTGGTGGCCGCCGACCAGATTCTCTCCGGGGTGCTCGAGCAAGGTGTAGAAGAGTTCGAGGAGGAGAAGGATCTGTACGAGGCGGCGTACTTCGACGAAGACGACGAACTGATCGCCGAACTAGAGGAGGAGGAGCCCCGGGTCTCGGTGGCGACTGGGATCTACAGAGCCGCGTACGGGGCGGACCCAGTGGCATTCGCGACGCTCCGGGCATCGATCCTCGACGTGCTCTCCGACCCGTGGAGACAGCGACGCGGCGGGGTCCACAACGACGGGTTACAACGGGTGGCTGACAGGTTGCCGGAGGGGGCCAGAGCTCGGGACCTGCCCCGAGAACGCATCGAGAACGAACTCGCGGGCGTGATCCGGGCTCACCTGGTCCTGGCAGCACGCATGGTCGAGGAGTTTCGCGCGCCGTTGAACTCGACCTATGACTCGAAGTAGAGGGGGTAGTGCAGCGAGCAACCCGGATTGAATGCGGTTCCGCAGGCCGGGCAGGCGTCGGTGGCCTGGTACTCGGCGATGGTCAGCGTGCTCCAACATGCGCCGCAGAGCAGGGCATCGGTGTCGAACTCGTCCCGCGGCCACACCGACAGCGCATGGTCGGTGGCGTCGGCGTGGCAGCGGAAACAGGGATAGAACTCGCCGCAACAGTGGAAGCGGATCGCGATGACGTCCAACGGGCCGTGGTAGTGGACGCACCTGGTCTGGTCGTCGACCGTCGCGCCGAGCACCGTCACCGCGGCGGGTCGTTCGACATCGCGCCCGTCGTCTGCGTCCCGGTCAGCGGAGGTCATACCGCCGAGTGTGACAGGGCGGAACCCGAGAGTGCAGCCTGATAACTGGGCTCCCGCTTCTTGATCGACGCGATCACCACGTAGGTCACCGGCAGCAGGACCGCCTCGACGAGGGTCTTCCAGACGAAGCCGATGACGACGTAGTTCCAGTAGTCGCCCGAGCCGAGCGCCATGCCCAGCGCCGGAGCCGCGATCGTGCAGAACACCAGCGTGTCGGCGAGCTGGCCCACCACGGTCGACCCCAGGAGCCGCGCCCACAGGCTCCGCTCACCGGTGCGGCGCTTCATCCACACCAGGACGTAGGAGTTGAGCAGCTCGCCGACGACGTACCCGGCCAGGCCGGCGAGGAAGAACTGCGGGATGACCCCCGCGACGGCCTCGAACGCGTCCTGGTTCTCGTAGAAGTCGGCCGGCGGCAACTGCACGGTCAGGCTGAAGCTCAACGCGGCCAGCGCCAGCACGGCGAAACCGGAGAGCACGACGCGGCGCATCGCCTTGAAGCCGTACACCTCACTGATCACGTCGCCGAGCACGTAGGCCAGCGGGAAGAGCAGGAAGGCGCCGTCGGTGACGAGCCCGTCCATCGAGAGGAACCCGAGTTCGAAGCTCAGGTCGGGGAAGAGGAGGACGCCCTTGGTCCCGGTGACGTTGCTGATGAGCATCACGCCGACGAACAGGGCGATGAGATAGCCGTAGTACGGGCTGGCGACGGTGGCGAATACGGCGCGGCCGGGGAGACCGGCGGAGGCGGCGGACGCGGTAGAAGGGGTACTGGGCGCCGGCTCGGGAGTGTTCCCGTCCGGCCGCCCAGTCCCCAGCTGGTCGGGATTCTGCGAGGAAGTGGTCACGAACGACGATTATCCGCGCCGCCCGCCGCGATGCCGAATCCCTGCCTGTCGAATAGGTCGCGTCGCGCCGCGTCACCGTTGATCGACAAGTCGCTTCCGCACGCGTTGTGCGAGTAGGTGTGCGCGGAACGCTCTTTTCGATGAGGCGGGAGGGCCGGGCTGGGCGCGCGTCGGCCGATCAGGCCACCACCCAGGGGCCGGCCCGCAAGGACTCGGTGGTCACCACTCCATGCAGCGCCTCGATCGAGTCCGCGCCCTCCGGCCCACCGAGGGAGGCCACGATACTGGCGACCGCGGCCCTCGTCGTCGTCCCCTCCTGCGCCAGATCGGCCAGGGTCACCGCGCCGTCCCGCTTGGCCAGACGCTCACCGGCGGCGTTGACCGCGAGCGGCACGTGCACGTACTCCGGGTGCGGCAACGCCAGCAGGTCGGCCAGATGGGCCTGGCGGGGAGTGGAGGAGAGCAGGTCCTCGCCGCGCACGACCTGGTCGACGCCCTGCTCGGCATCATCGACGACGACGGCGAGGTTGTACGCCCAAACGCCGTCACCGCGGCGCAGGACGACGTCGTCGACGACGCCCGTGTACGGCCCGTGGACGCCGTCGGTGATCGTCAGCTCGTCGACCGTCGCGCGCAGTCGCAGCGCAGGCACCCGCCCCGGGCCGAGTGCCTCCCGGCGACGCTCCCGTTCCGCCTCCGACAGGTCACGGCACGTGCCGGGGTACGACCCGGGCGGGGAGTGCGGTGCGCGCGGGGCCTCGGCGATCTCGCGGCGCGAGCAGTAGCACTCGTAGACCAGGCCCTGGTCGGACAGCTGGTTCGCCGCCGCGGCGTAGGCGTGCGACCGCTCGGACTCCCACATGATCTCGCCGTCCCAGTCGAGGCCGATCGCCGCCAGATCCGCCAGCTGACGCTCGGCCACCCCGGGGCGCGCTCGGGCGGCGTCGAGATCGTCTACGCGCATCCGGAACGCCCGGCCCGAATCGCGGGCCAGCACCCACGCCGCCACCGCCGTGCGCAGATTGCCCAGGTGCAGGTCGCCCGACGGGCTGGGCGCGTACCGGCCGGCGCCGGGGGGCAGAGGACTGGCGGGGGCTTCCACGCTGAACAGAGTAGGCCGCGCGCCCGTGAACAGCGGCCGCCACGTCGAGGTGCCAGACTGGACCGCATGAGCGCAGACTCCGACAACGCCCGCCCCGCCGCCGACGACAACACCCGCCTGACCGAGGAGCAGATCGCCGAAGGCCTCGCCGATCTGCCCGGCTGGGCCTTCTCGGAGGGGTCGCTGACCTACACGGCCGTGTGCGAGACCCCGCAGGCCGCGATCAACCTCGTCGCCGCGATCGGGCAGGCCGCCAATTCGCAGGACCACCACCCCGACCTGCTGTGGAGCTACGACGAGGTCACCCTCGATCTCCGCAGCCACGACGTCGACGGGGTCACCCAGCGTGACCTCCGACTAGCTCGGTCTGTGTCCGCGCTGTCCGGGGAGTTCGACGCCACCCCGCTGGGCCTGGGGGAGTAAGGGGCGCGGCGGGCGGCAGACAGCGGGCGGCAGTCGTCGAGAAGAGTGTTTCGTGCACTGCTACTCGACCGATACGGGTGAAAGACTCTTGTCGACGCGGCTACTGACGGCCGGATGGCTGTTTACCCCGCGAACTCCTACCCCGCGAACGCGGCCGCCGTCGAGGCCAGGTCGAGTAGCGGCTGCGGCATGATCCCCAGCAGGATGGTCACCAGGACCGCGACGCCGACGACCGCGTACGTGACGGGCCTGCGCGCGAACGCCACCTCACCCGACCCTGCGGAGCCCGACCCAGCGGAGCCGAACCGCCCGGCTCCGGCGGTTGCGGAGCCCTCGCCCGCATCGCGGAAGAACATCACCACGATCACGCGGACGTAGAACGAGGCAGCGATCGCGCTCGTGAGCACGCCGATCACCACGAGGCTCACCGCGCCGCCGGCCACCGCTGCGGAGAACACGGCGAACTTGGCGATGAACCCGCTGGTCAGCGGGATGCCCGCGAGTGCGAGCAGCAGCAGTGCGAAGGCGCCCGACACCAGTGGCTGACGTCGGCCGAGCCCGGCCCAGGCCTGCAGGTCGGTGATCTCGGCGCCGTCGGGCGCGCGGACCAGCCCGGCCACCGCGAACACGCCGACGGTACTGACCGCGTACGCCGCGAGGTAGAACAGCACGGCGGAGGTCCCGGCCACCGGAGGGCCGAGCACCCCGGTGAGCAGGAATCCGGCGTGCGCGACGGAGGAGTAGGCCAGCAGGCGTTTGACGTCGTTCTGCGTGACACCGACGACCGTGCCGACGATCATCGTCAGCGCCGCGATCACCCAGAGCACGGGCGCCCAGTCGTCCTCGAGGCGGGGGACGGCGGTGTGGAAGAACCGCAGGATCGCACCGAACGCGGCGAGCTTGGTCCCGGCGGCCATGAACGCCGTGATCGAGGTGGGCGCGCCCTGGTAGACGTCGGGGGTCCAGGTGTGGAACGGCACGGCCCCGACCTTGAACAGCAGGCCCACCGACATCATCGCCACACCGATCAGCGCCAGTGAGCTGCCGCCCTCGGCCGCTACTACCGCTGCGATCCCGCCGAACTCGACGGTCCCGGCGTAGCCGTAGATCAGTGCGGCGCCGTAGGCGAAGATGGCCGAGGAGAACGACCCCAGCAGGAAGTACTTGACCGCGGC
This sequence comes from Dietzia sp. KRD202, assembly GCF_017168155.1. Taxonomy (NCBI): domain Bacteria; kingdom Bacillati; phylum Actinomycetota; class Actinomycetes; order Mycobacteriales; family Dietziaceae; genus Dietzia; species Dietzia sp. KRD202. Next base: position 20,147 of record NZ_JABFAN010000017.1, on the reverse strand, counting down.
CTCCTGCGAGAGGAGTCGCCGGCGGCGGGCCATGCCACACATCACGTACAGCGGCAGGGAGAGCACCTCGAGCGCGATGAACAGGGTGATGAGGTCGTTCGCCGCGGGGAACAACATGAGCCCGCCCGTGGCGAACAGTGCGAGCGGGAAGACCTCGGTCTGGGAGACGCCCGCGCGTTCGGCCTCGCGTTCGGCGTCGCCGCCCGGGGCCAGAGCGGCCTGCGGGGCGAAGCCCGCGAGCACCGGGCGACGGGCCGTGGCCGACGCGCCCACCGAACCCGACGAGGCCCCGGCCGCCGCGCCCACCCGGGAGCGTTCCCCGATGAGCACCCCCGCCCCGATCGCCACGAGGACCGTCGCCCCCTGCAGGAACAGCGCGGGCCCGTCCACGGCTACGGCGCCGCCGGCCGTCACCAGCCGCGTCCCGGCGAGCAGAACCACCGTCACCAGCGCCGCGACGAGCCCGCCGAGGTACAGCACCATCTGCGCGGCGTAGCGGTGTCGGGCGGGGGCGAACGCCTCGACGAGCACCGAGACGATCGCCGTCCCGAGCACCACGAGCAGCGGCAGGAGCGAGGAGTAGGCGATGTCCGGGGTCATCGGGTGGCACCTTCCACGTGGGTGACGGTCTCGGCGACCGCCGGGTCGATCACGTCGAGCGCCGGCTGCGGGTAGAAGCCCAGCACGATCAGCGCCACGACCAGCGGGGCCAGCACCACGCGCTCGCGGGTCGTGAGGTCGGGCGTGGACCGCAACCCCGGCGCGAGGGGCCCGCCCATCACCCGCTGGTAGGTCCACAGGATGTAGACGGCCGCCAGGACGAACGTCGCCGTCGCCAGTACGGCGGCGACGGGGTAGACCTCGAACGTGCCGACGAACACCAGGAACTCGCTGATGAACGGGGCCAGCCCGGGCAGTGACAGCGTCGCGAGCCCGGCGATGAGGAACACCCCGGCGAGCACGGGCGCGGCCTGCTGCACCCCGCCGTAGTAGCCGATCTCGCGGATCCGGTGCCGCCGGACGAGGAACCCGGCCACGAGGAACAGCGCGGCCGTGGCGATGCCGTGGTTGACCATGTACAGCGTGGACCCGGCCGCCGACTGCTCGGTCGCGGCGAACACGCCCAGGACGATGAACCCGAAGTGGGAGATCGACGCGTACGCGATGAGGCGTAGGAGGTCGGTCTGGGCGATGGCCATGATGCCGCCGTAGACGATGCTGATCACCGCCAGCGTCACCATCACGGGCGTCGCGGTCGCCGCTGCCTCGGGGAACAGCGGCAGCGAGTACCGCAGCATCGCGAAGGTGCCGACCTTGTCGACCACGGCCATCATGAGCACCGCGGAGGCGGGCGTCGCGGCGACGGCGGCCCCGGGAAGCCAGGTGTGGAACGGCCACAGCGGGGCCTTGATCGCGAACGCCAACGTGAACCCGGCGAACAGCAGGAGCATCGCGCCGGGCGGGATCTGCAGTCGCCCGTCGGCGACGGCGTCGGTGATGAGGCGGTAGTCGAAGGTGCCGCGGCCGTCGGGCCCGAGTCCGGCCCGGGCTGTGTACATGTAGAGCCCGAGCACCGCGGCCAGCATGACGAGTCCGCCGAGCAGGTTGTAGAGGAGGAACCGGACGGCCGCCTGCGCCCGGTCGGCGCCGCTGTCCCCGAACGCGCCTGTTCCGAATCCCCCGATGAGAAAGTACAGCGGGATGAGCATGGCCTCGAACGCCACGTAGAACAGCAGCACGTCCAGGCTCGTGAAGGCCACCAGCGCGAGCCCCTGCGTGGCGAGCATCAACGCGGGGGACGCCTGCGTGCGCCGACCGTTCGGGGCGGGGCGGTCGCCGCCGGGCCCGTCGGTGTCACGCCACCCGGCCAGCAGCAGCAACGGCATGAGTGCGGCGGTGAGCAGCACCAGCACGAGCGCCACGCCGTCGATCCCGAGTGTGTACGTCGCGCCGAACGCAGGGATCCACGGCCGCGACTCGACGAACTGGTGGGTCTCGCCGCCCGGCTCGAACCCGACCGCCAGCGCGACGGCCACCCCCAGGACGACCAGGGACGTGACCAGGGCGAGGGGCCTCGCCGCGCGGCGCGCGCTCCCAGGCAGGACGACGACGACGAGGGCGCCGACCAGGGGCGTGAGCCACAGCGCGGTGAGCAGTCCGGGGCCGGTCACAGCACGCCACCCCCCAACATCGCGGCGATCACCAGAACCGCGCCGATCAGCATGTACAGCGCGTAGGAGCGGGTGAGTCCGGACTGCAGGAGCCTCGTCCGGGCGGACAGTTCCCCGAGGGTGGCGCCGACGCCCGTCGCCGCCCCGGCCACCACTCGCCGGTCGATCACCTCCGTGCCCGCGACCAGGGCCTGGCCGGGTCGCATGAACACCGCCTCGTTGAGGTCGTCGGCGTACAGGTCGCGGCGCGCGGCCCGCGTGAGAGCGGAGCCGGCGGGGGCGGTGGCCGGGACCTCACTACGGGCGTAGCGGTGCACGGCGAGGGCGATGCCAACGGCCAACACGACCAGGGAGGCGGCGGTGACCAACCACACCGGTAGGACGTGCTCCGGGTGGTGCTCGCCAACGACCGGGGCGAGCCAGTCCTGCAGCCGCCCGCCGAGCGACAACAGCAGACCCGAGAGCACCGATCCCACGGCGATCGTGATCATCGGCGCCGTCATGATCGCCGGCGACTCGTGGGGGTGGGCGTCGTCGGCCCAGCGCTGCGGCCCGAAGAAGGTCAGGATCATCACGCGGGTCATGTAGAAGGCGGTCAGGCCCGCGCCGAGCAGGGCCACCGCCCCCAGGAGGTAGCCGATCAGTGAGCCCGCGCCCGGCCCCCCACCCGCAGCTGATTCGCTGCCCACGTCGAACGCCGCGGAGATGATGCCCTCCTTGGAGTAGAACCCGGCGAACGGTGGGACGCCGATGATGGCCAGGTAGCCGAGTCCGAAGGTGGCAAAGGTGATCGGCATGACCGCGCGTAGGGCGCCGTAGCGTCGCATGTCGACCTCGTCGTTCATCCCGTGCATCACCGAACCGGCGCCGAGGAAGAGGCCGGCCTTGAAGAAGCCGTGGGTGAGCAGGTGCATGATCGCCAGTGCGTATCCGGCGGGCCCGAAGCCGGCGGCCATGACCATGTACCCGACCTGGCTCATGGTGGAGGCGGCGAGGACCTTCTTGATGTCGTCCTTGGCGCAGCCGATGACCGCACCGAACAGCAGCGTCACGGCGCCGACCGCGATCACCGCGGCGCGCGCGGTCGGGGTCGCGTCGTAGATCGGGTTGGACCGGGTGATGAGGTAGACGCCCGCGGTGACCATGGTCGCGGCGTGGATGAGGGCCGACACCGGGGTGGGGCCCTCCATCGCGTCGCCGAGCCAGGACTGCAGCGGCACCTGGGCGGACTTGGCGCACGCGCCCAGCAGCAACAGCAGCCCGAGCGCGGTGACCAGCCCCGAGCTCACCGCCCCGCCGTCGGCTACCGCCGCCTCGCTGCCCGCCGCCCCGCCACCGATCGCGGAGAACACGCCCTCGTAGGACAGCGTGCCCAGCTGGGTGACCATGACCATCAGCGCCACACCCAGACCGATGTCACCGACGCGGTTGACGACGAACGCCTTCTTCGCCGCGGTGGCGGCGGACGGCTTGTGCTGCCAGAACCCGATGAGCAGGTAGGAGACCAGGCCGACACCCTCCCAACCCAGGTAGAGGCCGAGGAAGTTGTCGGCCAGCACCAGCAGCAGCATCGCCGCGAGGAACAGGTTGAGGTAGGCGAAGAACTTGCGCCGCGCCGGGTTGGCCGCCATGTAGCCGATCGAGTACACGTGGATGAGCAGCCCGACGCCGGTGACGAGCAGGACGAACACCATGGACAGCTCGTCAAGGCGCAGGCCGAAGTCCAGCTGGAACTCGCCGACCGAGACCCACTCGAACAGGGTCTGCCCCGCGGCGCGGTCGGCGGCGTCGCGGCCGGTCATGGCGACGAGTTGCCACACCGCCACGGCGAACGAGCCCAGCGCGGTCGCGCACCCGAGCAGGTGGCCCCACCCGTCCGCGCGGCGACCGAGCACCAGCAGGATCGCCGCACCGAACAGCGGCAGTGCGGGGATGAGCCAGAGCGCGGACCCGGCGACGGCGGGGGCGAGGGCGGCTGCGGTCGTTGTCGTCGTCGTCATCACGGTCGTCGTCATCGTCGTCCCCCCTAGTACCTGAGCAGGCTGGCGTCGTCGACGGACGCCGATCGGCGGGAGCGGTAGATGGCCATGATGATCGCGAGGCCGATCACGACCTCGGCGGCGGCCACGACCATGATGAAGAACGCGAAGAGCTGGCCGGTGACGTCGCCGTGCATCCGCGCGAACGCGACCAGGGCGAGGTTGGTGGCGTTGAGCATGAGCTCGATGCACATGAACAGGACGATGGCGTTGCGCCGCAGAAGGAACCCGGCCGCGCCGATGGTGAACAGCACGGCCGAGAGGTACAGGTAGTACTCGGGGTTCACCGTCGGCCCCCTTCGCCGGGTCCGCCGGTGCCGAGTTCGTCAGGGCCGTCCGCGCGATCGGCCGCGTGGCGCCGCAGCACCTCGCTCACCGAGTCGGGGGCGTCGGACCCGTCGGGCAGTCGGGCGGGCATGTCGGCGGAGTTGCGGCGCGCGTACACGCCGGAGCTGGGCAGCGGGGTCACGCGGGCGGTGTCGTCGGCCTGCCAGTCGAGGAACCGCTGCTGCGACATCTGCCGCTGGGTGAGGCGTCCGGTGAAGCGCTCGCGGTGCGCCAGGACCATCGCGCCGAGAGTGGCGATGATGAGCAGCACCCCGGTGAGCTCGAACGCCCACACGTGCCGGGAGAACAGCAGCTCCGCCAGCGCGGGGACGTCGGAGTATCCGGGGGCGAACCCGGCGAACGGCGGCAGCTGCGCCCGCGCCAGGCCGGTGGCCAGCAGGATGCCGAACCCCAGGCCTGCGATGATCGCCGCCACCCGGTGCCCCCGGATCCGCTCGACCAGAGAGTCCGACGACTCCACCCCGATGAGCATCACCACGAACAGGAACAGCATCATCACGGCGCCGGTGTAGACGACGATCTGGCCCACTCCCAGGAACACCGCCCCCTGCGCGATGTACAGCACGGCGAGCGAGACCATGGTCGCGGCCAGGCACAGCGCCGAGTAGACCGCCTTGGTCGCCGAGACCACCCCGAGCGCCCCGGCCACGGCGATGGCGCCCAGCACCCAGAACAGGACGGACTCCCCGGTGGTCACGAGGCCCCCTTCCCGCGGCGCCCGCGCGAGCTCGCTGCGGTCGCACCGCGCGCCTCGGGCGCCCCGGGCTCGTACGGCTCGCCCTGCTCGGGTGCGGAGCCGGTGATCTCTCCGCGGTAGTAGTCGAAGTGGTCGGCGCCCGGGTACATGTCGTGCGGGGCGGGGACCATCCCGGCGAGCATCGGTCCGAGCAGGTCGTGCTTCTCATAGATGAGGTCGGCGCGGTTGTCGTCGACCATCTCGTAGTCGTTCGTCATGGTCAGCGCCCGGGTCGGGCACGCCTCCACGCACAGGCCGCAGCCGATGCAGCGCAGGTAGTTGATCTGGTAGATACGCCCGTAGCGTTCGCCGGGGGAGAAGCGCTCCTCGGCGGTGTTGTCGGCGCCCTCGACGTAGATCGCGTCCGCCGGGCACGCCCATGCGCACAGTTCGCAGCCGATGCACTTTTCCAGCCCGTCGGCGTAGCGGTTGAGTTGGTGCCGCCCGTGGTAGCGGGGCGCGGTGGGGACCTTCTCCTCCGGGTACTGCTCGGTGTGCGCCTTGCGGAACATCGTGGAGAACGTCACCCCGAACCCGGCGAGCGGTTCGAGGAACCTGGGAACCCGGGACCGTGACTGCCTAGGCATGGCGGGACTCCTGTCTGGGGGGCGTGTCTGCAGAAGTGGCGCGGTCGAGCGCGACGCGCTGGTGGGGGAGCGGCGGGACG
>NZ_JABFAN010000017.1:2162-14086 GCF_017168155.1 Dietzia sp. KRD202 | reverse complement strand
CGGTCCCGCCCCCGGCGGCCGCGCCTACGGTCTCGCGCGCCCGCTCCTTCGCCAGCATCTTCTCGACCCCGTCCCGGGCCATGGCGTCGATGCCGAACTCGGCGAACAGCTTCCGGATGATCGGGTAGGGCGGGATCTCACCGCTCTCCAGGGCGTCGAGCTGGGGGCGGATCTCCTTGGCGATGAAGCCGCGCACGGCGTCGCGGATCATCAGGTCGGTCTCGGACCACTCGTACATCGGCGTCTCGTCTCCTCGGTGCCCGGGGGTGTGCCGCGTGTCACTGCAACACGTGTCAGCTCAGTGTGTCGCGACCGGGTCGACGGCCGCGGCCGTTTGCGGCGAATGGCCGGCCCGGCGACGACGGGGTCGGGCACACTCGGGGACATGAGTGCCCTCCAGGACAGTGCATCCCACCGAACCCGCCACCGCCCCGCAGGTCGCGAGCAGCTCGGCCGGATCGGCCTGTGGACCGGCTCGCTGGAGGGACTGACGCCGGCGGCGATCCCCGACGTGCTCGGTGAACTCGACGACCAGGGCTGGGGCTCGCTGTGGTTCGGCGAGGCCGTCGGCCGGGAGGCCTTCACCGCCGCGCAGCTGTACCTGGGCGCCACGCGCCGGATGGCGATCGGCACCGGCATCGCCAACATCTACGGCCGCGACGCCTCGGCGGCGGGGGCGGCCGCCCGCACGATCGAGGCGATGCACCCGGGCCGGTTCGTCCTGGGCCTCGGCGTCTCGCACGCGCCGCTGGTCGAGCGCCACCGCGGCCACCACTACGGCCGGCCGCTGTCGGCGATGCGCGAGTACCTCGACGCGCTCGACCGGACTCAGCCCATGGCGGCGGGCGAGGACACCATGCCGCCGGTCGTGCTCGCCGCGCTCGGCCCCAAGATGCTCGAGTTGTCGCGCGACCGCACCGCCGGCGCCCGCCCCTTACCTGACCCTGCCCGAGCACACCGCGCGGGCGCGCGAGATCCTCGGCGGGACCGCCGACGACGGGCCGGCCCTGGTCGTGGAGCACGCCGCGGTGGTGGCCGAGGGGGTCGACGACGACGAGGTGTGGCGGTCGCGGGCCCACGATCACCTCAACGTCTATACGGGCCTGCCGAACTATCGGAACTCGTGGACCCGGCAGGGGTTCGACGAGTCGGACTACGTGCGCGGGGGCAGCGATCGGCTCAAGCATGCGATGGTCACCCGCGGGGTCGAGGCGACGCGGGCGCGGGTGCAGGAGCACCTGGACGCAGGGGCCTCGACCGTGCTGGTGCAGGTGCTCGGCGAGAACGTGCTGACGCCGCCGGTGGAGGACTGGCGGATCGCGGCCGAGGGGCTGCTCGGCTGACGCCTGGCCCGACAGGTTTTGCCGACTGGAGACGCGTCGGTTGCCAGAGGGGCTTGTCAGTCTCTGTTTTTTGGAGAGCCGGTTGATCCTCGCCACTGACCGCTGGCGACGCTCGTAGATCTCCCCAGTACTCCTTAGCAGCAATGTGGTTTGTCGAGTACACCCCAGGGGGACGAGCACGAGTCCGCCATCGTCGCTGTGTCACAAGGTGGTTTCTAGAGTTATGAAACGCCGTCCCTTCGGGTCTAGTGTGTAGTGGTACAGATTCCGGACGAAAGGCTCTTTCGATGGCTGATCGAATCGGGATGTTGCTCAATCGCTCGGGTGACGGTGGCGAGGAGGTGCTCATCGTCAGCCGCGGGAGCGTGCGTACCAGGTTCCGTCGCCGGGACGAGCTGGACTGGTCAATCCGAGTCGAGTCCACGGACTCGGAGAATATCGTCGAGGGAGAATCGGGGCCGGCCCGGAAGCCGGCTCGCCGGTCCTCGCGGCCTCGTGGGCAGCGGGTGGCGTACGTGCGGGTGTCGGCCGCGGATCAGAATGAGGCGCGTCAGCTCGAGGCGGTTGGGGAGTGCGATCAGGTCTATATAGAAAAGCAGTCCGCACGCTCTCGCGCGGACCGGGTGAAGCTCGCTGAGTGCATCAGGTACCTGCGGGACGGTGACGAGCTCGTCGTTGCATCGATGGACCGACTCGCTCGCTCCCTCGTGGATCTTAAGCAGATCGTTGGCGAGATCACCGCCAAAGGCGCGAGCGTGGAGTTCGTCCACGAACGCGCCACTTACGCCGCCGGCGCCCAGGATCCACGAGCAGACCTGATGCTTTCGCTGCTCGGGGCGTTCGCCGAGTTCGAGCGGGCCATCATCCGTGAACGCCAAGCCGAGGGCATTGCCATCGCCAAAGCGAAAGGCAAATACAGGGGACGCAAACGCGTGCTGACCGACGAACAGATCGGTAAAGCCCGAGCCCGCGTGGAGGCAGGGGAGGGGCCGTCAGCGATCGCTCGAGATCTCGGGGTAGGCCGCTCCACCCTGTATCGCGCCCTCCAGCGCCGCGCACCGTGACAGCGCCGCGCACCGTGACCGCTGATGGTCGGCCCGTTGCGCTGTTCAAGGGCGTGCCGCTTGAGGGGTAGCCGATACTGGACTTGTGACCGAAGTTCATCTGAAGGGTCGATTGGTGTGTCGCGACGAACGCGAAGCCGCTCTTGTCGACACCCACTTGCCATGTCATGTTGAGTTGACGCGAGCTGAGCAGGGCTGCAGGTCATTCTCGGTGACCCGGACCGAGGATCGTCTGGTGTGGGGCGTCGAGGAGGTCTTCGACGACGCCGCTTCGTTCCGCAGGCATCAGGAGCGGGTTCGCGGCAGTGAGTGGGGGATAGTGACAGCAGGTATTGAGCGCGACTACTGCATCACGGGGCTCTGACTCGGCATGACTACTTTCGCCGCAGACAGTGCGGATGCAGTGATTCCGCTGGCCTTTGACGTCGTATGGCTCCTCGCCGGCCTGGTGTGGTTGCTGATCCCGGTCGCGATCGTCGTCGCTGAACGGCGCCGCGCAGCGCCGTGGCCCGAGACGTTCCTATGGTTCATGGTGGCGTTCCTCCTGCCCGTCGTGGGGCTGATCATCTGGGCCCTCCACCGGGCAGTCGACGCCAGGCGGGCGACCTCGCGGTGAGCAGCGCGACGCCGGCTGTCCTGCGTAAGTACGAATCGGCGCTCACTGGCGCGCGGTCGACCGGAGGGGGATTACCGGCGTGACCGGATGGGTGCCATGCGGAGTCGAGGGGCGCATCGCAGCGTTGCTCGAGGCGCGGACCGTGAGCGCGGTTCGAGAACTCTTTCCGCACGGGGTGCGGATCCTGTGTCCGATCACGCTCCGTGCGGGCCGTGACGTGGCCGGTTGGTGTTCATGGCGTGAGGTTGCTGAGTGGGTGGGTGCGCAGTATCCGCCCCGCCGCGGATTGACGGCGATGATCGACAGCGCCACCTCCCCGGAGCAAGCGACGGATGTGGATCGTTTCGTCGGGTGCAGCGCGGGCCCTGCCATCGAGATCGTGCAGCGCTTTTCTCGCACCGCGTCTTGTCAGGAGTGGAAGGCGGCGATCTGGACGGTGTGGGGTGATCCAATCGGAGACCCCGAGGACACGCGCATCATCAAAATCGTGGACGACAGCGCTTATGGCAGCGACTACGACTACCAGCTGGTATCGGCCTCGACCGCCGCTCTTACGGACCCGTTCCTCTACCCCGAACCATCCTTCTTGTGGTCCGACGACGAGACGCTGTTCCTCGAGGTTCAACCGGAGACAGGATGGATTGAGGTCTACTCGACTAGGCCGGATCTGGTCGAGGAGGTGCGAAGCGACATCCAGTGGGAAGTAGTCCCGCTGATCCGCGACCTCCCGCAGTCCTAGCTGTGGCGACGCTGGGATTTTCGCTCGCGGTAGGTGCTGCAGCATGACACCGGGCTGCCAGTCAGTCCTGGCAGAACCCCGCCACTGAGCGCCGCAATCGAGGGGTCTTGCGATGGGGAACTCGTCGGCAGCCACCGACTGACACGCGTACCTGTCCCGATCCCGCACAGTGCGACAACTAGGAGGTACCCGTGGAGGCATTCCTGATTCCGCTACTGCCTCCGGTAGCCCTGTCGCTTGCGATCTGGATTTTCACCGTCTGGGTTTCCTTCAAGGCGACCGGGCGAGGTGCCAGACGAAGTGCAGCCGCTGTCTCTGCAGTGCTGTCGATTTGCGGAGCGATCGCGTTCCTCGGCTTCGCCGGCAGTGACGACTACAACGACTACCCCGGCTATACCTGCGCCCTTCGCGACGGTCACGTGCCGGACGGCTTTCCTCCCGAACGGCTTCCCCCGCAGGAACAGGTCAGCACATTTCACACCAACCTCAACTGGTCCCATGGGTACGAACTGCTCCCCGCCGGGGTTCGCTGCACCTACTGGACCAGGGACGACCCCCGCGTCAGCATGGTTACCCACAGCCCGTGGTCGTACTCCGTGTGGATCTACGGACTACTGGGCATCGCTCTGATTCAAGCGGTCCGCGTCATCAACCCGGACCTTCTCTCTCGGCGGCGCACCTGGTCTTCGTGAACAAGCACGATGTGTAGCGCGTTGCGACTCACAAACCGAAACTGCGGGTCGACAGTCTCCGTCCCACAACCAAGGAACTGGGACGGCCTACGCAGTTCTTAGGAATCGGGGGCGGGGGAGAGAGAGGAGACGCCCGCCGGTGGAGATGTTGGGGGCACGGCTCTCTTCGAGAAGTGCACGTTGGCGCGGCTACGCTCGGCGCATGTCCGATGCTCCACTTTCCCGAGTCAGCGTCCGGTTCGTGGCCGAGGACGGCCACGTCACGACTCTGGTGGTGGGCGACGCCATCGAGTGGCACCTACGCTTTCAGGCCTGAGGCGGTGCAACTGGCCATCCGACCGGTCACCGGTTCACCTGGATGGGTGCACCCTCAAGTTCCCAGTAGCGCTGAGCGCCTGAGAACGCCAGCTTGCTCCGTTGTTAACGCATACGACTTCTGCGACGATAACCGGGTTGAGACCGTCCCTCCCAGCAAGGAATTGATTATGCGCCGCACCCTTGCCACGCTCGCCGCCGTCACATTGGCCACTGCATCAATGCTTGTCGGTGTGGGACAAGCGAACGCTCAGGACGCCTGGCCCGTTGATCCCGGGCAGGGATCTCCCGTCCGGCCAGTCGACGTGACCAGCTTTGCGCTCACCCCTGACCGTCTGGAGTTCTACAATCCCTTCATCGGCCTGCCGAGAATCATCTCGCCGTTTGGCACGACCACGAAGATCGTGTGTACCGGGTTCCGCGGGTACGACAACTGCTGGCAGGCCGACCAAGCCGGGAACCCACACAAGCTGCGCCCCATTCTGGGCCTTGGATCGTCTACTCCAGCGTCCAACGTCTTCCTGTACCCGGGCATGATCCCCGGACTCTAACGAGATTCACCTCCTTCGTGAACTAATCGTTCAGTTTCGTGTCGTACCCGCATGGCACGGTGGATGTGAACGACGCAAACTGACGTTGCTCACTTCGTCGCCAAGGCGACTTCTCGACACAGGAGGCATGACGATGGCACGACTGGTCAAAGAGCTGACAGGCCCGAACGAAACTGGGCGTTGGGGCGCCTCAGCAACCGATCTCGGGTTCCCGGCGATCACCAACCACGGGTACACGATCACGATCTTCGGCGACACCTTCGTCGACCACGTCGGCGGCAGCGGCTGGAGGTCTCCAGTCGGGTTTCGCCAGTCCAACCCAGACATTGAGAACGGCATCCGGTGGGACAACGCCATCGGCGGCGCCTACGCCAAAGAGATGATCAACTATCAGCACCGCGGAACGGTCCATGCTGGCGAGCTCCCGGACGGCTTCACCAACATTCCGAACGACCTGATCCACCTGCCCGACGGCCGGTACATGATGACAACTTTCGCGATCCGGTCCTGGGATCCGATCTCGCCCGGCGGGAGCTGGGCGACCTTCCACTCGCGCATGTGGACCTCGACCGAAGCCCACGCCGAGAACTGGGAACGCACGTGGGATCTGGAGGTCAATTGGCAGATAGGACCAGTGGGTACGCCTAGTCCGGCGATCCGGTACTTCGATTCCGACGACTCGGTACTCCTCGGGCCCGCCGGGGTGGTCTGCTCGGGGTGAGGCGACGCACTCGGCGCCGCTTCTTCCTATTTGAGGAGGCTGATGTGGCCGATTACAAGGCCATCATGACGTTGGCGCTGGCCGGGCATAGCTACAGCGAGATCGTCGCCGCCGTCGGGTGCTCGCGCCGGGAGATCGCGGCGGTGAAGAAGACGATCACCGCGTACGGCATCACCGCCGGCCAGGCGTCGTCGATGAACCCGGCCGAGATCGCCGGGATGTTCCCCGATGGGCGAAAACGCGTCTCGGAGGACTACACCAAGCCGGACTTTGATCGGGTGATGGCGTCGATGAAGTTCAACCGGCACTTCACCATCCAGCAGGCCTGGGGCAAGTACCTCGCCGACCCCGCCGGGGCCGGGAAAAAGTACGGGTACTCGCAGTACTGTGCCCTGTTCGCCGAGCACGCCCGCATCAAGGATGTCGTGGCGACGCTGCATCACGAACCCGGCAGAACGATGCTGGTCGACTGGGCCGGCGACACCCTCGAGGTCCTCGACGCCGTCACCGGGGAGGTCACCAAGCTGTACTTGTTCGTGGCCGTCCTGCCGTATTCCGGTGCGGTGTTCTGCCGCGGCTTCACGGACATGAAGTCCCCGTCCTGGATCGACGCCCACGTCGCGGCGTTCACGTTCTTCGGCGGCACACCGCAGATGGTGGTGCCCGACAACCCGACCACCGCCACTCATCGGCAGAAGCAGGGCGAGGCGGCCAGGGCTGTCAACGTCCGCTACCAGCAGCTGGCCGACCATTACGGCACCGCTATCGTGCCGGCGAGGGTCCGAAAACCCCGCGACAAGGCAGCCGTGGAGTCAGCCGTGGAGGTGGTCAACAAACGCGTCATCGGTTACCTCGCCGAGGAGGTGTGGACCACCGTCGAGGCCCTGAACGCGGCGATCGACGAACGGGTCGCGGAGATCAACACCCAGATTCGCCGGGCTGACGGTACGACACGGTGGGAGCGGTTCGAGTCCGATGAGGTGCCGCTGCTGGCGGCCCTGCCCGACGACGGGTTCGCCACGGTGGAATGGAAGCAGCTCAAGGTCGGGCGGAACTATCACGTGTCCTGCGAGTCGCAGTACTACTCGGTGCCGTACACCTTCGCCGGTCAGCTGCTGCGGGTCCGGCTGACCGCGCAGTCGGTGACGATCTTCGACGGTGACCAGGTCGTCTGCGAGCACCCACGGCGCCACGGCCGCAAAGGCCAGTACTCCACCGTGCTCGCCCACGCCCCCAAGGCGCACCAGGGTATCGACGGGCTGTGGTCACGGCAGTGGTTCACCGACCGTGCCCGCGGGTTCGGCCCCGCCACCGAGCAGGTGATCGCCCAGATCCTGGATCGTCACGTGATCGAGGCGCAGGGCTATCTGGACTGCCAGAACATCCTCGAGACTCTCGGCAAGAGAAGTCGCCAGCGGCTCGAGGCGGCCTGCCAAGTGCTGCTCAACCAGAACAGCGCTGGCAGTTACAGCGTGCTCAAACGCGTCATGGCCACCATCGACTCCGATGGCAAAGCGCCCCGGCCCGTGGTGCCGGCGGCGGCCACACGAAAGCCCCCGCCACCGGCCGGGGCCCGAGACGACGGTGCGATTCAAGTCCGGTCGGCCGATCACTATGCGCGCGGCCGCAGCGGGGAGGGCGTGTGATGTTCACCGAGATCGATCACCAGAAGTTCCGCAACCTGCGCATCACCCACGTGGCGACCCGGTTCGAGGAGCTGATCAGCGACGAGGCCAACGACGAGCTCACCCCGGAGCAGATCTTCCTCACCGCCGTCGACGACGCCCTGGACCAGCGCCAAGCCCACCGGATCGACAAGCTGATCCGCGCCGCCAAGTTCCCCATCCCGCAGGCCTCGATCGCCGAGATCAACTACCAGGAAGGACGCGGGATCACCCCGGTGCGGATGAAACGCTACGCCGGACACCACTGGAGGCAAGACCCCACCAACCTGCTGGTCCTCTCACCGACCGGCGGCGGAAAAACCTACCTGGCCTGCGCGATCGGGATCGCCGCCTGCCAGAACGGGCACACCGTCACCTACGCCCGCATGGACGAACTCGCCCGGCGGCTGGTCATCGCCCGCGGCGACGGGATCCGCCACCAGAAGATGCTCAACGACCTCTCGGACGTGGAGCTGCTGATCATCGACGACTTCCTCACCGTGGGCATCGATCCCGAAGCCGCCAACGACTTGTTCGCCGTGCTGGCAAACCGAGAGCACCGGCTGCCGACGATGATCGCCTCACAATCCCGACCGGCGTACTGGCTCGAGGCACTACCCGACAGGGTCGCCGCCGACTCCATCGTCAACCGGCTGGCCAACAACGCCCGCGAGATCAACCTCGGCGAAGTCGACATGCGACGCCAACGCGACGACCAAGCCCGAGCCACCACCGGCTACTGGGAGTAACCCCCGACGGTGCCGGCCCGCCTCACGCGCGGGCCGGTTCCGGGTCGCCGGAACAGCAGTACCAACTCGCCGGACCCGCGGTACCGACAAGCCCTATCTGCCATCAATCGCGAGAACTTCGACTTCCCTAACGTGGGGGAGTGGAGTCACTTCCAGAACAACACGATGCTCATGCTCCCCGGCGAACCTTGGGTTTACATCTACGGCACCAACGAGGGCCGTTGGAACGGCGGCGGCATCCATCTCGTGCGCGTGGACTGGCGCAGCATGTGGAACCGTTCAACCTATGAGTTCTGGGGTCGAGACGGCGGCGGAACATGGGCATGGCGCCGCGGTGGTTTCACGACCCCGATCCTCACCCCCACGGTTCCTAACAACGCCATCGGCGAGCTCTCCGCTCAAGTCATCGACGGACGAGTCGTGCTCTCGTACTGCGACGGCATCCTTGGCGCCGTCACCCGGACCGCTCCTCGCCCGGAAGGCCTATGGACGATGCCCGCCATTCAGGTCACCGGAGTCGAGCAGCCAGCCCTTTACGCGCCGGCGATCCATCCGTACAGCAACTTGGGCCGTGCGCAAATGCTGCTGTCAGCGTGGCCGCAGGTGAATGGCCAGACGCTCTACTACGGCACGAGGCAATGGGAGGTCAGCCTCTTCGGTGGGGGGTCCGGCTCCCTGAGTTCCTCTCCGACGGCGCGGGCAGCGACCGAGAACCTGTCCTCCGAGTCCAGTCACGTGACCGAGGAGTACACGGGGGACCTGGCGCCTGACGTCTCTCAGCTCCCCGTGGCCGAGCAGGTCGCGGTTCTCGCGGACGCAGTCGACGCCGAGGTCGATCATGATTGGCTCCGCTCTGCCTTACAAGGAGAACTCGAGGACGATCGCACAACCCCGGCCGATCACGAAAACTATGACCCGATGACCGCGGAGTAGGCCCTTCTCGAGCGGACTCCTCGGCGGTGCGCCCCTTGGCCCGGGCGTCCCGGGCGGTGTCGCTTTTCCGCAATGTCTGTCGGATCAATTAGTGGCCGCCCAGAACGGGTGCAGTTCTGGGCGGCAGCAATGCCAGCGTTGCGTCCGTCGTCACCGCACTCAGATCCACAGCATCCGGGAACAGGAAACGTTACGTGTTTCCGGCGTTCCCCGACCCAAGTCCGAACGGATGGGGGAGTCGCCGTCGGCGAGCACGCTCCAGCCGCCACGCAGCCAACCAAGTAGGGGAGCCGTTATTCCTCGGGCTCCTGCGCTGGCGCCGCGACGTCGTTGGCCTCGCGGGCTTCGCCCTGAACGGCCACGGCGCATACCCAGACGCCCTCGCCGAACTGCCCACCAACTGCCCTGAATAGCGTACACAGAACGGTTAACTATCTGTCCACCCTAAACCAGTAGGTGCCGTCCACGATTTCTGAATTTGCCAAGTTGATGCCCGGCTCTCCAATTGTGAAAGCTGCAAGTTCGCTTGCATACCTCGCTAAGTGGTCGGTGTGCGCCTTGATAACGGAGGCGTCAATTCGAAGAGCAATAGCAAATTTCAATTCGCCAAAAATATATTTGATCCATGCGCTGCCATCGCCAAGTACTCCAGCGTCGCGTACGCCTACGCACCAGCATTCGGTTAATGTGTTAGTGCGAATCTCGTTCAGCAAGTAACAAAGGAAGCGCGACGGCATATCTCGGTTGGCGTCGTCGCAGTACCGCGACTGCAATTCGCGATGGCATTGGGTGATGAATGGAAAAGCCCGCGAGTGCTCATTTTCTGAAAACGTGTCAGTCCAGTGGTTCTCGGTTGGCCCGTCTTGGTTCATAACTTTGCCGCTCTAATGTAATGGTAACTTTAGGATTCAATATCTGTCGCACAAAAGCGTAACCTGGGCAACGCCGGTGTCGGGGCATCGCTCAACTGCGATGCCCCGACGGGTTACCTAGTTAGTTGTACGGTGGCGGAGTATCGTCAGGATGTGGAGGGACTGCGTAGCCTACCCAAATCGGACACAGTTGGTCGCTAGGCGGCGTATTCTCACAGTAGATACTGAGATTGCCTAGCATCTCGCTGCCAGGCGGGGTGTTCTGGGTGGTTGATCGCACTTCGATAGAGCGAACCCGCTTACTTTCCCATTGACTGCAATCGACGGGAATTGAGTTAATGACACGACATGTCAAGCGGTCGAACCAGTTTGTGAATACTCCAGCGGTGGGATTCGACTGAGACTCGTTACAGCCCCCCGCGTTTCCTACCGTCGCCTTCCATATGTTTCTGTTCCATACCCAGTGCTTACCCCGTGCCTTATCGTAGCCAAACGGTTGGTCTCCCGTTGCCCCATCGAACCAGTACCCTCGTCGGAGAATACTGGATGAGTATGTTCCACCTTGGGGCGTTTTCCAAGTGTCACACCTAGCAATTCGGCTCGTGGCCATTTGCTCTCCCGTGTACGACCACGGAGGCGCAGCGGCTGCCACCATTTGTGGTGGTTCCTCGTTTATCGTATCGGGATCTGACGGAGTTACGTTGCCTTCATCGCCCACTGTCCCACTTGGTTGTATAGCCTCGGTGGACGTCTGGGCGATAGCTTCGGGTCCTGTCGCTGCCACCGATAAAATGAGTGCCGCTATCGAGGCGATGACGAGAGGAAGGCGGGCTCTCCGTCCAATTTGCTTGGTTTTACCTGCCTCGTACATATGCTTCTCCGTCCGTCCCGAATCGACCGATTGCGTTTTGGAAGACCTGCTCTTGTGGTTCGCCAGGGATTCGTAGTCTTGGCGCCGCCTGTTGTCCCCGCGCTAGTACGGAAATGTCGGAGTCTGGGATGTTGTTTCCTGCAGGAAGTCCCATCAGTCCAGTCTCGAATCCGTACGCTCCCCAAATCGCCATCATCTCTCTCGTCAGGTCGTGCGCGCCAGTTGGCTGAGCCCAATAGACAGACCCGTTCTCGAAGTGGTTAAAACGAGCTGCTCCGTTCGGGGTGGATAGTTCGTCGGTCGTGGGGTATCCGAGGTAGCTGGCTTCCCATTCGAGTTCTCCCCAGCGTGCGCCGATTTGTCCGCCAATCTGGTGGGCTCCTGTGTTGGGGTGCCAGTAGATGCTGGAGTCGTGTTGGAATGCTTGTCGTTTCCCGATTCCGTCGGGGTTGGTGATTTCGTCGGTGATCGGGTAGCCGAGTGGTCCGGGGTCGTATCCGAATTGGGCCCATTTGCTTCCGATGGCGCCGCCGACCGGGTGGGCGTCGGTGTCGGGGTGCCAGTAGATGGTGGCGTCGCCTTGGAATGAGGTGCGCTTTCCGATGCCGTCAGCGTTGGTGAGTTCGTCTGATGTCGGCGGGCCGAGGAACCCTCCCGGGCCACCGAGAGTAGTGCCCCATAGAGTGGTGTAACTCGGTGGCCGAGATCGTCTGCGATTCCGTGTTGTGTACGGATGTAGAGCGGCCACCGTGTGATCCTTCGAGTCAACCTTCTACCGAATCCTCGAACGGAGT
>NZ_JABFAN010000017.1:0-2062 GCF_017168155.1 Dietzia sp. KRD202 | reverse complement strand
CTGTAGGTTTTTAAGGCACATTCACGGCGCCAGGCGGGCCGCCGCGGGAGCCCTCGTCCACCCCGCTGGGGCCGCGGGTTTCAGGCGCAGCATGACGTCGGCATCTGGTTTCGGAAGAGGCCGGCCACGATGCGCAGGCTTTCGCTCATGGTCAGGTACGGCGCCCAGGTGTCGGCCAGATCGTCGACGGTCATGCCGCTTTTGATGGCGTAGGTGGCCGCCAGCATGATCTCCCCGGCCCCGTCCGCCAGAGCGTGCACGCCCAGAACCTTGCCGCTCACGGCGTCGGCGACGAGCTTCACCGCCCCGCGGGTGTCGTGCTGGACGAGCGCCCGGGGGACATCGGACAGGTCCAGGACGCGGCAGTCGCACGCGTGCCCTCGGGTGAGGGCCTCGTCCTCGGTCAACCCCGCCGAGGCCAGCTGGGGCCGGGTGAACACGACCGCAGGAAAGCCGGCGTAGTCGACCCGAGCTGCCGGCGGGTACCTGTCCTCGGTCAGGGCGTTGAGCGCGGCGGCCCGACCGCCGGCGGCGGCGGCGTAGACGTACTGGGGAGCCCCCGAGACGTCACCGGCGGCCCAGACGCGCGGGTTGGAGGTGCGCTGGGTCTGGTCGACCACGACGAAGCCGCGCTCGTCCACGTCCACACCGGCAGCGGCCAGGTTCAGGCCGTCGGTGCGGGGCAGGCGTCCGGTGGCCACCAGGACCTGCGCGCCGCGCACCTGTTCGCCCGAGTCCGTGGTCACCACCACCTCTCCTGCGGGGCCTGGTTCGCGGGCCACAGTGGTCGCGCGCTCTTCGACCACGGTGATGCCGTCGTCGGTGAAGACTTCCCGAAGTCTCTGGGCCAGCTCCGGCTCGGCGTGCGGCGCCAGACGCCCGACCACAGAGACCCGGGTGCCGAGGTGAGCGAACAGCTGGGCCTGCTCCATCCCGACGTACCCGCCACCGATAACGACCAGGGACTCAGGCAGCTCGGTCAGCTGCATCGCGGTGGTGGACGTCAGCCGGTCCACAGAGTCGAGACCGACCACCTCCGGGATGGCGGGGGTGGCACCGGTGGCGACCAGATAGGCCCGGGCCCGCAGCGCCTGGCCGTCGACGGCCAGGGTGTCCCCGTCCAGGAAGCTGGCCTGGCCTGGGCGGACCTGGAAGCCGTAGGCAGCGGCCACATCGGCGTACTTCGCATCACGCAGGCGCTCGATGAGTGCGTCCTTCTGGGCCACCAGATCGCCGAGGTTCACCGGTGCGGCTGACGTTGGGGCACCTTTGAAGGGATTGGTGAGCGCGGCGTGCCGGGCCCCGGCGGCCGCCAGGAGCGTCTTGGACGGCACGCAGCCGATGTTCACGCACGTCCCGCCCAGAACACCGCGCTCAACCAGCACGACGCTCTTACCGGCCTGGCTGGCCGCGATGGCGGCGGACATCGCCGCGCCTCCTGAGCCGATCACGGCCAGATCGACGTCGTAGTCCACACCCATTTGCCCACCTTCCTTCGCGTGACCCCTCTTCAGCGTCCATAGTGGACGTTCCAGCACAGGGGAAGGTCAAGGCGAACATGGACGAGAGCCGAGAAAGGGGCCACTGTGCGCATCGGTGAGTTGGCCGTGGCCAGCGGCACCACAACCAAGACGCTGCGCTTCTACGAAGAAGCCGGCCTACTACCTGCGCCTGAGCGCACCGCCAACGGATACCGCGACTACACCCCTGCGGCCCTGGCGCGCCTGGACTTCGTTCGCCGCGGCCGCACCGCTGGGCTCACCCTGGCCCAGATTCGCGAGATCCTCGACATCCGCGACGCCGGAGTCGCACCCTGCCAGCACGTGCACGCCCTGCTCGAAGCCCACCTGGGCGACCTGGACCGCCAAATCGCCGACCTGCAAGCACTGCGACACACCGTCGCGCACCTTCACCACAGTGCCACCACCAGCGACCCCACCAAATGCGACACCACGACCGTCTGCCGCTATCTGTGACCAGACCGGTGCTCGCGTGTATCGCCATGAGCAGATGCCGCCACAGAGCGTCGACAGAACCCCGCCATATAACGGCGAAAGCCACA
>NZ_JABFAN010000152.1:0-385 GCF_017168155.1 Dietzia sp. KRD202 | reverse complement strand
CGTGTAGGCGAACCTCGTTGCCCTGATCATAATACTCCATTAGCAGCACAAACCATTTCACAGATGGTGGATAAAGTACTCGAAATGCCTGAAGGCTCTAAGCTCATGTTGCTCGCCCCAATCATTAAAGAGCGCAAAGGTGAGCACGTTAAGACCTTACAAAACTTAGCAGCTCAAGGCTTCATTCGAGCCAGAATTGATAGTGAAACCTGCGATCTATCCGATCCTCCCACACTTGAGTTACATAAAAAACACACCATCGAAGTCGTTGTCGACCGTTTTAAAGTTCGAGATGGGATCCAGCAACGACTTGCGGAATCTTTTGAGACCGCCCTAGAGTTATCTGGAGGAACCGCAACGATTAGCTGGATGGATGAGAATAACC
>NZ_JABFAN010000151.1:0-419 GCF_017168155.1 Dietzia sp. KRD202 | reverse complement strand
CAGTGGCTATCCATGTCCATCAAAAGCGCTTAACCGAACTGCTGGTGCAGCCAGGCATTAATAGTGTCAGATTCGTACATCCACTCTTCACGCCCATCGTCGTGGGTGATTCTCAAGCAGGGCACTTTGACTTTGCCACCCCCTTCCAAGAGCGCCTGCTTATGGGCAGGATCAAGTTGAGCATCACGTACCTCAATGTTTAAACCCAGCCGCGCTATCTCTTTGCGCACCTTGATGCAGAAAGGGCAGGTGCGAAATTGGTACAGCGCAAGGTTCTGGCACGCTTGATCCACCTTGGCTTGCTCTTCAGGCGTACGCTCTACTGACTTAGGCGTGGAAAGCTTCTCGGAAATCAGCATGACCGGGGCGAGCACCAAGCGAAGACCACGAAAGAAATAGCGAATTAAAATGCGCATCGA
>NZ_JABFAN010000016.1:368861-418624 GCF_017168155.1 Dietzia sp. KRD202 | reverse complement strand
CCTTTGACCCCACCCCACCCGCGCCCGGCACGGGCGCCTCCAGCTCCAGCACCGGCGCGGCCAGCTCCACCACCGCCGCGGCCACCGACACCACGCCCGAGAAAGCCGCGCCCGAGAAGGCCACCCCCGAGAAGGCCACCCCCGAGAGCGCCAGCCGCTGGTGGGCCCGCAACAAACCCCACCACAGCGACATCGAAAAAGGCATCCGCGCCCTACTCCACGAACGCCTCGACGAACTCATCGACCCGCCGCCGTTCTGAACCGATCCGCCGTGCCAAGCGATTCGAGCCTTGTGCGGTCGCCGATCTCCCCCACCTCAGGAGGATCTTGGGGGATGGTGAGTGAATGAGCGCGATTCCCGCCAGCCCGTCGGACAATTCGCTGGCCGACGTCATGCCGTCAGTAGCCGCCGCCCTGGGTCTAGATCTACCTAACCCGCTGCATATACTGCCGGCTCGGGACGCGGTACTCGTACTCATCGACGGGCTGGGCGCCGAACTCATCCGCCGCCACGCGGAAGATGCCCCCACGCTCGCAGCGATGACCAGCCGCATGATCTCTGCAGGCTTTCCCTCGACAACGGCGACGAGCCTGACCAGCCTCGCGGTGGGCGCTCCGTGTTCCAAGCACGGCATCGTGGGATACAGCTTTCGGATCTCCGACGAGTCCGGCGGACCACCGAGGTCGTTCAACCCCCTGCGGTGGACGGTCGAATCGTCGAGCGGCCCCTCGGCGATGGATCGCTTCCCGCCCCGGCAGGTCCAACAGCAACCGAGCCTGCTCGAACTGCTCGCCGCGGACGGGGTCGACGTCACCTACGTCATGCGGGAGGACTTTCGCGAGTCAGGCCTGACCCGTGCAGCGTTCCGGGCGGAAGGCGACTATCGCGCTGCGAACTCTCTTGACGAAGTCCGCCAGGGCGTACTCGACACCTTCATCGAGCCGTCTCGCGCTCGACGGTTCGTCTACGCATACTTCGGCAACCTCGACCTCATCGGCCACATTCACGGGCCGGGATCTCCCGAGTGGCTGCAGGTCCTGCGCGAAGTGGACAGGAGCGTCGCAGACCTGGCCACTGACCTACCCCGCGACTGCAGGCTCGTACTGACTGCAGACCACGGGATGGTCACTGCTGAAACCGTTGTCGACATAGACGCGGCGCCGACGCTGCTCGCCGACGTCGAGACCGTTGCCGGCGAGCCCCGAGTGCGCCACGTCTACGCGCGACCGGGATCGGCCGACGATGTCCTGGACACGTGGCGATCAGAGTTGGCCGGGCGAGCCCGGGTGATCAGTCGTGAGCAGGCACTCGACGAGCACCTCTTCGGACCCGACCGAGACCACGCCGATCGTCTGGGCGACGTCATCGGCATCGCCGCCGGAGGGGTGATTCTCGCGCGTACACAGCTCGAGAAGATGGAGTCATCCCTGCTCGGCCACCACGGGGCCAACACCACTGATGAACAACACATTCCGCTGCTCATTCGTTGACCCCGTCTCCGACCCGGCCGACCTCCGGGTCAGCAGGTGACGAGCTCGGTCGGGTCGCTCGTGGTGTCCAGCCACCGGCCGTACGCGGGCGGACCCACCGCTCGCACATCGCTGCACAATTCCCCACGCGTGTACCCCGACGGCCGGTAGACCGCGTAGATGACATTGCCGTTCTCATCGCGAGAACGCAGGGACGGGCACGCCATGTCGGTACGGAGGTAGGACGCCCCCGGGTGCCTCGACAGCGCGGAAGAGATCTCCTCCGAGTAGGCCCCCGGCGTGACAGCCGAATACAGGACCACGATTCCCCGGCCATCGCAGGCCGGCCTCGACATCGGTGTGGCCAGGCCCAGATCCCCCGCCGCGCCCTCAGATCGCGGGCACTCGTTCAGGAACGCGGCCAGTTCGGCGGGCATCCCGTCACCCTCCGCATCATCCGAGCAGATCCCCGAAGGAATGCCGGTGTAGCGACTCCAGGTTCCGTCGGCGCGACCGAGGATGTACTGCGTGTCCCCGGCTGGTTCGCCGGCCGGAACGTCCACATGAGCGAGAGCCCAGTCGCCCAGGCACCGATCGATGTTCACATCCCGGCGGGTGATACCCGCTTCTGCCGCGATCTCGTCCGGGTCGCACGGCCCCACCCCCGCCACTCCTGCGCGCGTGCCGTTCCCTGTCGAGGCCGAGGGGGCGCCCTGCCTCGTCGTCCACGCTTCGGAGGGGGTCGTCGTGGGTGCGAAAGCCGCGCCCGGCTGGTCGTCGTCGGACGCGAGCAGGTACCCGACAGTGCCTGCGAGGGCGATCAGCAACACGACGATGAGCGCGCCGAGCGCCCAGACCACCGGAGAGCGACGCGCATCCTGCGGAGGCTCTCCGTACGAGGCGTGCCCCCACCCCTCGTTACCCCAGCCGGGTCCGTTGGGCGGACTACTCATGGTCACCACCAGCGACGGGGTCGGGTAACCGACCGATCCGATCTGAATGACGATCACTTTATCCGGTATCGCGAAGCGAGAGCCCCGGTTCGCCGACGGTCTCCCGAACGCGATGATGTCCCGACCACACTGCGCTGTCCTGAGCGTCCTGCGACCCGCGGCCCCCGGTTACCGGATGCGGACGCTGCCCTCCGTTATTACCGTCGGAGGCATGCGTGAACGCGCATGGCACGACCAGAGAGGAGCCCCGCACATGAAGGCAGTCACCTGGCACGGCAAGCGCGACGTCCGCGTCGAGGACGTTCCTGATCCGAAGATCCAGCAGCCCACCGACGCGATCGTCAAGATCACGAGCACCAACATCTGCGGATCGGATCTACACCTGTACGAGGTGCTGGGTCCTTTCATGAACGAGGGCGACATCCTCGGTCACGAGCCCATGGGAATCGTCGAGGAGGTCGGCGCCGAGGTGACCGGGCTCAAGCCCGGGGACCGCGTGGTGATGCCCTTCCAGATCTCCTGCGGCCACTGCTACATGTGCGACAAGGGCCTGAACACCCAGTGTGAGACCACGCAGGTCCGAGACCAGGGTATGGGCGCCGCACTGTTCGGCTATTCGGAGTTGTACGGCAGCGTCTCCGGCGGCCAGGCCGAGTACCTGCGCGTGCCGCAGGCCCAGAACACCCACATCAAGGTGCCGCACGAGCACTCCGATGACCGCTACCTCTACCTGTCCGACGTCCTTCCCACCGCGTGGCAGGCCGTCGAGTACGCCGAGATCCCCGACGGCGGCACGGTCGTCGTACTGGGCCTCGGGCCGATCGGGGACATGGCCGCGCGGATCGCCGCCCACCGTGGTCACCGTGTGATCGGCGTGGACCCGGTGGCCGAGCGCCGGGCCCGTCAGGCCCACCGGGGGGTGGAGGTTCTCGATCCGACCGACGTTCCCGGCGAGATCGGCGATGCGATCCGCGACATGACCGATGGCCGCGGGCCCGATTCCGTGATCGACGCGGTGGGGATGGAGGCGCATGGCTCGCCGATCGCCAGCGCTGCGCACGCCGCCGTCGGTCTGATGCCGAAGTTCTTCGGCAAGAAGATGATGGAGCACGCCGGGGTGGACCGCCTCGGGGCGTTCTACGGGGCGATCGACATCGTGCGCCGCGGTGGGGCCATCTCGCTCTCGGGCGTGTACGGAGGCACCGCCGATCCCATTCCGATGCTGACGTTGTTCGACAAGCAGATCACCCTGAAGATGGGCCAGGCCAACGTCAAGCGCTGGGTTCCGGAGATCATGCCGCTGCTCACCGACGACGATCCGCTGGGCGTCGACGACTTCGCCACCCACCGGCTCCCGCTGGCCGATGCGCCCCGCGCGTACGAGATGTTCCAGAAGAAGGAGGACGGCGCCGTGAAGGTGGTCCTCGAGCCGTGACGGAACTCGCCGGACTCCTCCTGGTCCGCCACGGTCAGAGCGTGGGCAACGTCGCCAATGACAACGCCCGTGCCGCCGGTGCCCACCGTCTCGACCTGGACCACCGTGATGCCGACACCCCGCTGTCGGAGTCGGGAGTGGGACAGGCTCGGGCCGTGGGCGCCTGGCTCGGCGGATTGCCCGAGGACGCCCGGCCGACGGTGTGGCTGACCTCGCCCTATCGCCGTGCGGCGGACACCGCCACGGCTGCGCTCGAGGCGGCCGGCGACATCTCACCGGGCGGCCGGGCGGGTGGCCCCGGGCTGCTCACCGACGAGCGACTTCGGGAGCGCGACCTGGGGATCCTCGACGGGTTCACCGGCCGGGGCATCCGGCAGCGGTACCCGGAGGAGGCCGAGCGACGGGACCGGATCGGCAAGTTCTACTACCGCCCGCCGGGTGGTGAGAGCTGGACCGACGTGTTGCTGCGCGTGCGGTACCTGCTGACGGACCTCCGGCAGCAGTACGCGGGCGAGCGGGTCTGCGTCTTCAGCCACCAGGCCGTGATCATGTGTTTCCGGGTTGCCTTGGAGCAGTTGGCCGAAGAGGAGGTCCTCCGGGTCGACCGCGAGGACCCGCTGCCCAACTGCTCGGTGACGATCTATCGCCAGCGGCAGCTCGCACCGAGGCAGCACCGCCCGGGGCGGCACGAATTGGTGGGGCACCACCCCGGCAGCGCTGGGCTCGAGCTGCATAGCTATGCCGACACGACGGCCGTGGAGCGCGGCCATGCGCCCACCACGCGGGAGTCGCCTTCAGGGAACGAGGAGGCGGCGAGATGAGCGGCGAGGTGAGCAGCGAGTCGGTCCTCTCGCACCATGCGCTGCGGGACTGGGCGCTCCCCTCCCCCGGTGGTGGAAAGGAGGGCCGCGGGCGGGTGCTGGTCGTCGGTGGCAGCAGGTCCACCCCGGGCGCTGTGCTGCTGGCCGCCGAGGCGACGCTGCGGTGCGGGGCCGGCAAACTACAGATCGCCACCGCCGGGTCGGTGTCGTCGTCGCTGGCGATCCACATTCCCGAGTCGAAGTCGATCGGTCTGCCCGAGGACGACGCCGGTGAACTCACCGCCGCGGGGGCGGACACGATCGTCGAGCTCGCCGAGGGGTGTGACGCCGTGGTGCTCGGCCCCGGGATCTGCGAGAAGGTCGCAGCGGTGGACTTGCTCTCGGACGTCGTGCCCCGGCTGGACACCACCCTCGTGCTGGACGCACTGGGGATGGCCTACGTCACCGAGAACCCCGGCGGACTCGCCCACCTCGACGGTCGCGCGGTCCTCAGCCCCAACCCCAAGGAACTCGCCCGGACCCTCGACGTGCCGGAGGAGGACGTGGAGGCCGACACCCCGGGACACGCCGTGGCGCTGGCCGAGCGCGCGGGGGCCGTGGTGGTGACCGGCACCGCGACCTCGTGGATCGCCGCCCCGGACGGCCGACTCTGGCGGGACGAGACCGGTTCGTTCGGGCTCGGGATCTCGGGGTCGGGTGACGTCAAGGCCGGGCTCATCGGCGGGCTGCTCGCCCGGGGCGCCGAACCCGCCCAGGCCGCCGCGTGGGCGACCCACAGCCACGGGCGGGCAGGGGAACGATTGTCCGCCCGGATCGGTGCGACCGGCTTCCTCGCCCGCGAACTGCTGGCCGAGATCCCCGGCGTCCTGGTGGAACTCTCATCCTGAACTGCTCCACGCGGAGGGGGAATCGTGCAGGTCCGAAGCCATCTCGTCGTGCGTCGTCCGTCCCGCAGCCCGGTGTCGACGACCGCCCGCAGCGTCGTCGCCGTTGTTCTCACCTCCGCCGTCACCACCCTCGCGGCCGCATGCGGCGGACCCATACCCAAGGACACCGACGGCAGCCTCGCGCGCATCACCGACGGCGTGCTCCGGGTGGGCGTGTCGGAGAACCCACCGTGGACCGAGGTGTACGACGACGGCCGCGTCGCCGGTCGGGAGGTCGACCTCGTCACCGGCTTCGCCGGAGCCCACGCTGCGGACGTCGAGTGGACGCCGGGCGCGGAGAGCGAACTGGCAATGGCGATGGCCCACGGTGACCTCGATGTGGTCGTGGGTGGGCTGACCTCCGACTCGCCGTGGGAGAAGGAGGTCGCACTGACGAGGCCGTACACCGAGGAGATCACCCCGGACGGGGATACCGAGAAGATGGTGATGGCCACTCCGCTCGGGGAGAACGCGCTGCTGGTGGCGTTGGAGACCTACCTCGCCGAGGCCGGGGGTGCATCGTGAGTGACGAGAGGGACAGGGGCCGGGGCGAACGCGAGGTGGCGGGCGTGGCCTCGGGGCTCGGTCGCGACGACCTGCCCGTCGAGCAGCGGGAAGCGCTGCGCCGGGCGATCCGCCTGGAGTGGGCCACCCTCGCGGTGATGACCGTGACCGTCGCTGCGGTGTACGCGGTGTCGGGTCAGTCGCAGGCGATGAAGGCCGCGTGGATCGAGGACTCGCTGTCGCTGCTCCCGCCGATCGCTTTCCTCGTGGCGATCCGGGTCTCCCGCATGCCGCCGACCGCCCGCTTCCCCTACGGCAGGCACCGCTCCGTCGGGATCGGGCACCTCGTCGCGGGGGTGGCGTTGCTCGCGATGGGGGCGTTCCTCGTCGTCGACTCCGGAACGGCTCTGCTGACCCGTGAACGCCCGCCGATGGGGGTCGTGGTGATCGGCGGGCAGGTGATCTGGTCCGGGTGGCTGATGATCGCGGTGATGGCGTTGTCCGTCATCGGGCCGCTCATCCTCGGTCGCATGAAGACCGGTCCCGCCGAGGCGCTGCACGACAAGGTGCTCTACGCCGACGCCGACATGAACCGGGCGGACTGGAAGACCGGACTGGCCACCATCGTCGGTGTGCTGGGCATCTCGCTCGGCCTGTGGTGGGCGGACGCGGTGGCGGCGCTCGTGGTGAGTGCGTCGATCGTCCGGGACGGGTGGTCAAACCTGCGCGGGGCGATCGAGGGACTCGCCGATGCGCGACCCACCCGGTTCGACGGCACGGACCCGCACCCGCTCGTGTACCGGATCGACGAACTGCTGGCGGGCGTCGACTGGGCGGATGACCACGGCGCGCGGGTACGCGACGAGGGGCACGTCTTCCACGTCGAGGCGTTCCTCGTCCCGGCCCGCGGCCGGGAGATCACCGTCGAGCGGCTCGCGGACGTGCGCCGGAGGCTGGCGGAGCTGAGCTGGAAGATCGAGGACGTGGTGGTGACGGTGGTATCGGAGGTACACGACGCCCACCGGCCCTGCTGACCGGCTGCACGTCGTCGCCCGGGCTGGCAGGCTCGGGGTATGACCTCACTCGAGACCATCCGAACCGCCATCGACACCGCGACCGAGCCCGAGGCGCCGGCGCTGGAGCGCGCCCGCATGATCATCGTGGACAAGCTCGGCGAGCGGGACAGTCTGGCGCTCGACGAGCTCGTCGAATCCGTCTGCGAGGCGTACGAGGCGCCGTCGGGCGAGCCGCTGCGGCTGGTCGACGTGGACCCGTCCGCGCCCGACTCCGACACCCCGGCCCTGCGGAACCTGCGTTACGCCCGCGCCGCGCGCACGGCCATCATCGACCTGCTGGACGAGGGGGCGATCGTGGCCGTCGATCCCCTGCCCGGCGACGGCGAGATGGTCCGCGCCACCGGCGAGGGGGACCCTGCCTGTGGTAACCACGACGACGGCAATGACAACAACGACGACGACGAGGTCACCGCCGCCAAGGAGACCACCGACGCGGCGGCCGCGAAGGCGGGAGCCGAGGAGATCGTCCTCGCGACGGGCCCGCAGCCCGAGGGGCGGCGGTTCGCGCTCGGGGACCGCTGACCCCCGGCCGGCGGGGTCGGGGCGCGACAGGGACGACTACAGGGTGAGCGTCTCGTCCGGGTGGTCGGTGTCCTTGAGCGGCTTCTGGGCCCCGCCGGACAGGGTGGTCTCACCGATCCGGGCCTCCCGGTAGCGCTCCGCCTGGGCCTGCGTGATGGGCTCGCGGGCGCCGTCCTTGGCGTAGCAGACGGGCAGCCAGGCGCCCTCGTTGTCCAGGCGGGCGACGATGCGCTGCCGGAGCCGGAACGGCTGGATCGAGTCGGACCAGGCGACCAAGAGGTCGAGGTTCGCGCCGCGGGCGTCGGGCGTCGAGTCGGTGCTGCAGAAGTGCTGGACGCTGCGCCACACCGCGAACTGCGCGCCGGTCACCGCGAGCGGATCGACGGTCGGGGCCTTGGCGGCGCGGGCGGACCGAGTCGGCCGGGTGCTCCTGGCGGGTGCGGGCGGAGGCGGCGGCGAGGAGTTCTCCCCGGCCTCCACGCGGCGGCGGGCTTCCTCCATCCGCTGCAATCGTCGTTCCGATGCCGTGCTTTTCTCGCCTGAGTCCCAGAACCCCGTCATGGTCCTCGACTTTACGCGGACCGCGGCCCGTCGCCCGAGCCCGAAGGCGGCGGTGGGGCGTACCTCACATGTCCAGCCCCAGATCGAGCACCGCGACGGAGTGGGTCAGGCCCCCCACGGCCAGGAACTCCACCCCGCAGCGGGCGTAGTCGGCGGCCGCATCGAAAGTCAGCCCGCCGCTGGACTCCAGCCGGGTGGCCGGTGAGACCTTGTCGCGGCGCTGGACCGCGATCTGGGTCTGCCAGACGGGGAAGTTGTCCAGCAGGACCAGGTCCACGCCCGCGTCCAACATCTGGTCGAGCTGCTCCAGGGAGTCCACCTCGACCTCGCAGGGCAGGTCGGGGAAGCGCTCGCGGACCGCGGCCAACGCCGGGAGCACCCCGCCGGCGGCCACCACGTGGTTGTCCTTGACCAGCACCGCGTCGCCGAGGCCCAGTCGGTGGTTGACCCCGCCGCCGCAGCGCACCGCGTACTTCTGCAGCAGTCGCATGCCGGGCATGGTCTTGCGGGTGTCGCGGACGGCGCAGTCCGTGCCGGCGAGCTCGTCGGCCCACGCCCGGGTCGCGGTCGCCACCCCCGACAGGTGACAGACGAGGTTGAGCAGGGTCCGCTCGGCGGTGAGCAGACCGAGTGTCGGGGCGCTGATCTCGGCCACCACGTCGCCGGCCGAGACGCGGTCTCCGTCGCGGGCGTGGCGCGTCACCGAGAAATCCGCCCGCCCCGGCTCGGCCCGGCCGAGCACCTCGGCCAGGACCATCTCGATCAGCGGCAGCCCGGCCACCACGCCGTCGGAGCGGGTCGCGAGGCGGGCCGTGGCACGGGCGTCCGCGGGCACCGTCGCCAGCGACGTGGCATCCGGGCCGTATCGCAGGTCCTCCTCGAGGGCACGACGGACCGCGATCAGGGCGTCCGCACGGGTGTCGGGATCGAAGTGCTCGTCGTCGTCGACCCCGGGTGCAGCCCCGCTCACTCCCCCGACCCCGGGTTGCCGATGGCGATCATCCGCTCGACGGACCCGCGCGCGGCCTCGGCCGTGGCGGGATCGACGTGCACCTCGTCGGCACCCTCGACGAGGGCGCGCAGGAGCGCGGCCGGGGTGATCATCTTCATGTAGGGGCAGCTGGCCTGGTCGTTGACCGGCAGGAAGTCGATCTCGGGCGCGGCCTTGCGCAGCTGGTGGATCATCCCGATCTCGGTCGCCACGAGGACCTCGCTGGCCCCCGAGGCGCGGGCGGCGTCGACCATCCCTCCGGTGGACAGGATCTTGACCTGATCGGCGGGGACCGCACCCTCGGTGGCCAGGTGCAGGGCGCTCGTCGCGCAGCCGCACTCGGGGTGGACGAACAGCTCGGCACCCGGGTGGGCCTCCGACTTGGCGGTGAGCTGGTCACCGTTGATCGCCGCGTGGACGTGGCACTCGCCCGCCCACACGAGGACGTTCTCGCGGCCCGTCTTGCGCCGGACGTGCGCACCGAGGAACTGGTCGGGAAGGAACAGCACCTCGCGGCCCGGGTCGATCGACTCGACGACCTCGACCGCATTGGAGCTCGTGCAGCAGATGTCGGTGAGGGCCTTCACCGCGGCGGTGGTGTTGACGTAGGAGACCACCACGGCGTCCGGGTGCTCGGACTTCCACTCGGCCAACTGCTCGGCGGTGATGGAATCGGCCAGTGAGCAGCCCGCGGCCTCGTCGGGGATGAGGACGGTCTTGTCCGGGGAGAGGATCTTGGCGGTCTCCGCCATGAAGTGGACGCCGCAGAAGATGATGGTCGACTGCTCGGCCTCCGCGGCGATGCGCGACAGGGCCAGGGAGTCCCCCACGTGGTGGGCGATGTCCTGGATGGCGGGGACCTCGTAGTTGTGGGCGAGGATCACCGCGTCGCGCTCGGCGGCGAGGCGGCGGATCTCGGCGGCCCACTCCGCGTCGGGCTCGACGCCCGTGTACACCGAGCCGTCATGGCGGATCCTCGCGGCCAGGGGCGAGTCGAGCCGCCCGACGGTGGTGTCCGGCCGCGGCGCGACCGTCGTGCCGTGTCCTGTGGCAGTGCTCATCGCTGCCCCCTCCCGGGTCGTTTCTCCGGGCCGATACGCCACCGGCCCCGTTTTCGACTTACAATCGAAAACATGATGCAGTGTAACACCGGTCACGAGGTGCTCGTCGTGGTGACCCAGGTCCGGCCGACCCCCGGCTCCACTGCACCGGCGCTCCACGTGATGCTGTGGCAGCACTCGCTCGGGCCGGCCGCCGGCCGGTGGGCGCTACCCGGCGGTGAGGTCCGCGACGACGAGGACCTGCCCGCCTCCGCCACCCGGCAGCTCGCCGAGAAGGTCGACGTGCGCTCGCTCAGCCACCTGGAATCGGTCGCGGAATTCTCGGACCCCGCCCGCATACCCGGCCGGCGCGTGTTCGCCTCCGGATTCCTCGGTGTCCTGCCCAGCGATGCGGATCCCGCCATCCCCGACGACACCGCCTGGTTCCGGGTCGACCATCTCCCCGACACCGTCTACGACCACGCCGAGATCGTCGCCCGCGCCCGCGCCCGCCTCGCCGCCAAGCTCTCGTATTCCACCCTGGGGTTCGCCCTGGCGCCCGTGGAGTTCACGCTGTCGCACCTCGCGCAGCTCTACGGCGCCGCCCTCGGCCACCCGGTGGACCCGACCAACCTCCAGCGCGTCCTGACCCGCCGCGGTGAGCTCGTGCGGTGCGGACGCAGCGCTCCCCCCGGGCCCACGGGCGGCCGGCCGGCGGCGCTGTACACGTTCGCAGAACGGCGCCTCCGGATCACCGACCAGTTCGCTACGCTGCGGCCGCCGGCGGGGGTGGGCTGACGGGGGCCTCGGGGTCTGCGAGGTACGCCAGCACCGCCACCGTGAACGCCGCGATCATCACCCCGAACACCACCCAGTCGAGACCCGGCGGGAACCAGTCCCATGACGGGCCGGACGTGCCGAAGACCATGCGGTCGAAGAACAGACTCCCGACCGCCGGAGCCTGCCGGACCACCTCGCCGTAGGGGACGTCATCCGGGGGCGCCGCGACCACGTCTGCCAGAGGCGTCGCGGCCGCAGCCGCGATCGCGCAGGCCACACCCGGCAGCAGCACGAGCGCCGGGACGCCATCCGGCCGCCGCAGGTGCGGGTGACGCCGCCACAGGACCATGACCGCACACACGGTCGCGAACCCCGACAGGACGATGAACACGAGCAGCTGGCTGCCACCGTCCACCCCCGAGTCCGGTAGCCGGAGACCCCGGCCGTCACCGACCGACAACAGCTCCGCCCGGGGCGCCGCGACGATCCACAGCAGCAGCGCGACCACGAACGGGCCCACCACGCCGAGCAGGGTCGACGCCGCGAATCGGGCCGCACCGCCGCGGTGCGGGGCCGTGGTCGACGACGGCGGGGACGACGATGTCGACGACGGGCTGGTCATGCGCACGGACTGTACCAACGCCGGTGGTGCCGACCCGTTGTGGTGTAATCGGACCCGGCTCCGCCGGTGTACGGCACGGTGCCCGGACGCCGGGCCGGGCCCCCACCGACCCACCGGACGACACGTCAGGAAGTACCCGCCAGTGGCCACCATCTCTCCTCCCGCGCCCGCTGGGCGGCGCCGCGGGAAGATGGCCTACCGACACGACATCGACGGGTTGCGTGGCCTCGCGATCGCGCTGGTGGTGGTCTTCCACATCTGGATGGGCCGCGTCTCCGGCGGCGTGGACGTCTTCCTCACCCTGTCCGGCTTCTTCTTCCTCGGCTCGCTCCTGCGCGGCGCCGGCGACCCCGGCACGCCGCTCTCCCCGCTTCCCCACCTGAAGCGGCTTGTCCGCAGGCTGTACCCGGCGCTGGTGGTGACGATCGCCGCCACCGTGCTGGGCACGGTGCTCGTCAAGCCGCCCACCCAATGGTCGACGATCTTCGAGCAGACCGTCGCCTCGCTGCTGTACTACCAGAACTGGGAACTGGCGCTGACCGCGTCCGACTACGTCGCCGCCGACGCGACCATCTCCCCGCTGCAGCACCTGTGGTCCATGTCCGTGCAGGGCCAGTTCTATGTGGTCGCCCTGGCGGTGATCCTGGG
This sequence comes from Dietzia sp. KRD202, assembly GCF_017168155.1. Lineage (NCBI taxonomy): Bacteria > Bacillati > Actinomycetota > Actinomycetes > Mycobacteriales > Dietziaceae > Dietzia > Dietzia sp. KRD202. The sequence continues at coordinate 406,275 of NZ_JABFAN010000016.1, read as the reverse complement.
CGGGACCGCCCTCTGGCGCCTGATCGTCCGCAGGGGCACTCCGAAATGGCTTCTCGTGGGCATCGTCGCCGCGGGCACCGCCGCCTCGGTGTGGTGGGCCGTCCTCGGACAGGCCGACAATCAGGCGTGGAACTACTACGACACCGGCGCCCGCATGTGGGAACTGCTCATCGGCGGCCTGGTGGCCATCCTGCTGGCCGGAATCGTCCTGCCGTGGCCCCTGCGGCTGCTCACCACCGTCGCCGGACTCTTCCTGGTGGTGAGCACCGGCTTCTTCTTCGACGGCGCCGCCCACTTCCCCGGCCCGCTCGCCTGGTACCCCATCGGCGGCGCCCTGCTCATCATCCTCGGCGGCAACCTCCCGGTCGGGCAGCGCGCCACCCCGGCCAAGGACCCCGTCACCTGGCTCCTGTCCGGACGGGTGTTCCGGCGGCTCGGCGACATCTCCTACTCGCTGTACCTGTGGCACTGGCCGCTGCTCATCCTGTGGCTGTCCCACGACCGCGAAGCCGAGATCACGCTGGTCTCCGGCCTGACCATCATCGTCGTCTCGCTCGTGCTGGCGCTCCTCACCGAGAAGTACGTCGAGCGCCCGCTCCGCATGGCCAGCCGGGCGCGGGGACGCACCACCCCGGCGGCGGCGGCACGCGACCGGCAGCGGGGCGGCCCGGCCCGTTCGGCCCGTGAGCAGAAGCGATTCGTGGGGGCGAGCGTCGTCGTCGTCGTCGCCGTCGTTGCCAGCCTGGGGACCGTCGGCTGGTGGAGCGCCACCTCCGGCTCCCGTTCGTCCGTCCCGTACGTCGACTCCCTCACCGACCCGGACCACCCCGGAGCGCGGGCGTTCTTCGAGGGCGTCCCCGCACCCGACGACGCCCCCTACGTACCCTCCCTGCTCCAGGTCGGCAATGACCTCCCCGCCAGCACCATGGACGGCTGCATCTCGACCTTCGAGTCGACGGAGGTCGAGATGTGCGTGTACGGCGACGTCACCTCCCCCCGCACCATCGCGCTCACGGGCGGGTCGCACGCCGAACACTGGATCAGCGGCCTCGACGAGGTCGGCCGGCATTACGGCTTCCGGGTGGTCACCGTCCTCAAGATGGGCTGCCCCCTCACGCTCGACGCCTCGGTCTCCGACGGCGATGAACCGCTGTACGAGAGCTGCGCGGAGTGGACCCCGGAGGCACTCGCCGCCCTCGTCGGACTGGATCCCGACTTCGTGTTCACCACGGCCACCCGCCCGGTCGGGGTCGTGGGCCCCGACGTCACGCCCCGCCAATACGTCGACCTGTGGCGCGCGCTCGGCGAGCAGGGCATCGGCGTCATCGCCATCCGCGACACCCCGTGGCTCAACCAGGGACGCGGACCCATCCGCGCCAGCGACTGCCTCGGTGCCGGCGGCACCCCGGAAGAGTGCGGCATGCCGCGGGAGCGCTCCATCTCCCCCATCAACCCCGCCGCGATCGCCGCCGCGGGCCTCGACTCGGTTCGGCTGCTCGACCTCACCGACGGCCTGTGCGACCCCGAGGACTGCCCCGCCGTGGTCGGCAACGTGATCGTCTACCACGACTCCCACCACCTCTCGGGTTCGTGGGTCCGGTCCGCCTCCGGGGAGCTGGCGCGTCAGCTGGGGCCCGCGACCGGCTGGTGGTGAACAGCTGGCGGTGAACGGCCGGCGGTGACCTGCTTGCGGGTGGCCGACGGAGCCCACGACCCGCCTCCGCCTGCACGGCCACGTCCGGACGGCCCTCAGGCACTACCCTGGGTCGGGTGACCCAAGACGACGAGACGCAGTCCGCCCCGGAGCTCATCCGAGCCTGGCCCGGTACCCCCTACCCGCTGGGGGCCACCTACGACGGCACCGGCACGAACTTCTCCCTGTTCTCAGAGGTCGCCGAGCGCGTGGAGCTCTGTCTGATCGACGACGACGGCGGCGAACAGCGTATCGAGCTCGTCGAGGTCGACTACCACATCTGGCACTGCTACCTGTTCGGCGTGACGCCCGGTCAGCGGTACGGGTTCCGCGTCCACGGTCCGTACGAACCCTCCGACGGGCTGCGGTGTGACGCGTCCAAGCTGCTCATGGACCCGTACGGCAAGGCCTTCGACGGCTCCTTCGACGGGGACCCGAGTTTGCACAGTTACGACCTCGACAACCCGGACGAGCGCAACACCGACGACTCCCTCGGGCACACCATGACCACCGTCGTGATCAACCCGTACTTCGACTGGGGCAACGACCGCGCCCCCGGGCACGAGTACCACAACACGGTGATCTACGAGGCGCACGTCAAGGGCATGACCGCGACGCACCCGGACATCCCCGCCGAGATGCGCGGCACCTACGCGGGGATGGCCCACCCGGCGATCATCGACTACCTCACCGACCTGGGCGTCACCGCCATCGAACTCATGCCGGTGCACCAGTTCATGCAGGACCAACGACTCATCGACATGGGCCTGCGCAACTACTGGGGCTACAACAGCTTCGGGTTCCTGGCGCCCCACAACGAGTACGCGTTCTCCGACCGGCCCGGCGACGCGGTCAGCGAGTTCAAGGCCATGGTCAAGGCGTTCCACGAAGCCGATATCGAGGTGATCCTCGACGTGGTCTACAACCACACCGCCGAGGGCAACCACATGGGCCCCACCATCGGCTTCCGCGGTATCGACAACCAGGCCTACTACCGGCTGGTCGAGGGCGACGAGCAGCACTACATGGACTACACGGGCACCGGGAACACGCTCAACGTCCGGCACCCGCACTCCCTGCAGCTCATCATGGACTCGCTGCGCTACTGGATCCTCGACATGCACGTCGACGGGTTCCGCTTCGACCTCGCCTCCGCCCTGGCCCGCGGCCTGCACGACGTCGACCGGCTGTCCTCGTTCTTCGACCTCGTCCAGCAGGACCCCATCGTCAGCCAGGTCAAGCTCATCGCCGAACCCTGGGACGTCGGCGAGGGCGGCTACCAGGTGGGCAACTTCCCACCGCTGTGGACCGAGTGGAACGGCCAGTTCCGCGACACGGTGCGCGACTTCTGGCGCGGCGAGCCCGCGACCCTGGGCGAGTTCGCCTCGCGACTGACCGGGTCCTCGGACCTGTACGAGCACACCGGTCGCCGCCCCAACGCGTCGATCAACTTCGTCACCGCCCACGACGGGTTCACGCTCAACGACCTGGTGAGCTACAACGAGAAGCACAACGACGCCAACGGTGAGGACGGCAACGACGGCGAGAGCCACAACCGCTCCTGGAACTGCGGGGTCGAGGGCCCCACCGACGACCCCGAGATCATCCAGCTGCGCCACCGCCAGCGGCGCAACCTCCTCACCACGTTGATCCTGTCGCAGGGCACGCCGATGATCGCCCACGGCGACGAGATCGCCCGCACCCAGGGCGGCAACAACAACGTCTACTGCCAGGACAACGAGATCTCCTGGATGGACTGGGACCTGGACGAGGAGAAGCAGGACCTCCTGGATTTCACCCGGAACCTGGTCCAGCTGCGCAAGGACCACCCCGTGTTCCGTCGCCGCCGGTTCTTCGGCTCCCCGCTGCGTGGCGAGGAGGAACCGCAGGACATCGGGTGGTTCACCCCGGAGGGCTCGGAGATGACCAGCAAGGACTGGGACTCCGGGTTCGGCAAGTCCATGGCCGTGTACCTCAACGGCGAGGGGATCCACGAGCCGGACGTGCGCGGTCAGCGGATCGTGGACGATTCGTTCCTCATGCTGTTCAACGCCCACCACGAGCCCATCGAGTTCTCCCTGCTCGGCGCCGACTACGCCGAGAAGTGGGAGGTCGTCCTGGACACCGCCGACCATCTCGAGGAGCGCGCGGACGAGTTGAGCTCGGACGGCACCATCACCGTGGCCGACCGCTGCACGATCGTGCTGCGCAAGGTCAGCTGAGCATGGCCGCCGAGGACGAGACAGGGACCGGGGCCGGGCCGAGCCGGGGCGCCGCGCTGGCGAGCACCTACCGCCTCCAGCTGCGCACCCCCGCCTCGGACCCCGACGGCCGAGGCTTCACCCTGGCCGACGCCGAGGAGCTCGTGCCCTACCTGGCCGACCTCGGCGTCGGCGCGGTGTACCTCTCGCCCGTCCTGACCGCCACACCCGGATCCACCCACGGGTACGACGTCGTGGACCCGACCACGGTCTCGGCCGAACTCGGCGGGATCGACGCACTGCGCTCACTGCGTGCGGCGTGCCGGGCCCACGGGCTGGGTCTCGTGGTGGACATCGTCCCCAACCACCTCGGCGTGGACGAGCCGGCGGCCAACCCGTGGTGGTGGGACGCGCTGAAGCGGGGCCCCGACTCGCCGCATTTCCCGTTCTTCGACTTCGACACCGAGGACGCGAACGGGGCAGACGGCAAGATCGCGATCCCCGTCCTGGGGTCACCGGACGACGTGGCCGACCTCGTCGTCGTCGCACCCACCGACACCGACTCCGGCGAGGCCGAACTCGGCTTCTAGGACCATCGGTTCCCCATCACCCCGGGCACCGCCGACGGCACCGCGCAGGAGGTCCACGACCGTCAGCACTACCGCCTCGTGCACTGGCGAGAGCCGCTGCTGGGCTACCGGCGGTTCTTCACCGTGACCGGGCTGGCCGGGCTGCGACAGGAGGACCCCGCGGTCTTCGACGCCACCCACGCCGAGGTGCGCCGATGGTGCGAGGAGGACCTCGTCGACGCCATCCGCGTCGATCACCCGGACGGACTCGCCGACCCCGTCGGGTACGCGCGTCGGCTGCGGGAAGTCGCCGGTGACGACCGTGTGCTGCTGGTGGAGAAGATCCTCGCGCCCGGTACCGATTCGACCCCGCCCGAGGTGCTCGACCCCACCATGGGCGTCGACGGCACCACCGGGTACGACGCACTGCGGCTGATCGACCAGCTGCTCGTCGACCCCCGCGGTGAGGGCCCGCTGTCGGAACTGGCCCGACGGTACAGCGGCGGCCCCGGCGACGAGGACCAGGTCCACGCCCAGTCCGCCGAACTCAAGCGGCAGATCGTGGAGGAGGATCTTGCGCCCGAGCTGGCGCGGTTGGCGCGCGCGGTGCGCCGCGAGGCCGCTGTGGGGCCGGACGGATCCGGGGTCGACGGGTCCGGGGTCGACGGGTATGGAAGCGACGACGACGAGGACGCCCTCCTCCGGGAAGCGCTGATCTCGGTGGTCGCGCGCACGCCGTTCTACCGCGCCGACTACCCCGTCCTGCGTGGCACCCTGCCCACGATCCTCGGGGAGCTGCGTCGGCAGCGGCCCGGGCTGGCACCCGCGCTGGGGCTCCTGGCCGGGGCGCTGGCCCGCGGCGGCGAGACGTCCACCCGGCTCGCGCAGGTCACCGGCGCCGCCACCGCCAAGGCCGAGGAGGACCGGTTGTTCTACCGGCTCGGGCGGCTCGTCTCACTCAACGAGGTCGGCGGCTCCCCCGGGCGGATGGCCCTGCCCGTCGAGGCGTTCCACCTGACGATGGCCGAACGGGCCCGCGACACCCCGCTGGCGATGACGGCCCTGAGCACCCACGACACCAAGCGCGGCGAGGACGTCCGCGCGCGGATCTCGGTGCTCTCGCAACTCCCCGACGAGTGGGCCGACCTCGTCTCGCGCGTGTTCGACCGGTTCCCGCCGCCCGCCGAGGACGCCGGATACTTTCTGCTCCAGGTGATCGTGGGTGTGTGGCCCGAGCGGGGCGGACCGACCGACGAAATGCGGTCGCGCCTGCACGACTACGCCGACAAGGCGATGCGTGAGGCCGCCGTCCACACCACGTGGACTGATCCAGATGCCGAGTTCGAGTCCGGCGTGCACCGGTGGATCGATGCTCTGATCGACTCCGGCGGCGGGGTGCTCGGGCCGTTCGTCGAGCGCATCGCGCCGGCGGGCCGGGACAACTCGCTGATCGCCAAGGCCGCGCAGCTGCTCGGCCCCGGCATCCCCGACGTCTACCAGGGGACCGAGGTGTGGGAGGACTCCCTCGTCGACCCCGACAACCGCCGGTTCGTTGATTACGGGCCGCTGCGCTCCGGCGGCGTCGCCCGCGCGGGACACCCGAAGTTCGTGCTGGTCCGCGAGCTGCTGCGGTTGCGGCGGGCGCATCCGGAGACCCTGGCCGGCGGGGCGTACGTGCCGCTACCAGTGCAGGGGCCCGCCGCCTCCGACGTGGTGGCGTTCACGCGGGCCGTCGATGATCGGCCAGCAGTCGGGATGATCGCGCGGCGGCGCACCGCGGTGCTACCCGCCGCGGAGTTCACCGGGACCGAGGTGCTCTTGCCGGAGGGGTCGTGGTCGGTCCGCCCGGACGGGTCGCCGATCTCGGGCCGCGTCGATCTCGGCGAGCTGCTCAGCGAGACGGCGGTCGTGGTGATCATCCGCGAGGACGGCTGACTCGCGAGCTCGCCGGGTCGCCCAGTCGCCGGGTCGCCCAGTCGCCGGGCCCTCAGTCGCGAGGCCCTCAGTCGCGGCCCAGCAGTCGGTCGGTCTCCCTCCGCTCCCGCTTGGTGGGCCGTCCGGCGCCGCGGTCCCGCCGCGGCTGGGAGACCAGGACCTCCTTGGGCGGAGGCGGGGGCGAATGGTCGATGTAGCAGGTCGCGGCCACCGGGGCGCCGACCCGCTTGTTGACCGTCCGCACCACCTCGAGGATGCGGACCCGCCCGAGGGCGCCGGTGACCTGCACGCGGTCGCCGGGTACGACCGGCTTCGACGGCTGCACCGCCTCGCCGTTGACCTTGACGTGCCCGCCACGGCAGGCGGCCGCCGCCTTGGTCCGCGATGGGAACAACCGCACCGACCACGTCCACGCGTCCACCCGAACACTCATGGCGCGAGGATAACCCTGGCCGCCGGGGGTGCCTGAAATCCACCGACCTGTGTGCGATCCACCGATCCGCGTGCGATCAACCGACCTGTGTGCGATCCACCGATCCGGGTGCGATCCACCGAGGGATCTCCGTCGGCGGATCGTCATCCGATCGGTGCATCACCGACCACGCCCGCGAACCATCGTGGCGGGTGCAGGTTTTCCAGGCGGGTGCCGGACCCCGGGGCTCAGGCCGCGACGGGATAAAGGACCCGACGGACTTTCTCTGCCAACAGGCGCGGCTGCTCGAGATCCGCCCACCGCCAGTGCAGGATCCGATAGCCGAGAGCAAGAAGCTCGGCATCCCGGTCCTTCTCACGGCCGAGTCGGCGCCTCACCTCTGCACTGTCCGCGCCGTCGAAGTACTTGCCGAACCCGTCGCACTCCCCTATCACCCCGAACTCGCGCCACAGGAAGTCCACGCGGGCGATGCGGTTGCCGTGCCTGCCGATGATGTCCGCCTGGGTCTCCGGCGCCGGGAGTCCGAAGTCGGCCAGCGTCAGGCGGCTGAGCGTCTCGGCCACGCTCTCGCTCCGGCCATCGGTCAACGCCATAGACACCCGGGCTCTCCTGATCCCCGAGCGCCCGGCCGATTCCTCGAGCGCGCGGTCCAGAGCGGCCGGGTCGATCAGTTCACCGTGGAGTGCAGCATCCGCGACGGCCACACTCGCATCCCGACCAACGGTCCGCGCGAGATCCATCACCGTGCGCGCGGGAGCAGTGACTCGCAGGCCATCAACCCGGGTCACCTCGTCCTCGCGGAGAGCGCCGAGATGATGCTTCATCGCCCGGGTCGTGTGGGTTCGCCAGCACTGATGGTCTGCCGAGACCGCAACCTTTCCCAGAGGCAGTCCCCACGAGGGCAAGCCGTATATGAGAGCCGCGGATGCGTGCGAGAACACCGGCGAGTCGAGCGCCGCATCCGCGGCCAACACGTTCAGCAGGTGCCTCTCCCCTTTCGGAAGTCGGCGGGCTACGCCGTCCACGTAGTAGCCCGGTCTGAGACGGACCAGATCGCCTGAGGAGACCGCCCGGCTCATCCGCTGAGAGGTCATACCGTCGGCTCGCAACCGAGAGGCCGTCAGGAGGAGGGATCGCAGTTCGCTGATGTCAGTCACGACCCGATAATGGCCGGGCGCCGTGATCGACATGCCGCCAATGAGCACCCGGAGCGCACCACCTGTGGAGGGGGAAGGCCCCTGTGGATATCACGGTCACGCATTGCCGGCCTTTCGCGACAACCGCAGATCTAACTACGATCCACCGAGCGATCCCGCCTGGTGGATCGCCGACCGATCGGCGGGTTAAGGATCGGCGGGTTAAGGATCGGCGGATTGGGGCCGGCGGGATGATGGAAGGTTCGGATGCGCGCCGCAGGCCCGGGCGCTCCTGCTGGCCCGGCCGCCCCTGCCGAACCGGGCCGCGTGCGAGACTTGGGCTCACACCTGTCGACAGTGCCCCCGGAGGACCCATGACCAACACAGCCGAGTCGTCCACCAAGGACGCAGTGTCCGCGTCAGCGACCGTAGACGCCGCCGCCACGCTGGAGCAGCTCCTCGACGACCGCTACAGCTGCCGGGGATTCACCTCCGAGCCGGTCCCGGAGGAGACGATCGACCGGATCTTCCGCATGGCCCAGCGCACCGCATCGTGGTGCAACTCGCAGGCATGGCAGGTCGAGCTGGTGACGGGGCAGGCGACGGCCGCGTTCGGCAAGCACCTCACCGACCATGTGCTCTCCAACGACATGCGCTCGGATTTTCCCGCCCCGGAGCGGTATGACGGTGTGTATGGCGACCGCCGCCGGGCGAGCGGCTTCGGGCTCTACTCGGCGCTCGGCATCGAGCGGTCTGACAAGGACGCCCGGCTGCGTCAGATGCTGGAGAACTACCGCTTCTTCGGCGCCCCGCACGTCGCGGTGATCACCTCGGACGCGGGCCTGGGCACGTACGGGGCGGTGGACTGCGGTGGTTACGTGTCGACGTTCCTGGCAGCTGCCACGTCGCTGGGCGTCGCCACATGTGCCCAGGCAGCGATCGCTCTGTACTCGGATGCGGTTCGCGAGCACCTGCAGATCCCCGAGGACCGCCTCATCGTCTGTGGGATCGCATTCGGCTACGCCGACGCGGACCACCCCGCCAACACGTTCCGGGCCGAGCGCGCCGACCTGTCCGACGTGGTGCGCCGCCACGGCTGATCCGGGCTCGGCTGAGGCGGGTTCGGTTGAGCCGGGCTCGGCTGCGGCGGGCTCGATTGAGCCGTCGCCGCGACTGCGCCCACCCGGGCCGCAGCCGGATCAGCACGGTTGGCGTCAGTACAGCTCGCGCTTCTGGTCGGGCTTGCCGGAGATGGCCTTGCGGACCTTGTTGCCGTTGTAGATCGCCACGATGGCGGCGAGGATCGCCACCACGGTGAAGAACGAGCTCGCGAACAGCGCGATCGGCAGCGACACGGCCGTCACGCCCAGAGCGATAGCGGTGGTGCGCGCATCCTTGCGGACCTGCTGCTTCTGCTGCTCGATCGAGTTCGGCTGGTAGGGCTGCATGCTCATGTAGTCAGGATTCCACATCCCGGCGAACGGCCGCGTTCTCGGTGGTGGCCACCCCTGCGGACTCCCACTCGACCCCGCCGGAGGTGCGGGCGGCCAAGATCGGCCCGACCACGGTTAACTCCCCCGCGACGGTCAACCGCACGCGCCGGCCGTAGTCGACATTCATCACCCAGGCCCCGGCGGAGCGCAGCGCCCCCTCGAGCCCGCCGGCCACCGAGTGGTCGACCTCGGCCGTCCACGCCGGGGTACGGGTCACCTCCGCCACGCGACCGCCCCGCCACGCGGAGTCGACCGCCCCGGACACCACCGCCGAGTAGGCCCGCGCCAGCCCGCCGGTGCCCAACTTGGTGCCGCCGAACCACCGGACCACGACCGCGCACACCCCGGTCAGGCCACTTCCCCGCAGCACGTCCAGCATGGGTGTCCCGGCGGTGCCGGAGGGCTCGCCGTCGTCGTTTGACCGCTCGATTCGGCTGGCCCCGGGAACGTCCACGATGAAGGCACTGCAGTGGTGGCGAGCCGACGGGTGCGCGGCCCGGAGTTCGGCGATCAGGGCGCGGGCGTCCTCCTCGTCGTCGCACCGTCTCAGCACGGCCACGAACCTGGAGCGTTTCTCCTCGTACTCCCCCCTCACGTCCGGTCCGGCGGTGAGCCGGAGCACGCGGGGCGGGGAGTCGGTCATGTCCCCAGTATCGCCGTCGGTCGTGGATGGGCACAGGTCGGCCGACGGTGGTCGCTCGCCTCTCCCCGCGGCGGCACGTTTTCCCTACGCTGGGCGGTGTGACCTCACCGAGCCAAGCGACCCCGACCGACACGAGCGCGCCCGCCACGACCGTCCCCGCCGCCACCCCGCGCGACGAGATGTTCTCCGTCTGGGCGCCCGAGGCCCGCGCGGTGGGGCTGGTGCTGGACTCCCCCGACTCCGACCCTGTTCCGATGCGACGCGCCCCGGGCGGCTGGTGGACGTCCGGCACCCCCCGGGAGCAGGGCAGGGACTACGGGTTCGTGGTGACCGGCGACGACGACGAGGTCAGCCCGCCGCGGCCCGACCCGCGGTCGCCGCGTCAGCCGAACGGGGTCCACGGGCTGTCTCGGGTACACCGCCTCGAGGAGTCCCGCTGGACGGACCAGGCGTGGACGGGACGGCAGCTGGCCGGATCGGTGATCTACGAGATGCACGTGGGCACGTTCTCGGCCGGCGGGACGCTGACCAGCGCGATCGAGCACCTCGACGAGCTGGTCGAGCTGGGCGTGGACATGGTCGAGGTGATGCCGCTCAACGCGTTCAACGGCGAGTACGGCTGGGGCTACGACGGGGTGGCGTGGTTCGCGGTGCACGAGCCGTACGGAGGGCCGGACGCGTTCCAGCAGTTCGTCGACGCCTGCCACGCTCGCGGGTTGGCCGTGTGTCTGGACGTGGTCTACAACCACCTGGGCCCGTCCGGGAACTACCTGCCGGAGTTCGGGCCGTACCTGTCGGCCGCGGACGGGCCGTGGGGGTCCGGGCTCAATCTGGACGGTGAGCACTCGGGCGAGGTGCGGCGGTACATCATCGACAACGCGCTGCGCTGGTTCGACGAGTTCCACGTGGACGCGCTGCGGCTGGATGCGGTGCACGCGCTGCACGACGCCTCGGCGGTGCATCTGCTGGAACAGTTGGCGGTGGAGGTGGAGTCGCTGGCGACCCATCTCGGACGGCCGTTGTCGCTGGTGGCGGAGTCGGATCAGAACGATCCGCGGACGGTCACCGCGCGTGAGGGCGGCGGCATCGGGCTGGACGGGCAGTGGGACGACGACGTGCACCACGCCGTCCACGCCGCCGTGTCCGGGGAGCGCCAGGGCTACTACGCCGACTTCGGGTCGCTCGAGTCGCTGCGGCAGGTGCTCACCGGGGCATTCCTGCACGCCGGGACCTACTCGGCGTTCCGTGGGCGTGTGCACGGGCGGCCGCTGGATGTGAGCCGGGTGCCGGGGTCGCGCTTCGTGGCCTACACGCTGACGCACGACCAGGTGGGCAATCGCGCGGCCGGCGATCGGCCGTCGATGAACCTCACTCCGCAGCAGCAGCTGGCCAAGGCCGCCATCGTCCTCTGTTCGCCCTTCACCCCGATGCTGTTCCAGGGTGAGGAGTGGGGCGCGCGGACGCCGTTCTGCTTCTTCACCTCGCATCCCGAGCCGGAGCTGGCCGAGGCGGTCCGCCAGGGCCGGACCCGCGAGTTCGCGGCGATGGGCTGGGATCCGGAAACCGTGGCGGACCCGCAGGATCCGGAGACGTTCCGTCGCTCGGTGCTCGACCGCACGGAGCAGTCGGTCGATGAGCACGCCGAGATCCTGCGGACCTACCGTGCGCTCATCGCTCTGCGGAAGGCCGAGCCCGAGCTCAGCGACCCGTGGCTGGGCTCGGTCAGGGTCGACTGCGGGGTGGAGGCCGACGACAACCGATGGCTCGTGGTCCACCGCGGGTCGCTGGCGCTGGTGGTGAACCTGGGCACCGAGCCGTCGCGGGTCCCGCTGACCGGCGAGGCGGTGTTCGCCTCGGGCGCGGTCGCCGACGACGACTCGGTGTTCTGCCAGGCGTTCGGCTTCGCGGTGCTGCGGACGCGCTGAGACGACGTCACGGTGGACGCCGCCCGCGCGTGAAATCAGGTCAGGTCAGGTACTCGTACGCCGCGGTGCCCGGCTCGAGGCGCTCACAGTCGATGCGGGAGGCGTCCATGCGCTCGAGCAGCGAGTGCAGGCCGGTGGCCGAGCCCAGCTCGATGCCCACGAGCGCGGCGCCGTACTCGCGGTTGTTTCGCTTGAGGTACTCGAACTGCGTGATGTCGTCCTCGGGCCCCAGCACCTCGTCGAGGAAGCGGCGCAGCTGGCCGGGCTCCTGCGGGAACTTCACCAGGAAGTAGTGCTTGAGTCCCTTGTGGACCAGGGAGCGTTCGATGATCTCGCTGTACCGCGAGACGTCGTTGTTGCCACCGGAGACCAGGCAGACGACGGTGGCACCCTCGTCGATCTCGAGCTGCTCCAGCGCGGTCACCGCCAGTGCCCCGGCGGGCTCCGCGATGATCCCCTCGTTCTGGTACAGCTCCAGCATCTCGGTGCAGACCGCGCCCTCGTCGACGGTGAGGACCTGGATCCGCTCGGTCATCGAGGAGATGACCCCGAACGGGAACTCCCCCAGCCGTGCGACGGAGGCGCCGTCCACGAAGGTGTCGACGGTGTCGAGGGTGACCGGCTCCCCCGCCTCGAGCGCCCGGGTCAGGGACGGGGCCCCGGTGGGCTCGACGGCGATGATCTTGCAGTCCGGCGCGTACTCGGCGAGGTAGGTCGCCAGCCCACCGACCAGCCCGCCACCGCCGACGGGGACCACCACGGCATCGGGCGTCTCGTCGAGCTGGGCGAGGATCTCGGCGGCGATCGTGCCCTGTCCCGCCATGGTGTCGGGGTGGTCGAACGGCGGGACCATGGTCGCCCCGGTGCGCGCGGCGTCGGCTCGGGCGGCGGTCTGGGCGGCGTCGAAGTTCGTCCCCGTCACCACGAGCTCGACCGAGTTCCGCCCGTGGGCGAGGATCCGGTCGCGCTTCTGCTTGGGCGTGTTGGTCGGCACGTAGATCCGGCCGTTGATGCCCAGCACCCGGCAGGCGAAGGCGACGCCCTGGGCGTGGTTGCCGGCGCTGGCCGTCACGACGCCGGCACTGCGCTCGTCGCTGTTCAGCTGCGCCATGAGGTTGTAGGCGCCGCGGATCTTGTACGAGCGGACGTCCTGCTGGTCCTCCCGCTTGAGCAGGATGTGCGCGCCGGTCTGCTCGCTCAGCCGCTCACTGACCTGGAGGTCGGTGCACCGGACCACGTCACCGATCCGGCGGGCGGCGGCGTCGATGTCGTCGGGGGTGACGACCTGGGTCGTGGCGGAATCGGTGACGGTCACAGCCACCAGTGTCCCACCGCGCCCACGATCACCGTCAACCCGGTCAGCCCGTGAGGCAGCCGGGGCCGAGCAGCGCCTTGAGATCGCCCATCAGCGAGGACGAGGTCTCGACCCGCAGGTGGTCGTCGAGCCTCAGGACGGTCGACGAACTTCCGTTGACCAACCGCAGGTGCACGTCCGACGGTCCGGGGTGCCGCCCCAGGACCTGCTTGAGCGCAGTGACGGTCTCGATGGTGCACATCCGCGTCGGCAGGGTGAGCGCCAGCGGAGCCCCGTTGCCACCGACGACCAGGTCGGGCACCTCGAGGGTGTCGCCGAACACCGAGACGCGGTCCTCACGGATGTTGATGCGTGCCTTGACCAGCACCACCGCGTCCTCGGCGATGTCCATCGCCGCGAGACGGTACGTCTTGGGGAAGAACAGCACCTCGACACTGCCGTTGAAGTCCTCGATGGTGACGATCGCCCACGGCTCGCCGTTCTTGTTGACCCGCCGGTCGACGCCGGAGATGATCCCGCCGATCGTCACGGCGGTGCCGTGCGCGAGTTCGCCCTCGTGGATCGTGGCGATGGTGGTGTCGGTCTTGGCCTCCAGGGCGGCCTCGAGCCCGTCGAGCGGGTGCCCGGACACGTACAGGCCCAGCATCTCGCGTTCCAGGGCGAGCTTCTGCTTGATGTCCCATTCCTCGTCGGGGACCCGGACGGCGAAGACGTCGCCAAAGCCCGAGTCGGCCTCGGCGTCATCTCCCCCGCCGAACAGGTCGAACTGACCCACCGCCTCGGCCTTCTTGGTGGACATCACCGATTCCACCGCGTCGGCGTGGACCAGGAACAGTCCCTTGCGCGGGTGGCCGAGCGAGTCGAAGGCGCCGGCCTTGACGAGCGACTCGGTGACCTTCTTGGTGCAGGCGGTCTGGTCGATCTTGGCCAGGTAGTCCGAGAAGTCGCCGAACTCGCCCTTCGCCTCGCGGGCGGCGACGATAGAGTCCACCACCTGGGCGCCGACGTTGCGCACCGCGCCCAGTCCGAAGCGGATGTCGGTGCCCACCGACAGGAAGTTGGTCCGCGACTCGTTGACCGACGGCGGCAGGACCTTGATGCCCATCTGGCGGCAGTTGGACAGGTACAGGGCGGCCTTGTCCTTGTCGTCGCCGACGGAGGTGAGCAGCGCGGCCATGTACTCGGCCGGGTAGTTGGCCTTGAGGTAGCCGGTCCAGAAGGAGACGAGGCCGTAGCCGGCCGCGTGCGACTTGTTGAACGCGTACGAGGCGAAGGGCTCGATGGTGCCCCACAGTGCGTCGACGGCGTCCTTGGAGAAGCCGCGCTCGAACATGCCGCCGGAGAACTTCTCGTACTCGGCGGCCAGCACCTCGGCCTTCTTCTTGCCCATGGCCTTACGGAAGCCGTCGGCCTCACCGGCCGTGTATCCCGCGAGTTCGCGGGAGATGGCCATGATCTGCTCCTGGTACACGATCAGGCCGTGGGTCTCGCCGAGGATCTCCCGGAGCGGTTCCTCGAGCTCGGGGTGGATGGGCACCAGTTCCTGCTTGCCGTTCTTTCGGTCGGCGTAGTTCCAGTGCGTCCCCATGCCCATCGGCCCGGGGCGGTACAGGGCGAGGGCGGCCACGATGTCGTTGAAGCCGGTGGGCTTCATCCGCTTGAGCAGCTCGCGCATGCCGCCGGAGTCGAGCTGGAACACGCCCAGCGTGTCACCGCGGGCGAGCAGCTCGTAGGTCGCGGGGTCGTCCGTGCTCAGGACGTCGAGGTCGATCTCCTCGCCCCGGTTGAGCTTGATGTTCTCCAGGCAGTCGCCGATCACCGTGAGGTTGCGCAGGCCCAGGAAGTCCATCTTGAGCAGGCCGATGTCTTCACACGACGGGTAGTCCCAGCCGGTGATGATGGCGCCGTCCTGGGCGCGCTTCCACATGGGGATCACGTCGAGCAGCGGCTCGGAGGACATGATGACCGCGCAGGCGTGCACGCCGGCCTGGCGGACCATGCCCTCGAGCCCGCGGGCCGTGTCGTAGATCCGCTTGACGTCGGGGTCCGTCTCGATGAGCTGACGGACCTCGGCGGCTTCGCCGAAGCGCTCGTGCTTGGAGTCGGTGATCCCGGACAGCGGGATGTCCTTGGCCATGATCGGCGGCGGCAGCGCCTTCGTGATCCGGTCGGCGATCGCGTACCCGGGCTGGCCGAAGTTCACGCGCGCGGCGTCCTTGATGGCGGCCTTGGTCTTGATGGTGCCGAACGTGATGACCTGGGCGATCTTGTCGGCGCCCCACTTGTCGGAGGCGTAGCGGATCATCTCGCCGCGACGGCGGTCGTCGAAGTCGATATCGATATCCGGCGCCGACGGACGCTCGGGGTTGAGGAACCTCTCGAACAGCAGCCCGTGCTCGATCGGGTCGATGTTGGTGATCTTCAGCGCGTACGCGACCAGGGCGCCGGCGGCCGAGCCTCGGCCGGGTCCGACCTTGATGCCGATGGAGCGGGCGTGCTCGATGAGGTCACCGACCACGAGGAAGTAGCCGGGGTAGCCCTTGCCCTTGATGACCTCGAGCTCGAACGCGGCGCGGTCGAGGTACTCCTGCGGGACGCCGTCCGGGAACCGCCACTCCAGGCCCTTCTGGACCTCCCTGGCCAGCCAGGTGTCCTCGGTCTCGCCGTCGGGGACGGGGAACTTGGGCATCCGGTCCTTGGGGGCCCAGATGTCGTCGTACGGCTGGACGCGCTCGGCGATCCACAGGGTGTTGTCGCAGCCGCCGGGGACTTCGGTGTCCCACTGGGCGCGCATCTCGTCGGCGGACTTGAGGAAGTAGCCGTCACCGTCGAACTTGAAGCGGTTCTCGTCGGCGAGGGTCTTTCCGGTCTGCACGCAGAGCATGGCCTCGTGGTAATGGGCCTGCTCGCGGGTGACGTAGTGGCAGTCGTTGGTCACCAACGGCGGCATCCCCAGGTCCTTGCCGAGCGTGAGGAGGTCCTCGCGGACCCTGCGCTCGATGTCGATCCCGTGGTCCATCAACTCAAGGAAGAAGTTGTCCTTGCCGAAGATCGACTGCCACTTCTCCGCGGCCTCGTAGGCCTCCTTCCGGTGGCCCAGGCGCAGCCGCGTCTGGATCTCACCGGAAGGGCAGCCGGAGGTCGCGATGATCCCCTCGGAGTGCTCGGCGAGGATCTCGGCGTCCATGCGCGCCCACTTGCCCAGCTGCCCCTCGTAGGACGCCAGCGAGGACAGGCGGAAGAGGTTGCGCAGGCCGGTGGCGTTCTCGGCGACCATCGTCATGTGGGTGTACGCGCCGGAGCCCGCGACGTCGTCGCTCTTCTGGTTCTTCTCGCCCCACAGCACGCGCTTCTTGTTGAACCGCGACTCGGGGGCGACGTACGCCTCGATCCCGATGATCGGCTTGATGCCGGTCTTGACGGCCTGCTTGTAGAAGTCCGACGAGCCGTACATATTGCCGTGGTCGGTCATCCCGACCGCCGGCATGCCGAGCCGGGAGGCCTCCGCGAACAGCGGGTCGATCTGCGCCATCCCGTCGAGCATCGAGAACTCGGTGTGATTGTGCAGATGCACGAACTGGGATCCGCCCACGCAGCATTCCTCCTACGACTCGTCCGGGCCAGTGTAGGTCGGATCCCCGACAGTCCCCGAAACCCCAGCGCGGGCCGAGCGTGGCTGCCTGCCGGCCAGCGTGAATGCGATCACCGCGACCCAGATGAGCGCGAACCCGACCCACTGCACGGCGTCGAGCCGCTCGCCCACGACGAGCAGTCCCCAGGCCATCTGCAGCACCGGGACGATGTACTGCAGCATGCCCACGGTCGCCAGCGGGATGCGCTGCGCGGCCACGGCGAACAGCAGCAGCGGCACCACGGTGACGAGCCCGGCGGTGGCCAGCAACACCGAATGCCCGGCGCCGTCGGTGGTGAACGTGCCCGCGCCGGTCGCACCCAGCCACAGCAGCAGGGCCAGCGCGAACGGGGCGATCACCAGCACCTCGCCCGTCATCCCGATCACCGGGTCAACGCGCAGCTTCTTCTTGAGCACGCCGTACATGCCGAAGCTCATCGCGAGGATCACCGAGAGGTACGGGAAGTGGCCGTATCCGGCGGTGAGGACCCCGACGGCGACGACGGCGAGGGCCACCGCGAGCCACTGTGGGCGATTGAGTCGTTCGCGGAACAACAGGACGCCCAGCAGGACACTGACCAGCGGGTTGATCGTGTACCCGAGGGCGGCCTCGGTGACGCGCTCGGAGTTGACCGCATACACGTACACGCCCCAATTGGCGGTGATGAAGACGGCAGCCCCGCCGACCCGGGCCCACGAGACGCGGTCGATGGCCCACAGGTCGCGCCAGCGCCGCAGCACGGTGAGCACGACGGCCATGACGACGAGCGACCACACGATCCGGTGGCCGACGATCTCGACGGCACCGGCGGGCTCGAGCAGCGGGAAGAACGCGGGGAAGAACCCCCAGAGGGTGTACGCGGCGATGCCGGCGACCATCCCGCCGGCCACCGACTTCTCGCTGTTGCTCACCCGCCGGCTCGGCCCCTCGCTGCTCACCGGCGCAACCCTAGCCAGGCCCCGGATCGGCCCCGCACATCGAGCCCTTTCGGGGGTGGGGGCCAGTCAGACGGGCGGGGACCGGTCAGGCGGCCGGGACGGGGCCGCCGTCGGGCAGCGGGTACGCCGCGTCGACCTGCTGCGGCTGCAGCGGGCGGACGGCGAAGCGTTCCCATACCGCGTCCGGCGGCAGGGCCTCGACCGCGCGGACCCACGGTTGGTCGGCCACCGCGCGCAACTGCTCGGTGGTGCCGCGGGCGAGCAGCCCGATGATCGCCGGCTCACCGGCACGGATCCGCGAGACGGTGAGGGCGGCGGTGGCGGCTGCCCTCCCGGCGTCGGGCGGCTGCGGCACCCCGGGCCCGGACGGAGGTCCGGCGTCGAGCCGCCGGGCCACCTGCTCGAGGCCGCGGTGGAAGACGGGCTCGCGCCCCGACTCCCCCGTCACCGGCTCGGCCAGGGTCACCCCGGTGACGGGCATCGCGACCCCGTCGACCGGCACCTGCACGTACAGACCCGAGACGCGCGGCAGTTCCCGGACCACGCCGACCGCCTCGGGGACCGTCCACGCCCAGCCTGCGGTCACGAGGGCCCAGCGACGGGCGTCGGGGTCGGAGGCGAGGGCCTCGTCGTCGTCGTCATCTCCGCCGGAACCCCGTGCGGCATCCCCCCCGCCGCCCGCGGTGACCAGCGAGTCGGCCGCGCGGGCGAGGTAGTCCTCGACGCGTTCGCCGTCCTCGGGTCCCAGGGCGTCGGTCATCACGCCGGGGCTGCGGGGCGGGTCGGTGCGCAGCGCGGTGAGGATCGCGACCAACGCCACCACGATCACGACCCCCACGCCGGCGATCTTCAGCACCCGCGCGGCGAGGGTCATGCCGAGCGCAGGACGTCGATCGCGTGCTGGAGGTCGTCGGGGTAGGTGCTGGTGAAGTCGACGCGCGAGCCGGCGCCCGGGTGCTCGAAGCCCAGCCCCACCGCGTGCAGCCACTGCCGCTCGAGGCCGAGCCGCCTGGCCAGGACCGGGTCGGCGCCGTAGGTGAGGTCGCCCGCGCACGGGTGATGCAGCGCGGAGAAGTGCACGCGGATCTGGTGGGTGCGGCCGGTCTCGAGCTTGACCTCCACCAGCGTCGCGGCCTG
Organism: Dietzia sp. KRD202; assembly: GCF_017168155.1. Classification (NCBI taxonomy): domain Bacteria; kingdom Bacillati; phylum Actinomycetota; class Actinomycetes; order Mycobacteriales; family Dietziaceae; genus Dietzia; species Dietzia sp. KRD202. The sequence continues at coordinate 387,225 of NZ_JABFAN010000016.1, read as the reverse complement.
GTGCGCCTCGAGGGTGTCGTAGTGGGTGATCGAGTGCTTGCCGTCGGAGGTGACGGCGAAGCGCCAGTCCGACGAGGTGTGCCGGCCGATCGGCGCGTCGATGGTCCCCGACAGCGGATCGGGGTGGCCCTGCACCAGCGCGTGGTAGGTCTTGTCGACGGTCCGGTCGCGGAACGCCCGCTTGAGCAGCGTGTACGCGCGTTCGGACGCCGCCACCACCATCAGTCCGGACGTGCCGACGTCCAGGCGGTGGACGATCCCCTTGCGCTCCGGCGGGCCGGAGGTGGAGATGCGGTACCCGGCGGCGGCCAGGCCGCCGATCACCGTGGGGCCGGTCCAGCCGACGGACGCGTGCGCGGCGACACCGACCGGTTTGTCGACGACGACGATGTCCGCGTCCGAGTACAGGACCGCCATCCCCTCGACCGGCTCGGCGACCACGGCGGGCTCGGCCCGCGGTTCGGGCATCTCGACCTCGATCCAGGACATCCCGGTGAGCTTGTCGGACTTGCCCACGGTGTGCCCGTCGAGCAGGACCTTGCCCTCGCCGGCCAGATCGGCGACCGCGGTCCGCGAGATGCCCAGGAGGCGGGAGACACCGGCGTCGACGCGCATGCCGTCGAGCCCGTCGGGGACGGGGAAGGTGCGGACCTCACCCATCGGCGGGGTCCTTCTCGTGGGCGGGGGCGGCGGGGTCGGCAGGGGCCTTCTTGTCGCCGGCGAGCGCCTCGGACACCCACGAGCCGTCGAAGTCGACGTTGCGGAACACGGCCACGGCCACGACGATCACGCCGGTGACCAGGCTGGCGTCGGCCACGTTGAACACGGGCCACCAGCCGACGGCCATGTAGTCCACGACGTGGCCCTGCAGGATGCCGGGCGCGCGGAAGTAGCGGTCCACCAGGTTTCCGGCGGCGCCGCCCAGGATCAGTCCGAGGCCCCACGCCCACCACCGGGAGTGGACCCTGCGGGAGAACCACAGCAGGCCGGCCACCACGACCGTGGCGACGATGCTCAACACCACCGTGAACTCGGTGCCCATGGAGAACGCGGCGCCCGGGTTGCGCAGCAGGACCAGACGAACCGTGTCGCCGATGAGCTCGATGGGCCTCGAGTCCTCCAGGTTCGCCACGGCCAGGACCTTGGCGATCTGGTCTACGGCGACGATCAGCGCGGCGATCACCAGCATGACCACCGGCCCGCCCCGGAAGTAGTGGGGCGCACGGTTGTGAGGCGCGGGGTCGTGGGGCGCAGTGCTCGCGGGTGAGTCACCCTGTGGCGCCGCGCTGCCGGGCGTGGGCCCCGACGCGTCGGGCGGCGTCCCGTTGGTCTCCGTCATGGGCTCCAGTATCCCTGATCCGGCCGCGGGCCCGACGGCGCCGGGTGGGCGACCCTCTAGGCTCGGGGCCGTGGACCCGCGATCGACCGTCTCCCCCAGCCCCTCCCGAACCGCTCGTCGCGGTCACCGTCTCCTCGCGGCGGCGCTGGCCGTGACGCTCGTGGCCGGCACCTCCGCGTGCGCCGGGGACGATGCCGCGAAACCCGCCGACGGCGGCCCGGGCTCGTCCGCCGCAGAGGGGACGGATGCCCTCGAACCCGAGGTGACCGTCGACCCCGGTCCCGCCCCGGTCGTCGACCTCATCGACGCCGGCGAGGGCGAGCGGCGAGTCCTGGCCTATGCCCCCTCGCGCGAACCGTCGGTCGTGGCGATCACCCGCTCCGCCAACTCGCGGACCGAGGTCCCGGGAGCCGAGCCGCGCACCGACGACACCCCGGCGCAGACCCTCACCGTGGAGGGACGATCGGAGCCCGACGTCGACGGCGCGCAGCGGGCGACCGTGACCGCGCGGGAGTTCACGTCCGTGGACGAACTCCGCAACGCCCAGTTCTCCACCGCCCCCGGGTTCACCGTCACCTGGACCCGCAGTGCCGACGGCATCGTCCGGGAACTGTCGCTGGCGGCCCCCTCTGGGGCCACCGACGCCGCCCGCGCCGGAGTGGAGATCACCGCCAACGCGGTGTCGGACGCGACAGTGGCGTTCCCCACCGAAGAGATCGGCGTCGGCGCCCGCTGGACCGTCACCCGCCGGGTCGACGACGCCGTGGCCCCGACGAGGGGCACCACCTACGAACTCGTCGACGTCGACGGCGACGTCGCCACCGTCCGGTCGAGCACCACCGCTCCCGACCCGGCGGGCACCCTGGCCGCCCCGGCACCCGACGGCGGGCCGGGCGTCACCCTCGACGTGGAGTCCTACGAGGTCACCGGCTCGGGCGAGCTCATGGTGAACCTACGAGCCCCGGTGCCGGTGGGCGGAACGACCGAGTCCTCGACGCGGGCCGTCTACGTCGATCCCGACTCGGGACGACGCACGACCTACGACGAGGACTCGGTGCTGCGGTTCCGCAGCGTGGACTGACGCTGGTCAGGCCTCGCTGTCAGTCCGGGCCGACGGCGCGCTGAGGTGCGGTCAGGCCGCGGCGCACGTGGCCGGCGGCTCCAGCCCGGCGTTGGTGATGAGCGCGCAGGCGAACGCCTTCTGAAGCTGCCACTGACCACCCTGGTTGATGAACTGGGCCTGGACGTTGATGTCCTCCTGGCCCGGCTGGGAGATCACCGCGTTGGCGATGAGCGTGCCGGGGATGTCCCCCTCCGCCGCGCCGGTGATCGTCACGTCGGCGCCCTGCTCGGCCTTGAGGGCGGCGATCTGGTCGAAGATCTCGGGCGCCTCCGCGCCCCCCTCCACCAGGTCGACCTTCTCCTCCACCGGCACCGCGGGGTCGGAGGCCCGGTCGAGCAGCTGGGTCAGCTCCTCGGCGGTGGGGATAGTGGTCTCCTGGGCGCTGGTGGTGGGCGCGGGGGCTGCTGTGCCCCGGGGCCCGGGGCCGTCGTCGTCACTTCCGCAGGCGGCGAGGCCGCCCAGTGCGAAGGCGGACAGGGAGACTGCGGCGATGGTCCGTCGAAGACTCACGCGGGGTCCTTTCGTCGAGATGTGCGGCACCGGGCATGCGGTACCGAGCCGGGCATGGCTCCGGGCCGGGTCACCGGCCCAACGAACATCGATGAGCCATTGTTCCATCGTCAGCGGCCGGGATGGTTGACGCCGGGCCGCCCGCACACCACTGTGGAGCGGGTGACCAGCGCCGAGACCAGCACCGATACCCCCCACATCGTGATCTGCACCACGGGAGGCACGATCACCGCCTCGACCACGCCGGAGGGAGCGGTCGTGGCCGGGGACTCCGACCCCGCGACGCAGGCCATGCTCGACGGCCTGCGGGCGGTGCTGCCGGACCAGATCACCGTGAGCGCGCGCGCCGTGCTCGACGCCGACTCCTCCACGTTCGGCCCGGCCGAGTGGGACCTGCTGGTCGACGCGGTGGGTGACGTGCTGTCCGATCCGGCGGTGTCGGGGGTCGTGGTGACCCACGGGACCGACACCCTCGAGGAGACCGCCATCGCCCTCGATCTGCACCACGACGACCCGCGGCCCGTCGCGCTCACCGGGGCCCAGCGTCCCGCCGACCACCCCGAGGCCGACGGGCCCGCCAATCTCCTGGACGCGGTCCTGCTGGCCGCCGACCCCGTCTCCCGCGACCTGGGGGTGCTGGTGGTCCTGGGCCGGGCCATACTGCAGGCCCGCGGCGTGCGCAAGTGGCACACGACCGATCCCGTCGCCTTCGCCCGCAACTCGCCCGAGCACCCGGTCGAGGACCTGCCCCCGGAGCTCGAACGCCCCACCCCCCCCGCCGCGGGGCACGCGCCCATGGCGTCTCGCGTGCCCCGCGGCGGGGGCGAGGCGCCATCCCGAGGAGCGGCTGCAGCAGGGCCGGGCGTCGGCGGGGGCGAGGCGCCATCCCAAGGAGCGGCTGCAGCAGGGCCGCGCATCGACGGGGCGGCGCGGGGCCGCCGGGTCACCACCCCAGGGAGTCCAGCGGGTCCGCGGGCTCGAGGTCCGGATCGTCCTCGGCGAATGTGCGCATCCGACCGGGGCCCGTCGCCGCCGTCTCGAACCGGACCGACACCCGGCCGTGGCCCGATCCCTGGACCCAGCCGTGCCCGAATTCCGGGTGTCGCACATCCGCACCCGTCTCGAAACGCCGGTGCCCGGCCTGCCGCCACGCCCCGATCGCCGGGAGTTCCCCCGCCGCCCGTCCGTCGGCCGTCCCCTCGTCCGCGGGTCCGGTCCCGTCGTCGCCCGGTTCGGACTCGTCGGTGGTGACGGTGGTGCCCACCCCCACGATGTCGGGCAGGTCCTCGTCGTCGTCGTGTCCCGACCGGTCCACGGGGACGAACTCCTGCTCGAACAGCGCGTCCTGGTAGTGATCGGTGAGGCCGGACACCCCCACGCCCAGCAGGCGGATCGCCCCGAAGTCGACCGGGTCCGGGGCGAGCGAGCGCGCCACCCCGATGATCGTCTCCAGCGACGTGGTGCCCACCGGCAACGTGTACGAGCGGGTGATCGAGGTGAAGTCCGAGCGCTTGACCTTGACCGTCACCGTCCGCGCCGCACGGCCGTCGGAGAGCAGCCTGCGATGCGCCGCCTCGGCCGCCCGCCGCACCGCGGCCGCGACCTGACCCGACGTCGTGAGATCGGCGGCGAACGTGCTCTCGGCGCTGATCTGCTTGGCCTCGGCCCGCTCGTGCACCGGCCGGTCGTCGTACCCCCGCGCGATCCGGGCGATCGCCGGGCCGACCGTCTTGCCGAGCGCGTGGGCCACGTCGTCGTCGTCCATCGCCGCGAGGTCACCGATGGTCGCCACCCCGAACTGCGCCAGCCGCTCCCCCGCCACCGGGCCCACACCCCACAGGCTCCGTACCGGCAACGGGAACATCACCTCGGCGTGGTCGCGGCGCGGCACCACCACCACACCGTCCGGCTTGGCCAGCTCCGAGGCGATCTTGGCGTACTGCTTGCCCGCCCCCGCCCCCACCGACGCCGGGAGCCCGGTCGCCGCACGGATGGCGGCACGCAACTCCTGCGCCCACTGTCGGGTGCGGTCGGCGTCGGCGCCCCGCAGCTCCGGCGGCTCGAGGAAGGCCTCGTCCACGGAGATCTGCTCCACGACCGGCGCGTGCTCGGCGAACACCTCGAACACCCGGCGGCTCAGAACCCGGTAGACCGGCATCCGCGGCGAGACGAACACCGCGCCCGGCCCCACCAATCGACGCGCCTGGTGTGAGGGCATGGCCGAGCGGGCACCCTTGGCTCGCGCCTCGTAGGAACACCCCGCCACCACACCGCGGCCGCCCTGACCGCCCACGAGCACCGGCCGACCCCGCAGGGTCGGCCGGGTCAGCTGCTCGCAGGACGCGAAGAACGCGTCCATGTCCACGTGCAGGACCCAGCGGTCCTGCCCGCCACCCATGACGAGCCGCCGGTCAGACCCGAGCCAACGTCATCCGGACGCCCTCGGCGAGGTCGACCGGGTCCCCGTCTGCCGGGTCCAGTGCGTCGACCACGGCGAAGTCGGTGGCCAGCACCTCGCCGGCGATGAGCTGCGCGTGACGGTCCGCCCACTCACGGCGGGCGGCCGGCACCTCCATGCGCACCCGGATGCGGTCGGAGATGTCTAAACCGGCACCGCGGCGGGCCTCCTGGATCTCGCGGATCCGGTCCTTTGCCCAGCCCTCGGCCTCGAGCTCCTCGGTGACCGTCAGGTCCAGCACCACCAGGCCGGCACCGCCGGGCAGCGCCGCCGTGGACTCGGGATCGGCGGCCACGAGCCGGTGCTCGTACTCGCCCTCCTGCAGCTCGACGCCGCCGGCGACCACGACGCCGTCGGTCTCGGTCCAGTCACCGGACTTGGCGGCCTTGATGCAGGCCTGGACCTGCTTGCCCAGCCTCGGGCCGGCAGCGCGCGCGTTGACCGCCAGTTCCATCCGCCCGTGGGTGGCCACGTCGCTGGTGAGGCGCACCTCGCGGACGTTGACCTCGTCGGCGATGAGACCGGTGAACGGCTGGAGCCGCTCTGCGTCGGGCATGGCCACCGTGAGCGAGCTGAGCGGCAGGCGCACCCGCAGGTGCTTGGCCTTGCGGATCGAGGACACGGTGGAGCACACGTCGCGCACGGCCTCCATCGCCTCGACCAGGTCGGCATCGTGCGGCAGCTCGTCGGCGGCCGGCCAGTCCACCAGGTGCACCGACTCCTCACCGGTGAGCCCGGTCCACACGACCTCGCTCATCAGCGGCAGCAGCGGCGCGGCGAGGCGCATGGTGGTCTCGAGCACCGTGTAGAGGGTGTCGAAGGCGTCGCGGGAATCCTGGCCGCTGTCCTCGCCGGCCCAGAACCGGGAGCGCGACCGGCGGACGTACCAGTTGGTCAGGGCGTCGGCGAACAGGCGCAGCTCGTCGCAGGCCGCGGCGATGTCGGTGGCGTCCAGCGCCTCGGTCATGGCGTCGCGCGTGGACGCCAGGCGGGACAGGATGTAGCGGTCCAGCACGTGCTCCGAGTCCGTACGCCAGGTGGCCCGGCGGGAGGCGTACAACTGGAAGAAGCTGTAGGAGTTCCACAGCGGCAGCATGGCCTGGCGGACGCCCTCGCGGATGCCCTGCTCGGTCACCACGAGGTTGCCGCCCCGCAGGATCGGCGAGCTCATGAGGAACCAGCGCATGGCGTCCGAGCCGTCGCGGGAGAACACCTCGTTGACGTCCGGGTAGTTGCCCTTGGACTTGCTCATCTTGAGACCGTCGTTGCCCAGGACGATCCCGTGGGCGGCGACATGGGTGAACGCGGGACGGTCGAACAGCGCGGTGGCCAGCACGTGCAGGGTGTAGAACCAGCCGCGGGTCTGCCCGTTGTACTCGACGATGAAGTCACCCGGGTTGTGGGTCTCGAACCACTCCTTGTTCTCGAAGGGGTAGTGGACCTGGGCGAACGGCATCGACCCGGACTCGAACCAGCAGTCGAACACGTCCGGGATGCGGCGCATGGTGGACTTGCCGGTCGGGTCGTCCGGGTTGGGCCGGGTCAGCTCGTCGATGTACGGGCGGTGCAGGTCGGTGGGCCGGACGCCGAAGTCGGCCTCCAACTCGTCGAGGGACCCGTAGACGTCGACCCGCGGGTAGGCGGGGTCGTCGGACTCCCACACCGGGATCGGGGCGCCCCAGTACCGGTTGCGGTTGATGTTCCAGTCGCGGGCGCCCTCAAGCCACTTGCCGAACTGGCCGTCGCGCACGTGCTCCGGCATCCAGGTGATGTGCTCGCGGTTGAGCTCCACCATGCGGTCCCGGAACGCGGTGACCTTGACGAACCACGCGGGCAGCGCCATGTAGATGAGCGGCTGGCCGGAGCGCCAGGAGTGTGGGTAGGAGTGCTCGATGGTCTCGTGGCGGATCAACCGGCCATCGGCCCGCAGATCGCGGGAGATGGGCGCGTTGGCGTCGAAGACGAGCTGGCCGGCGTACGGCGGCACCTCGGCGGTGAACTTGCCGTCCGGGCCCACCGGGATGACGAGCTCGATCCCGGCGGCGTCGCAGGCGTCCTTGTCCTCCTCACCGAAGGCGGGCGCGAGGTGGACGACGCCGGTACCGGACTCGGTGGTGACATAGTCGGCCGAGAGCACGACGTGCGCACCCGCGTGACCGGCGAAGAAGTCGAACGGCGGGGTGTACCGCAGGCCCACCAACTCGGAGCCCTTGACGGTCGTCACGACCTCCGCGTCCTCACCGAACTCGGCGGCGTAGACGCCGCGACGGGCCTCGGCGATGACGAAGCTCCGCCCGGCGAACTCACCGGAGTCGACCCGGACCACCGAGTAGTCGATCTCGGGGTGGACGGCGGCGGCGAGGTTGGAGGGCAGGGTCCACGGCGTGGTGGTCCACACCAGTGCCTCGGCGCCGTGGAACGGGCTGTCCTGAGGGGCCTCCAGTGGCAGCCCGACGGTGACGGCCGGGTCCTGACGCATCTTGTAGGCGTCGTCCAGGCGGGTCTCCTGGTTGGACAGTGGCGTCTGCTCGTACCAGGAGTACGGCAGCACGCGGAAACCCTTGTAGATCAGCCCCTTGTCGTAGAGCCGCTTGAAGGCCCACAGCACGGACTCGGTGAAGTCGATGTCGAGGGTCTTGTAGTCGTTGTCGAAGTCCACCCAGCGGGCCTGGCGGTGGACGTACTTCTCCCACTCGTCGGTGTACTGCAGCACCGACATCTCGCAGGCGTTGTTGAACTCGGCCAGGCCCATGTCGAGGATCTGGGACTTCTCGGTGATGCCGAGCTGCTTCTCGGCCTCGAGCTCGGCGGGCAGGCCGTGGCAGTCCCAGCCGAACCGGCGCTCGACCCTGTACCCACGCATGGTGCGGTAGCGCGGGACGACGTCCTTGACGTACCCGGTGAGCAGGTGACCGTAGTGGGGCAGGCCGTTGGCGAACGGGGGCCCGTCGTAGAAGACGTACTCCTGCGCGTCCGCACGGTTACGGATGGACTCGCGGAACGTGTCGCGCTCGTCCCACCGCTGCAGGACCGTCTCCTCGAGGGCGGGGAACGACGGCGTCTGGGACGTGGCGCCCCCGGCGAGGTCGAGCACGGGGTACGCGCTGCCGGTGGCAGCGGGCTCGCCGTCGGCGGGTTCGATCGCTACGGGTTCGGTGCTCATGTAGGCGGACTCCTCGCGTACGGGGCCCGCACGAGTTCGCATCCGTGGGGCCGTCAGGCCTGCGCTCGGGGACGAACCGGATCGCGTCTGGCGCGTTCCGTCCGCGGTACCACCCCGTTTGGCGACGACGTGCGACGCCCACTCGTGGGTCGGGCTGTGACGGGCTCCCCCGTTCGGTTCTACTGAGCGGTCCCCGCCGTGCGGGGTCCCACCGTTCTTCCGAGCACTCCCCGGTGATGGCCGGATCTCCGCGCGTCCGGCTCACGGCCGGACAGCATCCGATATTACCCGTCGGTGCGGGCGTCCGCCCCTTCCGAGGTCATCCGCGGCTCGCGGTCGCGCTCGGCGCGCCCCCGGACAAGGTCCACCAGCAGCAGGACCAGACCCAGGGCTCCCACGACGATGCATGCCCACGCCCACCCGATCTGGCCCGTCGCGACGGCCGCCACGAGGAAGGCAAAACCGAGGACCGTCAGTCCGAGCGCGGCGACGAGCATCCGTGCCTCCTGGTGGGCGAATCCTGGTGTTGGGCGAATTCTGGGAGCTGGGCGATGGGGAAAGAGGGTCGCACCGTCGGTGGCCCCGTCCCCACCCCGAATATACGTCGGTCCCCGCACCCTTGGGCAGGGGCGGGGACCGCAGCGGTCACGCGGAGTGGATCACTCGGCGCGGTGACCGCCGTCCTTCTTTGCCGACTGGTCGGACGAGCCGGGAGCGCCGGCACTGCCGGTACCCTCGCCAGCCGCGGACGAGGCCGCCGGGCCGCCCGGGGTGGACGAGGCCGCAGTGGCCGCCGGGGCGGCCGGGGCGGCCGATCCGGTCTTGCCGAGCTCCGAGAGCTGGTTCTCCAGGTAGCTGGTGAGGCGGCTGCGGTAGTCCTTCTCGAACGTCCGCAGCTGGTCGATCCGGCTCTCGAGCACGCCACGCTGCTGGTTGATGGTGGCCATGATCTCGGTGTGCTTGCGCTCGGCGTCGGCCTGCAGGGCGTCGGCCTTGGCCTGCGCCTCCTTGACCTGCTGCTCGGACCGGGCCTGGGCGTCCTTCACGATGCCGTCCGACTTGCTCTTGGCCTCGGTGAGGATCTTGTCGGCTTCCTTGCGGGCGTCGCCGACCATCTTCTCGGACTGGGACTTGGCGTCGCCGACCAGGCGATCGGACTGGGACTTGGCGTCGCCCACCAGCCGGTCGGACTCGCTGCGGGCCTTGGCCATGAGTCCGTCGGACTCCTTCTTGGCCTCGCCGGTGAGCCGGTCGGCCATCTCCTGGGCCATGGCCAGGACGCGGGCGGCGCGCAGGTGGGTCTCGTTGTTGGCGGCGCCGTCGTCCTCGCTCTTGCCCAGCGACGGGGTCGCGGCGGCGGGAGTCGGGGTGGTCGGCGCGGCGGCCGCAGCAGGTGCGGGCGCGGGGGTCGGCGCGGGCGCCGGGGCGGCCGGCTGCTGTGCCGCACCCGAGCCGCCGGTGGCGGCGCCGGAGGACTTGCCGGACTCGTCGGCGGCCTTGCGCGCCTTCTCGAGATCCTTGGTGAGCTCCTCCACCCGCTGGCGGAGGTCCTCGTTGTCCGAGACGAGTTCCGCGAGCTCCGTCTCGACCAGGTCGAGGAACTGGTCGACCTCGTCCTCGTTGTAGCCCCGCTTGCCGATCGGCGGCTTGGAAAACGCGACGTTGTGCACATCGGCTGGAGTCAACGGCATGGGATACCCCTCGTGGTCGTCTCGGGTGCCGGCCCGGCGTTGTCGCACCGGACCCGCGACTTCATTACTACCTTAACGGTGGCCAATCTAGTCACAATCGGCCCGCGCGTCACCAGCGGCCGCAACGGGGCCTCACGCCACGCTCATCATGAGGCCACGCAGGATCACCTGGATGACGATGATGATGACGAAGAGCACCAGCACCGACAGGTCCAGCGAGATCTGTCCCAAGCGCACGGGCTTGATTACCTTCCGCAGCGCCTTGACCGGCGGGTCCGTGACGGTGAACAGCCACTCCAGTACCACGGCGAGGACGCCACGGGGGCTCCACCCACGGGAGAACGAGGCGATCATCTCGACCACGATCCTGGCGAGGAGCATGTACCAGAAGATCTGGGTGATGATGTAGAGGACCAGCAGGATTTCACGCACGGTGTAACCCTACTGGCCCGCGACGTCGCGCCGTCACCGGCGTCCTGTCGGCCGTGGTCAACGGGGTCGGCTGCGTCAGCGCCGGAAGGCGCCGTTGACGGCGTCGCGGACCTCGGCCTCGGTGAGGTCCATGCCGGCGGGCTGCAGGAGGAAGGTCCGCTCGCGGTCGGCGACCTTCTCCATGCGGCCGTCGAGGCCGAAGACGAGTCCGGCGGCGAAGTCCACCATGCGGCGCGCATCCCCGGAGGCCATCGTCGAGAGGTCCAGCACGACGGCGCGGCCGGCGCGGAAGTGCTCGCCGAGGCTCTTGCCGTCGCCGAAGCCGCGGGGGCGCTCCACAACGGTCTCGGGCACTGTCACCAGTCCGTCCTCCACGAAGTCCTCCTCGGGCGCGAGCGCGACGGCGCCGCGGGTGGCGGGAACGCCGCGCAGGGTGGCGCGGGCCCCGGCCTCGGCGGCGTGGTAGCGGCGCGGGCGGGGAGCCGGCTCGTCGATGTCACCGCGACGCGGGGCGACCGGGCGCTCGTCGACCGGGTCGAGGTCGGCGATCCGGGCTCGGGGGGCGGGCTCCTCCAGGTACCGGTCGGCGGCGTAGCCGTAGTCGTCCCGACGGTCGCGGGCGACCGGGCCGAGGTCGTCCGTCTCGTGGATGCCGCGGGGGGCACGCACGTCGTGGTGGACGGGCCGGTCGTAGTCGTCGAGGTACTCGTCGTCGTACGCCGCGACGGGCGCCATTCCGAAGTACTCCTTGAACCGGGCGATTGCGCTCATCTTCCGGGACCTTCCTGGTAACGGGGTCGTCGCGGGCGTGTGTTCTTCGCGGGCGGGTGTCCCCGCGAGGCTGGCTCTCAAACTACTGGTCGGGGGCCGAGGATGGCCGTTCCGACACGCACGCAGGTCGAACCCGCGGCGACCGCCTCCTCGATGTCCCCGGACATCCCGGCGGAGAACTCCACCGCGTCGGGGTGCTCGCGGCGCAGCGCGGCCGCGACCTCGGCGGCGTCGGCGAAGTGGGCGCTCGCCTCGCCCTCGAGCGGGGGGACGACCATGAGCCCGGCCAGGCGCAGGTGGCCGAGACGGGCCACGTGGTCGGCGAGGCCGGACAGGTCCTCCCGAGCGATTCCGCCGCGCGAGGTGTCACCGTCCAGGCTCAGCTGGAGCAGGACGGGCAGCGGGGTGACGTCGTCGCGCTCCCCGGCGGCGCGGGCGCGGCCCTTCTCGAGGCCGTCGGCGACCTTGGCCGAGTCTACGGAGTGGACGCGGTCGGCCCACCCGGCCACCGCAGCGGCCTTGTTGGACTGGATGTGACCCACCATGTTCCAGCGCACCGCCGCGGCCAGCTCGGCGTCGGCGGCGGCCAGATCGGAGACCTTCGCCGCGGCCTCCTGGACGCGGTTCTCCCCGACATCGCGCACCCCGAGGCGGGCGAGCCGGACGACGTCGGTGACGGGGTGGAATTTGGTGACGACGACGAGGTCGACCTCATCGGTCCGCCCCGCGGCCGCCCGGGCCGCGTCCAGACGTCGCCGGGTCTCGGCCAGTCTGGTGGCGAGTTCCTCCGCCCTGGGATCGGTCATGTCCGCTCTTCCTCCTCCCGGCCGGCGGGTGCGCCGGCCCCGGGTCTCTACCGCTGCCGCCAGATCACGCTGGCCTGGCGCCCGGTCCGCCCCTGTCGACGATAGGAGAACAGTGACTCCTCGGCGATCGTGCAGCGCGGGTCGGAGTCGACGCGGGTGACGCCGAGCCCGGCGAGTTGGCGCGTGAGGCCCCGACGGAGGTCCACCCCGGGGGTCCCCGCGACGGTCCGGGCGCGGCTGCCGGGCAGGGCGGCCTCGACCTCGTCCACCATCTCGGGGGGCAGCTCGTAGTGCTCCCCCGCCGCGGCGGGTCCGAGGAGCACGGTGATGCGCTCGGGCCGGGCGCCCAGGGTGGTCATGGCCCCGATGAGCGACGGGACGATCCCGCCGACGGCGCCGACCCGGCCCGCGTGCACGGCCCCGATCACCCCGGCCTCGGAGTCCGCGGCCAGGACCGGGACGCAGTCGGCGGTGAGTACCGCCAGCGCCAGGCCCGGCCGGTCGGTCACCAGTCCGTCGGTGGCCGGGACCGGGCCGCCCGTCGGACGGGTGACGCGGGCGATGCGGGTGCCGTGGACCTGGTCCATCCACACGACGTCGGTCGCGGGCAGGCCGAGTCGACGGGCGAGCCGCGCCCGGTTGGCGGCCACCGCGGCCGGGGCGTCCCCGACGTGGTCACCGAGGTTGAACGAGTCGAAATCTCCGGTCGACGCGCCGCCGCGGCGGTCGGTGACCACCCGGCGTACGCGCCCCGTGCCGTCGGGTGCCATGGATCGGACCGTCAGTGCCGCATGAACGGCGGCACGTCGATATCGTCGTCCTCGTCGCGGCGGCGGGAGGAGGACCCTCCCGCCGGAGCCGGGTTGCCGGCCGAGGCGGCGGGACCCGGGTAGGCCGACTCCTCGCGGCGGCGGCTGTCGAGGGGGGTCGAGCCGAGTTCGGAGGCACCGCCGGTGTCGCCGGAGGCGCCGGGGACCGACTCGTCGTCGTCGAGGTGGTGGCGTCCGCGACGCGACTGTCCCGCGCCCGCGGTGACCGGACGGGACCCGCCGTCGAACCCGGCGGCGATGACGGTCACACGGACCTCGTCGCCGAGCGAGTCGTCCACGACGGTGCCGAAGATGATGTTTGCGTCCGGGTGCGCCTCCTCCTGCACGAGCGTGGCGGCCTCGTTGATCTCGAACAGCCCCAGGTCGCTGCCGCCGGCGATGGACATGAGGACGCCCTTGGCGCCCTCCATCGTGGTCTCGAGCAGCGGGGAGTTGATGGCGGCCTCGGCGGCCTTGAACGCGCGTCCCTCCCCGCGGGAGGAGCCGATGCCCATGAGGGCGCTGCCCGCCCCGGACATGACGCCCTTGACGTCGGCGAAGTCGACGTTGATCACGCCGGGCGTGGTGATGAGGTCGGTGATGCCCTGGACGCCGTTGAGCAGGACCTCGTCCGCGGTCTTGAAGGCCTCCATCATCGACACACCCGCGTCGCCGAGCTGGAGCAGGCGGTCGTTGGGGATCACGATGAGCGTGTCGCAGGCCTCGCGGAGCTGGTCGATGCCGGTGTCGGCCTGGCCTCCGCGACGCTTGCCCTCGAACGAGAACGGGCGGGTGACCACACCGACCGTCAGGGCGCCGAGCTTGCGGGCGATCGCGGCCACGACGGGCGCGCCGCCGGTGCCGGTCCCGCCACCCTCGCCGGCGGTGACGAAGACCATGTCGGCCCCCTTGAGGACCTCCTCGATCTCGTCCTTGTGGTCCTCGGCGGCCTTGCGACCGACCTCGGGGTCCGCGCCGGCGCCCAGCCCGCGGGTGAGCTCGCGGCCGACGTCCAGCTTGACGTCGGCGTCCGACATGAGGAGGGCCTGTGCGTCGGTGTTCACGGCGATGAACTCGACGCCCTTGAGCCCCTCGTCGATCATCCGGTTGACCGCGTTGACGCCGCCGCCGCCGATCCCGACGACCTTGATGACTGCGAGGTAGTTGTGCGGTGAGCTCATCGAGGCCCGGCCTTCCTATGGGGGTGTCGTGCTCGGTTGCATGCTGTCTCGACGAAAGTTCCGCGAGCCTAAAGTCTCACCCTCTAGTTGAGGGTTAAACTTGCTGGTCAGAGGCCTTTTCCGCCGTCTGCACACACGGTAGGTCCAGCAGCCCCGCGCGTCCACGAGGCTCGCGGGCGTGTCGTGTCCACCGGCTCCCGACCGGGCTACCGCGAGGCCGGCAGGGCGGGGTTCGACACGTTCCAGATCTGGCCCGGTTGCTCGAGCACCATCTGCAGGGCGACGGCCTTCTCGTGATCCCGCCCCGCCGCGCCCCATTCCGCGATCCGCCCGTCGGCGAGTGTGAGGACGATGGACGCGGGGGTCTCCACCTCGACCGAGGCGATCTCCTGACCCGCCGTGCCGCGCACCTCGGCGAACACGGTCGCCAGATCGCGGACGATCGACGGCAGGTCAGCGCCGGCCGCGTCCCCGACAGTGAGCAGGGGCGTGCCGGGCGGGGGCTCACCGGGGCCGAAGTCGATGCCCTGGGCGTCCACGAGGTGCTGGGTCCCGTCGACCTCCACGACCACCAGGGCGGTGCGCTCGATCAACTCGATCCGCAGCCCCGAGGGATAGTCGCGCTTGACGGTCACCTGGTCGACCCGCGGGAGTCCGGCCACCCGCCGCGCGACGGCGTGCGTGTCCACCTGGAGGAGCGGGGTCCCGGGGACCACGGCGGCGCGCTCGGTCACCACCTCGGACGGGATCGTCCGGGTGCCCTCGACGCTGACCTCGCGGACCGAGAACACCGGCAGGAAGTACAGGGCGATGTAGCCGAGGAGCAGCACCACCAGTGCCACCCCGAGTCCGGCGTAGATGCGGTTGGTGCGTCGGCGGCGCCGCCGCAGCCGCGCGCGGACGGCCGGGTCGGAGTGCCGGACCCGCTCGTCGGAGCTGCGGACGGTGGCCGCGGCGAGCCGGCGGTCCGGGTCATCCGTGGACGTGGCCTCCGGGCCGCCCTCGGACGCCCGGTCCCCCGCTCCCCCGTCGGCGGTCGGGTGGTCCGGCCCGTCATCCGGCGTGCCGTCCGGCTCGTCGACGGGCTCGTCGATCGGACGGTCCCCGGGTACGTCGGTCACCGCGCGGCCCTCCTCACGAACCCTGGCCCGACGGACCCCGGCCGGCGACGATCCGCGGACCGAGCGTGGTGATGTCCCCCGCGCCGAGGGTGAACACCACGTCATCGGCCTCGAGCAGCCCGAGCACGGCCGCGAGCGCGGAGTCCAGGTCGGGCACGTGCTGCACGGGGACCGTCACGTGCCGCGCGACGGAACCGCCGTCGATGCCGGGTTCGGGCTGCTCGCGGGCGCCGTAGACGTCGAGCACCACGACCCGGTCGGCGAGCGAGAGCGCCCGGCCGAACTCCTCGGCGAAGATGCGGGTCCGCGAATACAGGTGCGGCTGGAAGACGGCGACCAGTCGACCGCCGTCCGTCTCGACGATCTCCCTCGCCGCGCCGAGGACCGCCGCGACCTCGGTCGGGTGGTGCGCATAGTCGTCGTAGACACGCGCGCGCCCGCCTCCGACGACGGCCTCCCCCTTGGGTTCGAATCGTCGTCCCACTCCCCCGAACCCGGACAGGCCGGCGAGGAACCCGTCGGTCTCGAACCCGAAGGCGCCGATGCCGCTGGCGGCGATCCCGTCGGCGGCGGTCACCTCGCGCGCCGCGAGCAGGGCGGCGAGGGCGTTGAGCGCCATGTGTTCGCCGGGGGTCCCGACGTGCAGTTCGCCGTGGGGGACGCCGTCGAGCATGAGGTCGGCGCGGGTGCCGGCGGAGTCGACGACGATCGCCGAGAGTTCACCCGACACCGGCAGATCGGAGACCGGCCCGTCGGAGGTCCGGTATCCCAGCACGCGGACGCCCGCCGCCGCGGCCCGCCGGGCGCGCTCGGCGGCGCCCTCGTCGTCCAGGCACACCACCAGCGCGCCGGTGGCGGGGATACGGGCGAGGAAGGTGTCGAACACCTCGTAGTAGGCCTCGGCGGTGCCGAAGTGGTCGAGGTGGTCGGGCTCGGCGTTGGTGAGGATGACCACGTCGGGGTCGTAGTGCACGAGCGAGCCGTCGGACTCGTCGGCCTCGGCGACGAACACCGGGTCGCTGCCGCCGCGGGCGTTGGTCCCGAACTGCAGGACGGTGCCGCCCACCGCGAAGGACGGGTCCGAGCCGGCGGCGAGCATGCCGGCGATGAGCATCGACGTCGTCGAGGTCTTGCCGTGCGTGCCACAGACCATGATCGAGCGGCCCGACCGTGCCAGGTGTCCCAGCACCTGTGACCGCGTGACGACGGGGATCCCCGCGGCCCTCGCGGCCGCGAGCTCGGGGTTGTCGGCGGGGATCGCGGCCTTGGAGATCACGACGATCTCCGGCGGTGCGCCGTGGGCTCCGAGCGCCTCGGCACTGTGCCCCACCCGCACGATCGCGCCCCGGTCGGCCAGGGCCCGCAGGTCGGCCGAGTCGCGGGCATCGCTGCCCGAGACCGCGACGCCGTGATCGAGCAGGATCCGGGCCACCCCGGACATGCCGGCGCCGCCGATCCCGATCATGTGGACGCGGGTGAGGGTGGCGGGGACGTCATCGACGGACGCCGTGGTCGGCGGGGCCGGCGGGGGTCTGGTCGGTCGGCGGGGTCTGGTCGGTCTGCGGGGTCTGGTCGGTCAACGAGGGGCCTTTCCGGCGGCGTCGAGCGCGATCCGCGCCACGACCTCCGCCGCGTCTCGGGAGCCGCCGCTGACTGCGGCGTCGGACATCGAGTCCAGGCGGCCGCGGTCCAGCAGCAGCGGCAGGACCTCGGTCCGCAGGTAGTCGGTGGTGAGTGCCCCGTCCTCCACGAGGAGTGCGGCCCCGCCGGCGACCAGGTCGCGGGCGTTGAGGGCCTGCTCACCGTTGCCGTGCGGGAGCGGGACGAACACCGCGGGCAGTCCGACGGCGGAGACCTCGGCGACGGTGATGGCTCCGGACCGACACAGTATGAGGTCCGCGGCCGCGTAGGCCAGGTCCATCCGGTCGAGGTAGGGCACGGTCACGTACGGGGTGGCGTCGGCGGGCACCCGGGGGGCGTCCGCGACGTTCTTGGGGCCCACGGCGTGGAGGACGCCGACGCCGGCGCGGGAGAACTCCTCGGCGACGCCCGCCATCGCGGTGTTGAGCGAGCGCGCGCCCTGCGAGCCGCCGACCACGAGCAGGGTGGGGGCGTCGGGGTCGAGACCGAAGGCGGCGCGTGCCTCCGCGCGGAGTGCCGCGCGGTCGAGCGTGGCCACCGAACGCCGGACGGGATTGCCCACGACGCGGGCGTCGAGGCCCGAGCCGGTGACGGCGGCCAGCGTGGCGACGGCGAACCGGGCGCCGAGCTTGTTGGCGATGCCGGCGCGGGAGTTGGCCTCGTGGACGATGATCGGGATCCGACGTCGCCCGCCGGCGCCCGTCCGGCCCAGGGGGGCCGCCGCCGCGAGGTAGACCGGCACGCACGCGTAGCCGCCGAACCCGACGACGACGTCCGCCTCGGTGCGACGCAGGACGGCCCGCGCGCCCCGTACCGCCCGGAACAGTCGGGTGGGCAGTCGGAACAGGTCGCCGCCGATGCTGCGCGGCAGCGGGACGGGGTCCACGAGTTCGAGTGGGACGCCCCGGCGCGGGACCAGCTCGGTCTCGAGCCCGCGCGGCGTGCCCACCGCGGTGACCCGCG
This sequence comes from Dietzia sp. KRD202, assembly GCF_017168155.1. Classification (NCBI taxonomy): domain Bacteria; kingdom Bacillati; phylum Actinomycetota; class Actinomycetes; order Mycobacteriales; family Dietziaceae; genus Dietzia; species Dietzia sp. KRD202. The sequence goes on along the minus strand of NZ_JABFAN010000016.1, from coordinate 369,217 downwards.
CGGTGGGATCGAGGGCGGTGACGGCCTCGCCGACGGCGAGCGCCGGCTCGATGTGACCGGCGGTGCCGCCGCCGACCACCAGAACCGAGGGCCCGCCGGAGCGTGGGGCGCTCATCGCTCCCGTCCCCGGTGGATCGGGCTCGGGCGACCCGCGCCGGGGCTCTGTCGGGAGCCGGCGTCAGGGGCCGGGCGACGCGGCTGGCGACGCTCGGCCTCCCGTCCGCGCACGGGCCGGGCGGTGCGGCCGGTCATCGCGGTGGCGCCGCGACGACGGTCCCGCGCGGCCTCGGCGGGGATGGGCATCGTCTCGTACGCCGGCGGCCTCGGGGTCCCCCGGGGCGGCCGGCGTACGAGAC
>NZ_JABFAN010000016.1:356950-368761 GCF_017168155.1 Dietzia sp. KRD202 | reverse complement strand
GGGCCGTACGGCGGGCGCCCGCGGACCTGTCGCGTGGGGCGGGACCGCCGGTCCGCGGCGGCTGCGGCCTGGTCACCGGGTCCCCGAACCGGCGGGTGCCGGCGCTGGACCGTCCGGGCGTGGCGGAGGCCGGGACCGGCCGCTCGGGCGTGTAGGGCCGCGGGTCGGGCAGCGCGAGCCAGCTGCGCCGGCGCCGCGACGGGGAGCTGAGGATCGCGGAGATGGCCTCCGGCTCGTGGCGGGCACAGTTGGCGAGCAGCCCGAGCGAGGTCAGGGTGACGACCGCCGACGTGCCGCCGTTGGAGATCAGGGGCAGCTGCAGACCCGTCACCGGCAGCAGGCCGACCACATAGCCGATGTTGATGAAGGCCTGGATGACGATCGTCGCGGTGACGGTGCCGGCGAGCAGGCGCCGGAACGGGTCTACCGACCGCAGCGCGACGCGCATGCCGACCCACCCGAGGGTGAGGTAGAGCGACACGACGACCGCGGCCCCGAACCAGCCCAGTTCCTCGCCGATGATCGCGAAGATGAAGTCGTTGGTGGCCTCGGGCAGGTAGAACCACTTGGCGCTGGACTGCCCCAGCCCGACGCCGAACAATCCGCCGTCGGCCAGCGAGAGCATGCCCTGGTACGACTGGTAGGCCGCGCCCTGGGGGTTGGAGAAATCTCCCCGGAAGGTGTCGAAGTAGGTCCGGATCCGCTCGAAGCGGTAGGCGAACGCCACGGCGAGTACGCCGAACACCACGACGCCGACCGCGATGACCCACACGAAGTGCCGGGTGGGGTACCCGGAGAACCACAGCACACACAGGAAGGCGATGGTCACCGCGGTGGCCATGCCCAGGTCGGGGGCGACGACGACGAGGACCGCCACGACGAGGTAGCCGACCACGGCCGGGAAGAGCAGATCGAGCCAGTACCCCGTGCGCATCCGCTTGGCGACCACCGAGCACGCCCAGAGGATGAAGGCGAACTTGGCGATCTCCGCGGGCTGGATCGAGAACAGCCCCAGGTCGATCCAGCCCTTCGACCCGTTGATCTCGGACCCGACCCCGGGGATCAGCACGGCCACGAGCAGTCCGATCGCGACCAGCAACAGCGGGAACGCCGCGGCCCGGACCAGCTCGATACGGACGCGCAGCGCGGTGACGAAGCCGACCCAGCCGATGAGGACGAAGAGCGCCTGGCGCAGGAAGATGTCGAACGGCGTGCCGCCGCCGGAGAAGGCGAGCACGTTGGAGCTGGACAGCACCATGCCCAATCCGATGACGGTGAGCAGGGCGGTGACCACCATGACCACGTGGTACGAGGTCAAAGGCGCGCGATTGATGGCGGCCAGGGGTGCGGCGATACGCCCGAGCAGGTCCGGTCGCGTCTCGGTGTCCGCGCGCTCGTGCTGTGACTTTTCACGCGCCGGCTTCTCACGCGCCGGCTTCTGGCGCGCTGCCTTGTCGGTTGCCATTGCCCTACCTCCCGGCCACGCGGCCCACGGCGAGGACGAAGCTGCGCCCGCGGTGACCGTAGTCGGTGAACATGTCCATCGACGCGGCCGCGGGGGCGAGCAACACGGTGTCGCCTCCGGTGGCCATCCGTGCGGCCTCGGCGACCGCCCGGTCCATCGTCTGCTGCGGCTCGTCGGGACCCGCGGCATCGTCATCGTCTCCCGAGGCCAGCTCCACGACGGGCACCGCCGGCGCGTGTCGGGCCAATGCCTCGGCGATCCGCCCACGGTCGCGGCCGATGAGGACCACGCCGCGCAGCACGCCCGAGACCTCGGCGACCAGCGGCTCCACGTCGGCGCCCTTGAGCAGGCCCCCGGCGATCCACACCATCGTCCCGCCCGCGAGCAGCGAGGTCCGGGCGGCGTGGGGGTTGGTGGCCTTCGAGTCGTCCACGTAGGCGACCCCGTCGATCGTGTCGACCGGCTCCGCGCGATGGGCGCCCACGGTGAAGCCCCGCAGGGCCGCGGCCACGTGCTCGGGTCGCGCGCCCACGGAGAGGGCGACGGCCGAGGCGGCGAGCGCGTCGAGCACGCCCGCGGGCCCGGCCGGGCGGACGTCGGCTGCGGGCAGCAGCGCCACCTCGTCGTCGTCACCACCGCCGATCCGCGCGGTGAGAACGCCGTCGACGACGCCACACTCCCCCGGACCGGGCGCACCGAGGCGCACCCCGATCGCGGTCGGGGCGGGCGCGGCGGCGAGCAGGCGCGCGGCGATCTCGTCGTCGGCGCCGGCCACGGCCACGCGGCCGGTGAGGACACGGGCCTTGGCCTCGGCGTAGGCCTCCATGGAGCCGTGCCAGTCGAGGTGGTCCTCGGCGACGTTGAGCACCACCCCGACGTCCGGGCGGCAACTCGGCGCCCAGTGCAGTTGGAAGCTGGACAGCTCGGCCGCCAGCACGTCGACGCGGGGCTCGGCCAGGAGGACGTCCGTCACCGGCAGCCCGATGTTCCCGCAGGCGCGCGCGGCCATCCCGGCCTCCAGGCAGATGGCCTCGAGCATCGAGGTGGTGGTGGTCTTGCCGTTGGTGCCGGTCACCGCGAGCCAGGTGCGTCGCGGCCCGAACAGTTCGGCGGCGTCGGCCCGCCAGGCCAGTTCGACATCACCCCACACCGGAACCCCGGCATCGGCGGCTGCCAGCAGCAGCGGCGAGTCCGGCCGCCAGCCCGGGCTCGTAATGACGAGGTCGACACGGCACGGACCATCGGATCCGTCGAGGAGCTCGGCCGCGCGGGCGAGGTCGACGCCCGCACACCCGATGTCGTCGGGCAGCGCCTCTCGGAGTCGTGAGATGGCCTCGGGACGGGAGTCGGCGACGACCGGCTCGGCGCCCAGCGCGTGGAGGATGCGGACCGCGCCCGGGCCGGACACGCCCGCGCCCAGGACCAGCACGCGGGAGCCGGTCAGCTCGCGCACGTCGGGACCGGCGTCGGCCGCCGTGCCGGCGGTACCTGCGGTGTGGGTCGTGTCGGTCATGTCGGTCATCCCGTCGAGCTCGCGAGCCAGTCGCCGTAGAACAGTGCGATCGCCAGACCACAGGAGATCGCGACGAGCAGCCAGAACCGGATGGTCACCGTGGTCTCGGCCCAGCCGCCGTTCTCGAAGTGGTGGTGGATGGGGGTCATCCGGAACGGTCGACGCCCGGTGGTGCGGAAGGCGGCCACCTGGATGAGCACCGAGACGAACTCGATGACGAACACGGCGCCCACGACCACCATGAGCAGCTCGGTGCGAGAGACCACGGACACGCCCGCGACGATGCCGCCGAGGAACATCGACCCGGTGTCCCCCATGAAGATCTTGGCCGGGGCCGCGTTCCACCACAGGAAGCCCAGGCAGGCGCCGAGCGCCGCCGAGCAGACCACCGCGATGTCGAGGGGGTCACGGACCTGGTAGCAGCCCGACAGGTCGACGCCCTCCGCGGTGGAGAAGCAGGAGTAGCGGAACTGCCAGAAGGTGAACACCACGTAGGTGCCCATCACCATCGCCATGGAGCCGGCGGCCAGCCCGTCCAGGCCGTCGGTGAAGTTAACCGCGTTGGACCAGCCGTAGACGAGGACGACGATGAAGATCAGGAAGACGACGACGGGGAAGCTCACCGCGACGAAGTCCCGCACGTAGCTCAACGACGTGCTGGCGGGGGTGAGCCCGTCGTTGTTGCGGAACTGCAGCACGAGGATGCCGAACGCGAGGGCCGCGAGGACCTGGCCGGCGGTCTTGGACAGGATGCCCAGGCCCTTGTTGTGGCGCTTGAAGACCTTGAGTCCGTCGTCGACCATCCCCACCACCGCCAGCGCGGTGGCCAGGCCGAGCACGAGCACGCCCGAGGCGGTGAACCCGCCCCCGCCGACCGTGACCTGGCCGATCACCCCGGCGACGATGTATCCGAGCCACACCGCGGCGAGGATCGCGACACCACCCATGTTGGGCGTGCCGCGCTTGCTCATGTGGGACTGCGGTCCCTCGAGCCGGATCTCCTGGCCGTAGCCCTTGCGCCGGAAATAGATGATGAGCAGGGGTGTGAGGAAGATGCTCACGACGAAGGCGACGATGCCTGCGATCATGATCTGGGTCATGACTGGTTCTCCTCACCACGCGACGCGAGCAGATGCTCGGCGACGCTCCACAAACCGACTGCCGCAGAGGCCTTGACCAGGACGATGTCGCCGGGCTCCACGCGCTCGTCCAGGATCGCCACGGCCTCCTCGGCGGTGGCGACGTGCTCCGCCTCGGAACCCCACGAGCCCTCCTGGATCGCGCCCTGGAACATCGCCCGCTGGGGGCGGCCCAGGCCCACGACCACGAGCTGGGACACGTCCAGGCGGACGAGGAAACGCCCGAGCAGGTCGTGCTCGGTGACCGCGTCCTCGCCGAGTTCGGCCATCTCCCCCAGCACCGCCCAGGTCCGCCGGTGGCCGCCGCCGGAGCGGGCCATGACGGCCAGGGACTTCAGCGCGGCCCGCATCGAATCGGGGTTGGCGTTGTACGAGTCGTTGATGACGGTGACGCCGTCGGCGGTCATCCGCACGTCCATCCTTCGGACGGACGCGGCCTCGGCGGTGCCCAGGGCCGCGGCCACCTGCTCGACCGACATCCCGCACGCGAGACCCACCGCGGCCGCCGACAGGGCGTTGCCCACCTGGTGCTCCCCGTGCACACGGAGCGCCACATCGGCCTCACCCCGCGGGGTGACCAGACGGAAGGAGGCGCGTACCTCGTCGTCGAGCCGTACCCGCTCCGCACGGACGTCCGCGGCTCCCTCCACCCCCACGGACACCACCTCGGCGGCGGTACGTCCGGCCATGGCCCGGACCCGCTCGTCGTCGGCGTTGAGGACGGCCACCCCGCCGTGGGCGGCGTCCGGGAGGGCCTCGACGAGTTCGCCCTTGGTGGCGGCGATGACCTCTCGCGAGCCGAACTCGCCGAGGTGTGCGGTACCGACGTTGAGCACGACGCCGATCCGCGGCGGTGCCAGGGCCGCCAGCTCGCGGATGTTCCCGGGCGCACGTGCACTGAGTTCCAGGACGAGGAAGTCGGTGCCGGAGTCGGCCCGCAGCGCGGTCCAGGGGTGCCCGATCTCGTTGTTGAACGATCCGGGTGGCGCGACGACCGTGCCGGCCGCCGACAGCACGGCGCCGATGAGGTCCTTGGTGCTGGTCTTGCCGGACGAGCCGGTCACCCCCACCACGACCAGACCGTGGTCGGCGACCAGCCGGTCGACACTCGCGCGGGCGAGGGCGCCGAGCGCGGCGAGCACCGACGCGCCGGAGCCGTCCGTGTCCGCGGCGAGCGCCATGGCGTTGGTCTGCCTCCGGTCGACCGCGGGCACGACGATCTGCGCGCCGTCCGCCCCGTCCACCTCGTGGGCGACGAGTGCCGCGGCGGCCCCGGCGTCGAGGGCGCGGGCGACGTAGTCGTGACCGTCGACGCGCTCCCCGGGCAGGGCCAGGAACAGCCCGCCCTCCCCGATCCGGCGGGAGTCGAACTCCACGGAACCGGTGACGGCCGACGCGGGGTCTCCACCGACCAACCGACCGCCGACTATCCCGGCGATCTCGCCGAGGGTGAGGTCGATCATGGTGCGTTGTCCTCCGTCTCGCCCGTGGGGGCGGCGTATCCGAGTCGTCTGATGAGTTCTTCGGCGGCTCTGGTGCGGTCGTCGAACGGGAACACGGTCCCGTTCCTCTCCTGACCGGTCTCGTGGCCCTTGCCGGCGATCACGACGACGTCCCCGGTGCGGGCCCAGTCGATCGCCGTGGCGATCGCCGCTCCCCGGTCACCGACCTCCTCGATCAGGGTGTCGTCACCGGCGGCGGACTCGGCGCCCGCGAGGACCGCCGCGCGGATCTCGGCCGGGTCCTCGCTGCGCGGGTTGTCGTCGGTGACCACGACCAGGTCGGCGACCTCGGCGGCGGCGGCGCCCATGAGCGGGCGTTTACCCGGATCGCGGTCGCCACCGGCACCGAGGACCACGGCGATGCGGCCCTCGGTCTGCGCGCGGACGGACCGGAGCACCGCCGCGACCGCGCCGGGCTTGTGGGCGTAGTCGACGAGCACCCGGAAGTCCTGGCCCCGCTCGACGGGCTCGAGCCGTCCGGGGACCCGGACGCGGGCCAGACCGGCCGCCGCGCCTGCCACGTCCGAACCGAGGGCATCGACGACCGCCAGGGCCACCAGTGCGTTGGCGACGTTGAACCGGCCGAGCAGCGGTAGTTCGACGTCGGCGGTCAGCCCGCGGGGGCCGTGCACGGTGAAGGTCTGGGTGCCGCGCTCGGTGGTCGCGGACTCCCCCGCCGTCCAGTCCGCGTCGGCCCCGGGTTCGGCGGAGACCGTGACCGCGTCCGGCCGCATCCCGAGCAGTCTCCGGCCCCAGTCGTCGTCCACCACGACGACGGCCCGCTCGGCGGGGCGGACCGCGGACCCCGGGTCGGCCTCGGCGTCGAACAGCCGGCACTTGGCACGGAAGTAGTCGTCCATGCTCGGATGGAAATCCAGGTGGTCCTGGGTCAGGTTGAGGAAGGCACCCACGGCGAACCTGGTGCCGTCCACGCGCCCGAGCCGCAGGGCGTGGCTGGAGACCTCGGCCGCGACCGCGCGGGCCCCCTCATCCCTCATCCGGGCCAGGAGGGCCTGGAACTCGGGGGCCTCGGGGGTCGTGAGGCGACTCGGCAGCGCCCGACCGTCGACCCGGCTCCCGGTGGTGCCGATGAGGCCCGCGACATGGCCGCCGCCTTCGAGCGCGGCTTCGACGAGGTAGGAGGTGGTGGTCTTGCCGGACGTCCCGGTGATCCCCACGACGTCGAGGGCGGCGGAGGGGTCTCCCGCGACCGCCGCGGACACCGCGCCGAGGACGGATCGGGGGTCCGGATGCACGAGGACGGGGACCCGGTCGGCCACGGCGGCCATCATCTCGAGCCCCTCGGGGTCGGTGAGCACGGCGTCGGCGCCCGCCTCGATCGCGGTGGCACCGAACGAGGCGCCGTGGACCCGCGTGCCGGGCAGTGCCGCGAAGAGGATCCCGGGGCCGCAGTCCTGTGCGCGGATCGTTGCACCCACGAGGTCGTCACCACCCCGGGTCCTGTCGCCGAGAAGGGTGGCCCGCACCGCGTCTGCCAGCTCTCGCGCTGTCGTCATCGCCTGTCCTCGCCCCGCCTTCCTTGCTCGCTACCCTCCCGTGAACCCGCTACACGCTACCCTGCCGGGCGCTGATCACCGCGCCTGCAGGACCAGTTCCGGCGCGGGGGCGGACGGCGGGATGTTGTCGCGATTGACCAGCCACGATGCGATGTCGTGGAAGAGCGGGGCCGCGGAGGCCCCGAGCACGCCGCGCGAGGGGGCGTCGAGCATGATCGCGATCACATACCGTGGGTCGTCGGCGGGCAGGATGCCGGAGAAGGTGATCCAGTAGCGCGAGTTGGAGTAGCAGGAGCACCCGGGGTCGATCTGCTGCGCGGTGCCGGTCTTGCCACTGATCTGGTAGCCGGCGACCGCGGCCTGCGGGCCGGTGCCCCCGGACTGCACGACCGAGCGGAACATGTCCCGCACCGTGCGGGCGGTCTCGGTGCTGATGACCCGCTCACCTTCGGGACGCTCGGTCTCGGTGCGCTCGCCGTCGGGGCCGACGCGCTCGGCGACGATCCGCGGCGGCACGCGGACACCGTCGTTGGCGATGGTCTGGTAAATGCCCGCCATCTGCAGGGTGGTCATGGACAGGCCCTGCCCGATGGGCAGGTTGGCGAAGGTGCCGCCCTGCCAGTTCTGCAGGTCGGGCACCAGACCCTCGGACTCCCCGGCGAGTTCGATCCCCGAGCGCTGGCCGAGGCCGAACTTGTCGAGGTACTCGGAGAACGGCTCCTTGCCCACCCGCTGGGCGAGCATGAGTGTGCCGACGTTGGAGGACTTCCCGAAGATGCCGGTGGTGGTGTACGGGGTGGGGCCGTGCTGCCACGCGTCCGAGACGGTGACACCTTCCATCCGGATGCTGCCGTCCACGGAGTGGACCTCGTTCGGATCGGTCAGCCCCGCCTCGATCGCGGCGGCGGCGGTGATGATCTTCTGCACGGAGCCCGGTTCGAACGGCGAGGTGATCGCCGGGTTGCCCAGGTCCGCCCCCCGCTCGAGCTCGGCACCGACCCCGACGGCCGGGTTGAACGTGTTGTCGTTGGCCATCGCGCGGACCTCACCGGTGCGCGCGTCGAGCACGACGGCGGACGCGGTCTCGGCTCCGGAGGTGTCCTTGGCGGTCTGGATGGCCTTCTGCACGTGCCACTGCAGGTCCGCGTCCAGGGTGAGGCGGATGGTGTCGCCGTCGCGCGGCTCGGTCACGTTGCGCAGGGTGCCCGGGATGACGGTGTTGTCCTGGGCCCGGTCGAACGTCTGCCGTCCGTCCTCCCCGTCCAGTTCGTCGTTGAAGTGCGCCTCGATGCCCTGGAGTCCGATCAACTTGCCCTCGTCGCTCTTCGTCGTCGCACCAACGACGTTCGCGGCGAGCGCGCCCCCCGGGTACTCACGGATGTCGACGCGCTCGGCCCCGATCATGGGGTACTCGCGGGTGATGGCGTTGGCCAGCGTGACGTCGACGTTGCGGACGAGGTAGGTGAAGCCGCCCTCCGAGGTGAGTTTGGCCTCGATCTCGTCGCGGTCGACGGCGTCACCGAGCACGGTCTCGAACTCGTCGGCGATCTCCTCGACCAGTTCGTCCCAGGTGGGCTTGGTGCTGTCGAGTTCCCGTCGCGCCTCGGCGTTGCGCTGTTCGACCAGCGGCTGGATCGACAGGTCGCGGGCCTCGCGGGTGAACGCGATGGGGTCGCCGTTGAGGTCGACGATCGCTCCCCGCGTGGCGGGCAGGACCTCGTGGACCTGGCGTTGGCTCTCGGCGCGGGCCGCGAGCTCCGTTCCCCCGAGGGTCTGCACCCAGAAGAGCTTGACCAGCGCGATGACCATGATCATCGCGAAGGCGGAGCGCATGAAGGTGAAGCGTCGCTCGGTCGCCGAGGCGGTGAGGACCCTGCCGAACCGGTTCGGTGGCCGTCCGGCTCCCGGCGCGGTGCCGCGCGGGGCGCCCGAGGGGACCCGGGCGCCCGTTCCCGGGCTGCGTCGTTCGGTCATCTCCAGCGGGCCTTTCGGGGTTCGGGTGTCTAGAAGAGCTGTCCGGGCACCGGGGCGAGGGTCGCGGCGTCCTCACCGGGCGGTGCCGGAGCCGGCGGGACGAGGTCGGGCGCGGGGTCCGCCTGTGGGGGGTAGGGAACGGGGGCGACCCCGCGGGGCGTGCGGTCCTGGGGCGCCTGCGCGGGCGGTGCGTCGAATCCGTCCCGGTCGGACGACCTCGACGGTCCGGACGCTACCGGAGCGGGCTGCAGCGGCTTGATCGGCGCGCCGAGTTTCGCCTCGGGCTCGCCGACGATCTCGAGCACGCCGTCCGATCCCCTGGTCAGGATGGGTGCGCTGGCGACTCCGACCATGCCGAGCTTCTCCGCGCGCTGCGCCAGCACCTCGGCGGACCGGGCGCGTTCGTTGGACGCCTGCAGGGCCTCCATCCGTTCCACCAACTCCACGTTGGCGTCGCGGGCGTTCTTGAGGTCGTAGGTGTCCTGGGTGGTCTGCGCGGACAGCAGGAGGGTGCCGCCCACCCCCGCGCCGATGAGCAGGAGGAGGACGACGACGAAGGGAACCCTCGCGGCGAGCTCGGCGGGACTCAGACGTTCCGCCGGGACGACCACGGTCCGGCGGCCGCGCACCGAGCGGGTGACGGGCTTGCGTCGGAGGCCGACGGGTCGTCCCGCGGGTGCGGGCGCGCCGACACCCGGTGTCGTCGCCGGGCGGGTGTCGAGCCCACCGGCGGTGCCGGGCGTGTCGATCGTGCTCGTCATGGGGTTCTCCCGTCGATACGCCGGACACATCGCACGCGCACCGAGGCCGAGCGCGCGTTGTGGTCGATCTCCTCCTGTGAGGCCTTCTCCGCTCCCCTGGTGACCGCCTCGAACTCGGGGCCGTGGCCGGGGAGCTCCACGGGCAGGCCCGCCGGCGTCCGCGATGCGGTGCGCGTGGCCAGCTCGCGCTTGACGATCTTGTCCTCGAGGGAGTGGTAGGACATGAACACCGCACGGCCGCCGAGGCGGAGCAGGTCCAGGTATCCGGGCACCGCGTTCTCCACGGCCTCCAGCTCGGCGTTGACCTCGATGCGCAGGGCCTGGAACACGCGTTTGCCCGGGTGTCCGCCGGTCCGGCGGGCACCCTGCGGGATGGTGTCGTAGAGCAGCTCGACGAGTTGGGAGCTGGTCACGACGGGGTCGGTGTCCCGGCGGCGGACGATCGCCGCGGCGATCTGTCGCGCGAATCGCTCCTCGCCGTAGACGCGCAGGACGCGGGCGAGGTCGTCACGCGGGTAGTCGGCCAGGATGTCGGCCGCGGTGGGGCCGGTGGTGGGGTCCATCCTCATGTCGAGCGGGGAGTCGACCGAATACGCGAAACCTCGCTCGGCCACATCGAGCTGCATGGAGGAGACACCGAAGTCGAGCAGGATCCCGTCGATCGCGGGGCCCGCCTCGTCCCGGGACTCCCCGGGCAGGGCCGCCACGACGCGGTCGAAATCGTCGAAGCGGGCGTGAACCGGCGTGAACCGGTCGCGGTAGGCCGTGAGTCGACGGGTCGCCATCTCGAGGGCCTCGGGGTCGCGGTCGACACCGAGGATGCGCAACTCACCGAACTCGGCCAGCAGGTGGGAGGAATGCCCCCCGAGCCCGAGGGTCCCGTCCACGATGACGGGGACGCGACCGTCCTGCTCGGCCGCCTCGACGACGGGCCGGAAGAGCTCGATCGTCCGCTCGAGGAAGACGGGTATGTGCCCGGAGCGCGTGGCGTCGCGGTCGGCGTCGGACTCGTCTGCCATCTCGCCTCCTCGCGTCCGGAAGTCGTCGGTGCTCCGGTTGTGGTGGAGCCCCCTGGTCCCCGTCCGGTACCCACCTGGCGTTGGGGAAGTACGTCAGGGTGGTGCCGGGCAGGGGCCGGGGGGCTCCGTCCGTCGTGCTCTCGCTTGCTCGTGTCCGTCCTCTCCCCGGATCAGAATTCGATCCCGAGCGAGGTGCCCTCCATCTCGGAGAACACGGGTAGGTTCTCCTCGCTGTAGCGGTCCCACGCCTCGGCGTCCCAGACCTCGAGACGCTCCCCGAGGCCGTTGACGACGCAGTCCTTGTCCAGACCCGCGTAGTTCCGCTGACTCGCCGGGATGGAGATCCGTCCCTGCGAGTCCAGTTGTTGGACTTCCGCGCCGCTCACCAGGAGCCGGAAGAACGCCATGTGCCTCTCGCTGAGGTTGGCGGTCGGCCGGACCTTTCTGACCAGCGCGTCGAACTCGCCCTCAGGGAAGACCGAGAGCGTGTTGGTGAACCACCCACACACCACCACCCCGTCCGCCAGGCCTGGCCTGAATCTGGCGGGGATCGTCAGCCGCCCCTTGTCATCGAGCTTGGGACGGTGTGTCCCGTACCCGACGAAGGCTCGTTCACGTCCGGAGTCGACGAGATCGGTGTCGGTCACACGCCACCTCCTGGGGTCCAGGCCCATCGAGCTCCTTGCGTGCCCCACTCTACCCCACAACGCCCCACAAACAAGGCCTGCGCCCCACTTCGCCCCACTGTCTCACATCACCGCAGTTCAGTGGCCGTAGACGCCCTGCCGTCGCCGTCCCGACACCGGATCAACGGCCCGGAGAGCGCCCACTTCCGCGGTTCTCTTGGGACTCATGTGACTCGAGACGGCTCTCGTGGCAGCCGAGCCGGCCCCTGTGGGGAGATGTGGGGCGGAGGGGTGG
>NZ_JABFAN010000016.1:320614-356850 GCF_017168155.1 Dietzia sp. KRD202 | reverse complement strand
GTGGGGAGCACGGGTGGGACGTGGTGGGGAGGAAGGACGGAGCGCCGGCATCTCGGCCGGGACGGACGTTCCGGGTCGCGACGGGCTCCGGGCTGCCGGCCCGAGAGCGTCAGACAAATGGACGAAGGGGTGAGCGCGTGTGCGCTCACCCCTTCGTCGAAAGGCCGTGGGACGGGCCGGTCAGGGCTCCTGGTCGAACCGTCGGCGGAAGCGGTCCTCCATGCGGGAGGAGTAGTTCCGCCCGTCGGCGGGCTTGGCCGATGTCCGCCCGGTGCCGGGGACCCGGGGGCCGCCGGTGCCCTTGGCGCCGGCGGCGCCGTGCGACGGCGTGGAACGCAGCGCGAGGACACCGGCCGCGAACATGACCAGGAATCCGACGAGACTCAGGACCGGGAAGCCGCCGGGCTTGAAGTCGAGGGCGAGCCCGCCGATCAGAAGTGCCACACCGAGGATCGCCAGCGCGACCACCAGGCCCGCTGGACGACGAGCACCGGTCGCACCGGTCTTTCGGACAGACGACGCGAACTTCGGGTCGTCGGCGTAGAGCGCGCTCTCGATTTCCTTGAGCATGCGCTGCTCGTGCTCGGACAGGGGCACTTCGACCTCCTTCAGATGCTCGTGACGAACGAGCGCGGCCGGCTCGGTCGGTTCGCACCAACCGTGGATGGGGATCAGCCGGTCAGGGTTCCCACCATCATACGAGGGCAACGCGGCGGGTACCACCGGGATTCCCCTCTGAGACCTGAGGATTCCCCCGTCCGACCGCCCGGCTCCTCAGGCGGCGGGGCCGAGGACCCCCAACCGCTCGTCCACCAGGTCGAGAAACCTGCCCACCGCCCACAGGAAATCGTCCGCCATCCGGTCCGAGACGGTACGCGGGAGCCCGTCCTCGACCGCTGCCGCCAGGGCGGAGTACCCACTGAAGGCGGTCGCCCACCGCCCGAGCTCCGGCACCTCCGCCGCGAGCCGGTGCCACACGTCCGCGGGACCGCGCCGCCGCGGCCCGGGGGCCAGCAGCGCCCCGGCCGCATATCTCGCGGCGCGGTACGACTCGAGGAACCGCTCGGAGGGAGCAGCTGCGGCGATCGCACGCCCACGGTGCAGTTCCGCACGACTCGCCCGTCCGAGGGTTCCCACCGCTCCCCCGCCGGCCGTCCGCATCCTGTTCCTGGTGTCCATCTCCCCTGCACCTCCCCTTCTGCGCGCACGGTATCGCCGGGGTACGACACAACCGGACGCCCCGTATCCGCGCCCGTGATCAAATGGGGTCGATGGACACCGTGATCACCCGGCTCGATGCAGCCGACTTCCGAGACCGACTGCCCGAGGCTCTGGGGGTCTACGTCGACGCCATGGGCTATCCGCCGCAGGTGGTCCGCTCCCGGGCCGCAGCGTGGATGGAGCACAGCTACCGGGACGGCTGGTCCGGTGTGGCCGCGTTCGAGGCCCCGCGCCGACGCCTGCTCGGTCAGACCCGGGGGCAGCTCGTCGCCATCTGCTACGGCTACCACGGCGCTCCCGGCCAGTGGTGGTACGACCAGGTCTCCCGGGGACTGCGGGACCGGGACCGTGAGCTCCCGCCCGACTACGTGGAACTGACCGAGTTGCACGTCTCGCCGGGCCTGCAGGGGCGCGGCATCGGCGCGACCCTCGTGCGGACGTTCCTGGCCGACCGGCCGGAGAGCACGGTGCTCCTGTCGACCCCGGAGGTCGACGGCGAGGACAACGCGGCCTGGCGCCTGTACCGGTCGTTGGGGTTCACCGATGTCCTGCGTTCGTATCGGTTCCAGGGTGACGCGAGACCGTTCGCCGTCCTGGCCCGGTCGCTACCGCTCACCGATGGAGGAGATCGCGCGTGAACCCCCGGCATGACGTGGTGGTGATCGGCTCCGGCCACAACGGACTGGTGTGCGCCGCCTATCTCGCGCGTTCGGGGCTCGACGTGCACGTGGTCGAGCGGGACACGGTGATCGGCGGCGCCACGTCGACGGTCGAACGGTACCCGGGCCACCGCACCGACCGGGGATCCTCGGCGCATCTGATGATCCGCCACACCGGGATCCCCGAAGAGCTCGGGCTGGAGGCCCACGGACTGCGCTACGTGGACTGCGACCCGTGGGGCTTCGCGCCCGCTCCTCCGGGATCCGACGCGCCACCGATCGTCTTCCACCGTGATCTCGACGCCACGTGCGCCAGCATCGCCGCTGCCTGCGGTGAGGCCGACGCTGTCGCGTACCGGGAGTTCGTCCGCCGGTGGGACGTCCTGGCGGGACGGATGATGAAGGGGTTCGCGGTCCGTCCCACCGCCCCGGGTCTCGGGTCGGCGTTCCTCGGGGCCGATGACCTACGCGATCCGTTCGGCGCGGTCCAGACTTTCCTGTCCTCCGGTGACGCGCTGCTGGACTCGATGTTCACCTCGGAGCGCCTCAAGGCGGCACTGTCGTGGTTCGGTGCGCAGTCGGGGCCGCCGATGTCCCACCCCGCCACCGCCCCCATGATCGGGTTCGCCGCCCTGATGCACCGGATCCCACCGGGGCGCGCGATCGGCGGTTCGGGCGCGCTCGCGGAGGCCCTCACGGCCGCCGTCCGGGCGCACGGGGGGCAGGTCACCGCCGGTGCCGGCGCCACCTCGATCCGGCGCTCCGGGTCGGGATGGCGCGTCGACACGGAGGGCGGACGGTCCCTGTACTGCTCGGCCGTGGTCGCCGCCTGCCATGTCCACACGACCCTGGACCTCCTCGCCGGCGAACTCCCGGCAGCGACGTTGGACGGATGGCGACGGCGGATCAGGCCCGGTTTCGGACTGGGGATGGCCGTCAGACTGGGGACCGATGCACTACCCACGTATCCCGGCGTACCCACGAGCACCAGCGCCCACGGCCTGCAACTGCTCGTCACCGACCGACGGGACCTCGACCGCCGCTACGGCGTCGCCGCCGCGGGCGGCCTCGACGCCGATCCCGCCGTCCTGGCGATGAGCTTCAGCGCGCTCGACCCCTCGCTGGCACCGGCGGGCCGCCACGAGTTGACACTGTGGTCACAGTGGCACCCGCGCCACCTGGCCGACGGCCGTGGCTGGTCGGATGAGGGCGCCGCGGAGGCGGACCGGATCATCGCGGTCGCGGACCGCTTCGCGCCGGGGCTGGCAGACTCGATCGTCCACCGTCACGTCCAGACCCCCGAGGACCTGGAGACCGAACTCGGGCTGATCGGCGGGAACGTCATGCACGTGGAGATGTCTCTCGACCAGATGCTGCCGATGCGTCCCCACCCCGATCTGCGCGGTCACGCCGTGCCCGGGGCCGACGGCGTGTTCCTGGCGGGGGCCTCGACGCACCCCGGTGGCGGCGTGATCGGGACCAGCGGCAGGACGGTGGCTCGGCTCGTGACCCGCCGACTCGGCAGGTCGGCGCGGCGACGGCGGGGATCACGGGCACAATGACCGCCGTGACCCCGCCACCTCCGACAGCGAACGCCCCCACGAGCAGTGGCCGCTCCCGACTGCCCTGGCGACTGGCGGGCCTCACGGCCCTGACCACCCTGCTGGTGCTCCTGACCGGGTGCCTCCAGCTGAACGCCCAGATGAGCGTCCGAAAGGACGACACCGTCTCCGGCCGGATCCTGGTGGCCGGGGACCAGCCCGCGCAGGCGGCCGCGCTCGACCGGATCACCACGCCGTCCGGGCTCGAGCAGAAGGTCCGCATCACCCCCTACTCGGCGGACGGATTCACCGGCCGCGAGATCTACTTCACCCAGTTGACGTTCGCGGAGGTCGACACGCTCACGCTCGCGATCGACATCGAGGGCGCACGGCCGTACAGCCTGGGTTTCCGACGCAGCGGCGACACGGTGTCGTTCAGCGGTTCGGTGGATCTGTCCCTGCTGCCCGCCGACCGCGCCGAGACGGCGACCACCCGGGTCGACCTGACCTTCCCCAACCGCATCAAGGAGACCAACGGCACCATCGGGGCGGGCAACTCCGTCAGCTGGTCCCCGGCGCCGGGGTCCATCACGCGGATGCAGGCCTCGTCGTCGTATCCCGACCCGGCCGCACGCGGGTTCGCGGTGTGGATGATCGTCGGGATCGGCGCCGCCCTGCTGGTGTCCATCGGGACGATCCTGGCCGCCCGGACGTCCAGGGCCCGCGCCGACCGGCTGGTGCGCTGACCCGGGCCGCAACCCCACCGGGGCGGATCAGATCCTGCCGGCCGCCACCCCGGGGGCGGGGGCCATCGACAGGTTGGTGAGGACCTCGTGGGTGGCCTTGGAGAAGTTCAGGGTGTTGAAGTGCAGGCACGGCACACCCTCGGCGATCAGTCGCTCGCACATGCGGGTGGTGAGATCGATCCCGACCTCACGGACCGCCGCCCGGTTCTCCTCGGGCCCGTCCCCGGCCGCGGTCCGGAGTCGCTCGGCCAGGTCGTCGGGCAGGGCGCAGCCCGAGAGCTCGACCATCCGCTGGACCTGCCGCAGACTCGTGACCGGCATGAGCCCGGGGATGATGGGCTTGGCGCCCTGCTCCGGGTCGGCGGCGACGGCGCGATCCCTCAGGCGCAGGTAGTGCTCCACGTCCCAGAACATCTGGGTGATCGAGTACTCGGCGCCGGCCCGGAGCTTGTTCACCAGGATCTCGGAGTCGTGCTCGAGGTCACGGGCCCGGTAGTGCCCCTCGGGGAAGGACGCCACCCCGACGTGGAAGTCCCCCACCTCGTGGATCAGCCGGACGAGTTCCTCGGCGTAGTGCAGCCCCTCGGGGTGAGCCGTCCACTCGCCCAGCGGGTCGCCGGGCGGGTCCCCGCGCAGGGCGAGGATGTTGGACACCCCGACCTCGCCGTACATGCGGATCATATCGGTGAGCTCGGCGACCGTGTGGTCCACCGCCGTCAGGTGCGCGATCGGCAGCAGGTCGGTCTCGCGGACGAGCCGCTCGACGACCCGGACCGTCCGGTCCCGCGTGGATCCGCCGGCCCCGTAGGTGACCGAGACGAACGCCGCCCCGAGATCGGAGAACACGGTGGCGGCGCGCCAGAGTCGCTCCTCGGCGGCCTCGTCGCGCGGCGGGTAGAACTCGACGGAGAACGGAACCCTCGGGGTGGTCGACGTCGCGATCCGCTCCACGATGCTCGGGGGCCGGCCGCCGTCCGTCGGGTCGGAGTCGGGTAGCTGGGTCACCCGACCAGGGTAGCCCGACGCGCGCCGCGTCCGGCCGCCGCCCGACGACTAGGATCGTCGGCGACGAGGGCGGCCGGACACCGGCGCCCGGAAGGGATGGTGCCCGTGGTCTCGGCGACTCGCCCCGACGACGGAGAACGCGTCCTCGACGCGCTCCGCCGACTCATCGACGGACGGCGCACGGTCGTGGCGGGGGTCGACGAACGGGTCGACCGCCTGGCCGGCCTGCTCTCCGACTTCGTTCTCGACGGTGGCAAACGGATGCGCCCGCGGTTCGCCCTGGCCGGCTGGGCCGCCGCGAGCGACGCGGACGCCCCCGCCCCGGACGAGGTCGTGACCGCCTGCGCCGCGCTCGAACTGATCCAGGCCTGTGCGCTGGTCCACGACGACATCGTGGACGCCTCCGACACCCGGCGAGGCCGCCCCACCGTCCACCGGACGATCGAGGCCGCGCACCGCGACGAGGGCTGGGACGGGGACGCGGCCCGCTACGGTGTCTCCCAGGCCATCCTCGTGGGCGACCTGGCGCTGACGTGGGCCGACGAGATGTTCGTGACCTCCGGGGTGCCGCCCGAGGCCCTGGCCCGCGCGCTGGGTCCCTGGTACGCCATGAAGACAGAGGTCCTGTCGGGGCAGATGCTCGACATCCTCGCCGAGGCCTCGGGCGCCACCGACGAGCTCACCCCGGCCAGGGTGAACCGCTTCAAGACCGCGGCCTACACGGTCGAGCGGCCACTGCACATCGGCGCCGAGCTGGCGGGTGCCTCGGCGGAGACCGTGGCGGCCCTGCGGGAGTTCGGGGTGGCCGTGGGCCAGGCGTTTCAGTTGCGGGACGACATGCTGGGCGTGTTCGGCGACCCGGACGTCACCGGCAAGCCCTCCGGGGACGATCTGCGAGAGGGCAAGCGCACCCTGCTGCTCGCCCGTGCGACCTCCCTCGCCCCCCGCCGGGACGCCGAGTTCCTCCTCGGCGTCCTCGGGACGCAACCCGACGCGGCCACGCTCGAACGCGCGCGAGCCATCCTCGTGGAGTCCGGTGCCGTGGTCTCGGTGGAGGCCGAGATCGACGCGTTGACCACCCGCGCCCTGGACGCCGTGGCCTCCGATGCGATCAGCGACCACGGGCGGGACACGCTGCGGGCACTGGCGGAGGCCGCGACCCGCAGGCGGGCCTGATCCGTGCACGGAGCGACCGACCCCCGGCCGGAGGCGACCACCTCGTCGTCGTCGCCATTGTCGTCATCACCATCGTCGCGGATCCGCCGGACGACCACCGCGGCGACCGCCTCGGCCCGCGCCGCCCTGACCGGCCCCTCCGGTCCGGCGCTGTGGCGCGGCGTCCTCGGCTCGGTCCTGCTCACCATCGCCGGTTTCGGCGCGGGCGCCCTGCCCGTGGACGGCGGCGTCGCGGTCGCGGTGGGACTGCCCGGGTACACGTTCGGCCACGGTGAGGTCCTCGCCCTCATCCTCTGCTGGGCGGGCGTCGCGCTGCTGGTCACCTCGTGGCTCGCGCTCGGCCCCCGAGCGGTCTCGGGCCGCCTCCCCACCCGGGACGCCGTGTGGGCCACGGCCCTGTGGTCGGCGCCGATGCTGCCCGCGGTCCCCCTGTTCAGCCGCGACGCCTGGTCCTACCTGGCGCAGGGCGCCATGAGCGCCGCGGGAGTGGACCCGTACCACCACGGACCGGAGGCCAACCCCGGCCCCTTCACCGACGAGGTCAGCCCGGACTGGCGGTCCACCGCGACCCCGTACGGCCCGCTGCACCTGCTGCTCATGCGCGTCGTCGTGGCGCTGTCCGGCGGCCACCCGGCGGTGGGGATCGTCATCCTCGGGGTGGTGATTCTCGCCGCACTGGCCGCGCTCGTCGCGCTCGTGGTCGCCCTGGCCCGTCGCGCCGGGGTCGACGCCGGCGCGGCGGTGTGGATGGCGGGCGCCTCCCCGCTGTCCGTGATCCACTTCGCGGGCGGGCTGCACAACGAGATATTCCCGCTGGTGGCGTGCGTCGGCGCGGTGGTCCTCACCCTCGACCGGCGCTACGCGTGGGCGGGGGCGGCGATCGGGATCGCGGTGGCGTTCAAGGCCACCGCCGTGATCGTCGCGCCGTTCCTGCTGTGGATCGCCCTGGACCGGCGGCGGGCGTCGACCGGGGCGCGGCGGCCCCTCGTCGGCACCCTCGTCGACACCGGGGCCGCGGCGGGGGCCGCCGCCGTCGCGTTCGCCCTGGCGACCCTCGCCTCGGGCACCGGGTTCGGCTGGCTGGACGCGATCTCCGTCTCCGACCGGGTCATCAACTACCTCAGCGCGCCCACCGCCGCGGCGCACCTGGTCCACGCCGTGGTCGACACCCCCGGATTCGAGGACGTCCTGGCGGTCGCCCGCCGCGTCGGACGCGTGGTCCTCGGGGTCACCCTCGTCGTGGTGTGGTGGCTCCACCGGCGTGACACCCGCTCGGCGCTCCGCGGCATCATGGTCGCGCTGCTGGCCTTCGTCACCCTCAACTCGCTGGCCTGGCCCTGGTATTACGTGTGGGTGGCGGCGTTCTGGGTCGCCGCCCGACCCGGTCGACGCGCCACCACAGCCGCCGTTGCGGTGACCGTCTTCCTCGTGATGGCGATCGGACCCAACGGGTCGACCAGCCTCTACAGCCCCGCGCTCGTCGGGGCGGCCCTCGCGGCATCCCTCGCCGCGGTCTGGTGGTGGCGGCGCGCCACCGCCGGGGTCAGAACGCCATCGCCTGGGCGCGCCGCATGACCTCGCGGGCGCGGTGACCGTGTAGCGCGTCGGCCGGCCGGCCGGGCAGGCTGTCGTCCTCGGCGAACAGCCACCGCAGGATCTCCTCGTCCCGGTAGCCGCCGTCCCGCAGGACCGCGACCAGCCCGGGCAGGAAGCGCACGACCTCGTCGTCGTCATCCAGGAAGGTCGCCGGCACCACCACGATGCCCGCTCGCCGCACGGCGAGCAGGGTCCCGTCGCGCAGGAGATCGTGCACGCGGGTCACAGGGATGTCCAGGCGCTCGGACACTGCGGGGAGGTTGATGGTCTCGACGTCGGCGGGCAGGACGTCGTCGGCGTGCGGAACGGTACTCACCCCGCCCAGGTTAGTCCCACGGGCGCGCCCTGGCCCCACCGGCGGTGCCGGCGCGGCCGACGGCGTCGGGCAACGGACCCCGTCCGCTCGGGACGTACCGCGGACGGGACGGGAGGGGCAGAATGGACGACATGAGCACTTACGACGGGAAGCCCCCCGGCCCAGGGACCCTGCTCGACGGGCGATACCGGCTCGACGCCGTCATCGCCCGCGGCGGGATGTCCACCGTCCACCTGGCCACCGACGAGCGGTTGGACCGCCACGTCGCCGTCAAGCTGCTCGATCCGACCCTCGCCGGGGACAAGGCGTTCGTGGACCGCTTCACCCTCGAGGCCAGGTCGGTGGCCCGACTGTCGGATTCCGGCATCGTCCAGGTCTTCGACCAGGGCGTCGAGGCCGACACGGCGTTCCTCGTGATGGAACTCGTGCCCGGAGGCACGTTGCGGGAGCTGCTCGACGAGCGTGGCCCCATGCCCCCGTACGCCGCGGCCGGCGTCCTGCGTCCGCTCCTCGGCGCCCTGCGGGAGGCCCACCAGGCCGGGCTGGTGCACCGCGACATCAAGCCCGAGAACGTGCTGATCTCCGGCAGCGGCGCGGTCAAACTCGCCGACTTCGGCCTGGTCCGGGCGGTGGCCGAGTCCCGCGCCACCTCGAGCAGCGTGGTGATGGGCACGGCGGCCTACCTGTCCCCCGAACAGATCTCCGGCGCCGACACCGACGCCCGGTCCGACCTGTACTCCCTCGGCGTTCTCGCCTACGAGATGCTCACCGGGGAGCCACCGTTCAGCGGTGACAACACCATCGCCGTGGCCTACCGTCGCCTCGACACCGACGTGCCGGCCCCCTCCGACCAGTCCGACACCGTGGCCGAGGACCTCGACCACCTGATCCTGCGCGCCACGCGACGCAGCCGTGAGGACCGCTACGCCGACGCCGGCGAGATGCTGCGGGACCTGGACCAGGCCGCCAGGATCGGCCGGTTCCCCGACTATGTCGTCCCGGCACCACGGCAGTCCTCGTGGTCGCGGGCGCGGGCCAACGCCGCGCGGGCCACCCCGGGCGGGGAGTCCGAGTTCGACGCCGCCGACCGTGAGAGCGGAGAGGCGCTGAGGCGGGGCGGCGGGCCGACACCGACGCGGGTGGACACCATGGTGGCCCCGGCGGCGGCGGGTCCCGGGGCGGGAGCGGGGGCCGGCCCTGCTCCTGCGCACTGGCACGGCACGGGATCGGGCCACTATCCCCCCGGCGGCAACGAGCCCGCGCCCGACCGGGACGTCATCCGGCCCCGCCGCCAGCGCGGCATGCTGTGGCTCATCGTGGTGCTCGCCGCCGCGATCGGCCTGGCCGTGGCCGGCTGGTGGCTGGGTTCCGGCCGGTTCGTGGAGGTGCCGTCGGTCCAGGGTATGTCGGTGGGGCAGGCGACCGAGGCGGTCAACGCCGTCGGGTTGGCCGCCGCGACCCGCGACGCCTTCAGCAACGACGTCCCCCCGTCCGCGCTGGTGGGCACCGACCCCGCGGCGGGCGAGCGGGTGCCGCGCGGCGACACCGTCGATGTGTTGGTGTCCGTCGGTCGCCCCGTGGTGCCCGAGGTCGGCGCCGACAGGTCGGCGGACGCCGTGTCCGCAGCGCTGCGGGAGAACTCACTGGAACCGGTCCGGGGCGGGAACGAGTACTCGGACTCGGTACCCGTCGGCCAGGTGGTCTCCCTCCAGCCGGGCGCGGGCACGACCGTCGACGTGGGCACCCGGGTGGCCATGGTGACCAGTTCCGGCCCCGCACCCGTCGCCGTCCCCGAGGTCGTGGGCCTGGAGGAGGACCAGGCGCGCGCGGCCCTGGAGGGCGCGGGCCTCACCGTGTCACAGGTCAGACGGGTCTACGACGACGAGGTGGACGGCGGCGCGGCCGTGGGCACCGACCCGGACAGCGGAACCGACGTGTCCCGCGGGGACGGGGTCGTCCTGCTCGTCTCCAATGCACTGACCGTGCCGGACCTCCGGGATGTGCCCCTCGACGAGGCGACCGGGATCCTCGAGGACGAGGGGTTCACGATCGTCCGCGAATCGCCCGTGACCGATCGTCAGATCTCCGACGGCCGCGTGGTGCGCACCGATCCGCCCGCCGGGACCCGGCTCGACCCGACGAACGCGGTGCTGCGGGTCGTCCCGTCGGACGCGGTGACCGTCCCGGTGGTGCTGGGTTCGCGGGCCTCCGACGCGCGCCGGACGCTGCAGGACGCCGGGCTCGAGGCCACCATCGACTCGGGAACGTCGAGGGGGATCGTCTACGGCCAGACCCCGCTGCCCGGCCGGGTGGTGGCCAGGGGCAGCGAGGTCGAGATCGACGCGCTCGGCTAGGACCGGCCGCGTCTCCGGCGCGGCCGGCCGTGCCTCCGGGGCGCGAGGCCGGCCCCTACGGCGTCAGCTGCGCAGCATCTCCGCCACGAGGTAGGCGAGCTCGAGCGACTGCTGGGTGTTGAGGCGCGGGTCGCAGGCGGTCTCGTAGCGACCGGCCAGATCGATGTCCGAGATGTCCTGGGCTCCGCCGAGGCACTCGGTGACGTCCTCACCGGTGAGCTCGATGTGGATGCCACCCGGGTGGGAACCGAGAGCGTGGTGGACCTCGAAGAAGCCCTGTACCTCGTCGATGATCCGGTCGAAATGGCGGGTCTTGTACCCGTTGGACGTCGAGTGCGTGTTGCCGTGCATGGGGTCGCACTGCCAGATGACCTTGTGGCCGGTCGCCTCGACGGCCTGGACGATCGGCGGCAGCGCGTCGCGGACCTTGTCGTTGCCCATCCGGGAGACGAGCGTCAGTCGACCCGGCCGGTTGTGGGGGTCGAGCTTCTCCACGTACTCGACCGCCAACTCGGGCGTGGTGGTGGGACCGATCTTCAGGCCGATCGGGTTCTGGATGAGCGAGGCGAACGCCACGTGGGCGTCGTCGATGCCGCGGGTCCGCTCCCCGATCCACAGGAAGTGCGCCGACAGGTCGTACAACCCCTGCTCGGCGTCGCCGGTCAGGCCCGTGCCGTCGTCGGCCAGGCGCAACATGGCCCGCTCGTAGTCCAGGACGAGCGCCTCGTGGGAGGAGAAGATGTCGGCCGAGCGCAGGTTCTGGTCCGAGACCCCGCACGCGTCCATGAAGCGCAGGCCACGATCCACCTCGGCGGCGAGGGCCTCGTAGCGGGCACCAGCGGGCGAGCCCGCGACGAACTCCATGTTCCATTCGTGGACGCGATGCAGGTCCGCGGTGCCCGACGCCGTGAGGGAACGGACCAGGTTCATCGCCGCGGCCGCGT
The DNA here is from genome assembly GCF_017168155.1 of Dietzia sp. KRD202. NCBI lineage: Bacteria > Bacillati > Actinomycetota > Actinomycetes > Mycobacteriales > Dietziaceae > Dietzia > Dietzia sp. KRD202. The sequence continues at coordinate 345,292 of NZ_JABFAN010000016.1, read as the reverse complement.
TGGCGTAGGCACGGACGAGCCGGGAGGCGTCGTGCTCACGGGCCGCCTCGTCCGGCTCGAGCGCGTTGACCATGTCGCCGCGGTAGGACAGCAACCCGGTTCCGTCGCGGTCCGCCGAGCGGGGCTTGGCGTACTGGCCGGCGATCCGGCCGACCTTGACCACGGGCATCGACGCACCGTAGGTCAGCACGACCGACATCTGCAGCAGGGTGCGGATCACGCCCTTGATGTGCGGCTCGGTGTTCGCCTCGAACGTCTCGGCGCAGTCACCGCCCTGGAGCAGGAACGCACGCCCGTGCGCCACGTCGGCGAGGCGATCGGAGAGGTGCTCGACCTCGGAGGCGACGCAGATCGGCGGCACGCTCTCCAACACTTTGCGCATCGCCGCGGCGTGACCGGGATCCCACGACGGCTGCTGAAGGGCGGGCCGCGAGAGGGCGTCCGCCAGCTGCCGATCCAGGTCCGCGGAGAGCGGCGGGAGGTCGGGGAGTTGCGCGATGTCGACGTCGACTGTCCAGTTGCTCACCCCGGCGACGATACGCCACCACCGGCGGAGCGGGCCTCAGAGACCCAGGTGGGGCGACTTCGCCGCGATGGCGCGGAAGCGCATCGCGGCGTGGCGGGCGTCGGCGAGGGCGTCGTGTTCCCCTCCCGGGTGTGCGGGCAGGTCGGGCTTGCCGGCGGTCTCCCAGAGCTGGCGGACGTCGCGCGTGAACCGGGGCATGGCGGCGGGAAGGGCTGTCATGTCGCCCCACAGCTGGCAGACGGCCACGTGGTCGTACGCCCCGATCCACGCCCACATCTCGACCCCGCCGGTGGGCGGCGCGGTGACGAACTCGTAGAGCTCGTCCCGGATGCGGCTCCGGGACATCCACGCGGACGACGACGGGTTGGGCAGCTTCGGAAGGACGTTGCGCCGCACCCACGGCCCGGCCGCCGAGGCGTCGAAGTCGGTGGACACGGCGTAGAACTCCCGGCCGTCCTCGGCGACGATCCCCACGGAGACCAACTCGATCGTCGTGCCGTCCTCGATGAACTCGCAGTCGTAGAAGTAGCGCACCGGCGATCAGCGCTGTCCCTCGACGGGGTGGTCGAGCAGGTTCCGCCCGGCCTTGCGCACCGCCTCGTAGCGCTTCTTCATCTCGGCGCCATACGTGTCGTGGACGTACTCCTGATTGGTCAGCGCCTGGATCCGCCGCATGAGCTCGTCGGTGATCTCGCGCTCAGCGTCCCGGTCCCCCTCGCGCCCGGCCCACGGGGACAGATCGAGCGGCTCGCCGAGCATGACCCGGATCTCGGTGCGCCGCCCGGGGCGGAACCGGGAGATCCGGCGTACGTACTCGGGGGTCCCGGTCACGCCCACCGGGATGATGGGCACCCCGGCGCGGAGTGCGAGGCGGGCGGGCCCGGTCTTCCCGCGGTACAGACGACCGTCCGGCGAGCGCGTCCCCTCCGGGTAGATGCACAGGATCTCCCCCGATGAGAGGACCTCGAGCCCGGCGTCGAGGGCGGCCTGCGCGGCGTCGGCGTTGGTGCGGTCGATCGGGTGCTGGCCCGAGCCGGCGAAGAACCACCGGCTGAGTATGCCGCGGACACCGGTTCCGGTGAAGTAGTCGCTCTTGGCCAGGAAGGTGACCCGGCGGGGCATGAGCAGAGCGGTGAACAACCAGTCCGCGACGGACTGGTGGTTGCCGACCAGCAGGGCGCCACCGCGCTCGGGGAAGTGCTCGCGTCCCGTGACGACCCGACGACTCGTCAGACGTAGGAACGGGCCGATGAGCACGTATTTGAACAGGTAGTACAGCAACGGGTCACCGGTCCTCTTGTGATGGCTGTCGACGAATGCGGATACTACCCGGCGCGGTCCGCGGATCCGGACGGTACGAGGTTCGGGGGCCACAGATCCGGGTCGGGCAGGAAGCTGATCACCAGTCGACCCGCGTCGCGCTCGAAGACGGACTGCGTGAGCACACACCGGCGCAGCAGCGGCGGCAGCGCCACCACCGCCCGGAACCCGTCGAACTCCAGGCGGAGCCGGTCCCCCTCGACCGAGACCGGCGCGGACGGGCGGGTCGGGGCCGGGTACTCGACCCGGTATCCGCCCTCGCCGTCGGGCGCCACCACCGGGGTGACGGCGCCGCGGGCCAGAGTCGCCATGGCAGCCGTGGAGCCGGCCGGGGACCCCACCACGATGGTCTCGATCCTCCCGGCGAGGAAGCCGGCCACGTCACCGGCGAGCAGCGCGAGTCTGTGCGCTTCCCGCACCCGCACGTCGGCGCGTCCGCCCGCCGCCATGGAGGCGAAGCGCACATTGGCGGGCCAACGTGATTCCACGAACGCGGCCAGTTCCCCGGCCGCCGCGAGCCGGCGCACCGCGGTCAGGTCCCCGTCGAGCTCGACCACGACGACGTCCCAGTACTCGGACGACGCGGCCCGTCGCGCGTACTCCCACCCGAGCACCGCGGCCAGTGGGGCGTCCCCTCCGGCGGCGAGCGCCGCGAGTACGTCGTCGTCCGGATCGGCGGCGCCGGACCGGTAGGTCTCGAGCCTCGCCGTCGGGTCGTCGACCCGGACCTCGACGGGCCCGTCCTCCGAGACGTCGAGACGGGGGTCGACGGCATCGGGATGGCCGGTCAGGATCAACGCCGTGCAGCCGGGGTCCGCGAGCAGGTCGGCGGTGACGCCCGCGCGGTCCTCGGGATCTCCCCCGAGGACGACGACGACACGAGTTCTGCTCACCGCGACTCCGCCCGGCGTTTGAGTTCCTTCAGTGCGTCGCCCAGGATCCGGCGCTCGGCGCGGCTGCGCAGGCTCCCGATCACCGGGACCGTGAGCTCGATCTCGAGTTCGTAGTCCACACGCGTGCCGCCCGCCACCGGTTCGAGCCGGTAGTAGCCCCGTTGGGCCCTCTGCAACGCCGAGCTCTCGAGCCGCCACTCCAGACCGCGGTCGTCCGCCGACCAGGAGTAGACGAGGACGTACTCGTCGACGATCGCGCCCGCCTCGAGCTCGAACCGCACCCGGTCCGGACGGCCGTCCTGACCGCTGGAGAGCACTTCGGCCGCGCGGATCGACGCGGACCACTCCGGGTACGCGGCGAAGTCGGAGATGACCGCCATGACGTCCTCCACCGGTGCGTCGACCACCGTGGAGTCTCTGGTCGGCCACACCTCGGGGGCGCCGTCGTGCTCGCTCATACCCACAAGCTTCACATATCCCGCTCCGCGATGCGCCCCACCCGCGGCGCCCGGAAGGCAGGCGACGTGACCACCGTGTGGTCCCGGCGATAGTGTGTGTGGTCACCGACATACTCTGAACGTCTCCACCGGGAGGACCCTTTGCGCGAATACGTCGCGGTACCCGCCAACTTCACCGTCCCTGACGACTGGTCCTGCGTTCAGTCGGCATACGACCGCGCGGAGAACACCCCGGAGAACGTGGCGTTCCAGAAGCCCGTCGACGGTCGGTGGACGGACGTCACCAACCGCGAGTTCGCCGAGGAGGTCCGGACGATCGCCCGCGGACTGGTGGCGCTCGGTGTCCGGGCGGGCGATCGGGTCGCCCTGCTGAGCTCCACCCGGTACGAGTGGAATCTCATCGACTTCGCGATCTGGGCCGTCGGCGCGGTCACCGTTCCCGTGTACGACAGCTCCAGCGCCGACCAGATCCACTGGATCATGGAGGACTCCGCGGCCCGGTTGATCATCGTCGAGAACGACATCCACGCCACCACCGCCCGAGAGGGCGTGCAGGGCCTGGAGGTCGCCGACGTCCTGGTGATCGACGGCGCGACCCCGGTCCTCGAGACCCTCGCCTCCGAGGGGGCCACGGTCGACGTCTCGGTGCTCGACGAGCGCCGGGCCTCGGTCCGCGCCGACTCCCCCGCGACGCTGATCTACACCTCGGGGACCACGGGCCGCCCCAAGGGCGTCATGCTCAGCCACCGCAACTTCATGTCCGAGACGCTCGCCGTGCTCGAGACGCCGTTCAGCGGGATCCTGCGGGACGACGCCACCTCGGTGATGTTCCTGCCCCTGGCCCACGTGTTGGCCCGCGCCATCACCTACGCCGGCTTCCACGCCGGCGTGACCATCGCGCATTCCTCCGACCTGACCAACCTGGTCGAGACGTTCGGCGAGATGAAGCCGCACTACATCCTGGCCGTCCCCCGCGTGTTCCAGAAGGTTTTCAACAAGGCCCAGGCGACCGCGCAGGACGGCGGCACGGTCAAGGCGTGGATGTTCGACAAGGCCGCGGACACCGCGGTCGCGTACTCCAAGGCCAACCGGGGTGACGGCCGGGTGGGTCCGCTGCTCGGGCTGCGCCACGCGATCTTCTCGAAGCTGGTCTACGGCAAACTCGTCAACGCGCTCGGTGGGCGTTGCGAGGTCGCCATCTCCGGCGGCGCGGCCCTGGGTGACCGTCTGACCCACTTCTTCGACGGCATCGGGGTCAACATCTTCGAGGGTTACGGCCTGACGGAGACCTGTGCGGCGATCACGGTCAACACCCCGGGGCGGATGCGGATCGGCAGCGTCGGCCAGCCGCTGCCCGGCTGCGCGGTCCGGATCGCGCAGGACGGTGAAGTCGAGGTCAGCGGACCCGTCGTCGCCTCCGGCTACTGGCAGAACGAGGAGGCGACCGCCGAGTCCTTCAGCGACGGCTGGTTCCGCACCGGTGACCTGGGTTCGCTGGACGAGGACGGGTACCTGTCGATCACCGGCCGCAAGAAGGAGATCATCGTGACGGCCGGCGGGAAGAACGTGGCGCCCAACCAGCTCGAGGACGCGCTGCGTGCGGACCCGCTCGTGGCGGAGGCGGTGTGCGTGGGCGACGGCAAGCCGTTCGTCTCGGCCCTGCTGACCCTCGACCCGGAGGCCGTTGAACGGTGGAAGACCCACCACGACAAGTCCGGCTCGTTGTACGAGTTGCTCAAGGACGCCGATCTGATCGAGCACCTGGACCAGGCGCTGGTGCGGGCGAACCGGAGCGTGTCGCACTCCGAGTCGATCAAGAAGTACCACGTCCTCCCGGACCAGTTCACCGAGGAGACCGGTGAGCTCACCGCGTCCCTGAAGGTCAAGCGCAACGTCGTGCACCAGAAGTACGCCCAGCAGATCGAGTCGCTCTACGCCTGATCGGACCGCGCGTCGGAACGCGTGCTCTCGCGGGTCACTCCCCCGAGAGCACGCGTTCCATGTCCCGGGCCAGGTCCTCCCAGCGCCAGTTCTCCAGCACCCAGGTGCGGCCGCGGACCCCCATGGCCGACGCCCTGGGCCGGTCCTCGAGCAGGCCGGCGACGGCGTCGGCGACCTCGCCCTGTGACGTCCCGTCGACCACGAGACCGGTCCGGCCGTCGCGCACCGTCTCCGGGGCACCGCCGCTCCGGCCCGCCACGACCGGCACCCCGCACGCGGACGCCTCCAGGTAGACGATTCCCAGCCCCTCGACGTCCAGCCCTCCCCCTCGGGTCCTGCACGGCATCGCGAAGACGTCCGCGAGTCGGTGGTGGTCGACGATCTCGTCCGCGGGGACGCGGCCGGTGAAGACGACCCGGTCGGCCACCCCGAGGCGGCGTGCCAGTCCTTCCAGCGTGCGCCGATAGGGCCCACCGCCGACGACGACGAGGACCGCCCCGGGCACCCGCCGGGCGATCTCCGGCATCGCCCGGATGAGCATGTCCTGGCCCTTCCGCGGCACGAGGCGGGACAGACACACGATCACGTCGCGGTCCGCGAGTCCGTAACGGTCGCGGATCGCCCTTCGCCGTGCGGGATCCGGCCGGAACCTCTCCGTATCGACGCCACCCGGCTGGTGCACCAGGCGGGCGCGGGGGCCGAACGCCGCCGCGAACCGCCTCCGTGTGTAGTCGCTCACGTAGGTGACCGCGTCGGTGGACTCGCCGATCAGTCGCAGGATCTGGCGCGAGCCCGGCAGCATCGACCAGCCGACCTCGTGTCCGTGTGTGCTCGCGATGATGCGGTCCACGGGGCCCTGCCGTAGCACCGGCGCCATGGCGGCGAGGGGGGCGGCGGCCCCGAACCAGATCGTCGTCGCGCCGAAGTCCGAGGCGAGCCTTCGTGCGCGTGCCGCGAGGTCGGGCGTGGGGAGCAACACCTCGGTGGGCACCCTCTCCACCAGATAGGGCTTGGCGGCGTCGTACTCCGCCGATTCGCCACCCCGGAACGTCGAGGCGAGCACCGCGACGTCCGTCGGGTCCAGGTGGCTCAGATACGTCTCCAGGTACGACTGGATCCCGCCCGGGCGCGGCGGGTAGTCGTTGGTGATCAACAGCGTCTTGGTCATCGGCTCCGAGCCTGCCACACAACCCGGCCCGCCTCGGCCCCGCCCGGTGCGTCGTCCTCGTCGGGAAGGGGCGGAGCGCGATCGGGGACGGCCGGTGTCTGCGCGGGGCGGCCGTGCTTGGCCGGGTCGGCCGGGGTCAGTAGCGGCGGATCCCGTGAATCGGCATCGCGTCGACCTGCTCGAGGCGGACCGGCACACCGTAGGTCGGGGCGTGCAGGACCAGACCGTCGCCGGCGTACATCCCGACGTGGGTGGCGCCGGGGAAGTAGATGACAAGGTCACCGGGCCGGATGTCGTTCATCGCCACCGGGGCGCCCGCGACCGCCTGCGCCTGGCTCGCCCGGGGCAGCGCCTTGCCCTCCTGCGCGTACGACCACACCATGAGACCGGAGCAGTCGAACTCGGACGGGCCCGTCGCGCCCCACGAGTAGGGCGCGCCCAGCCGGGAGAGTGCGACTCGGAGCGCCGCGGAATTGACGTCGTCCACCGGCGGGGCAACGTACCCCTCCGGCACCACCGGTCCGCCGATCCAGAGATCGCGTTGTGCGTCCGACAGTGCGTCGACCCGGCGACGGACCTCATCCATCCGTACCCGCATCTCCTCGGTTCGGCGGGCGAGCGCGTCGGTTCGCTCCTGCGCGACGCGGGCCGCGTCCCGGGCCTCGGCCGCGGAACGCGCGGCCTCTTCCCTGAGCTGCACCGCATCCCGGGACGCAGCTCTGGAGGCGTCCAGTGCACTCGTGGTGGCCCCGGACAGTCGGCGCAGCGTGTCGAGCCTGTCGACCAGGTCCCGGGGGCTCTCGGCGAGCACTGCCGCCCGTGTGGCGCCGGTGTCCCCGCCCCGGTACCGCATGGTCGCGAGGTGATCGACGATGGACTGGTCCCGGCGCGCGGTGCCGTCCGCGAGGGCGGACCGTCCGGCTGCGACCCCGGCGGCCCGTTCGAGGCGGACGCGCTCCCCGTTGGCGCGGTCCAGTTCCCCGCGCGCGAGGTGGAGCTGCTCCCCCAATGCTCCCGCCTCCTCGGACAACCGGGCCAGCTCCGCCAGGTCCTCGCTCATCTCGCCGGGCACCGCTGTGGCGGACGGCGTGGTGGACGGTGCAGTCTGCGACGGAGCGGGGGAAGACGGAGCGGTCGACGACGGAGCGGGAGAAGTCGAAACCTGATCAGGCGGGGTAACCGGACCCGGGACAGGCGCCGTGGTCGCGGTTGGCGACGACCGGTCCGGGGTGGTGGTCTGCGCTCCGGCCGGCGCGGGACCGAGGGTCAACGAGGTGGTCACGGTCGCTGCGATCGCGAGCACGCTGAGGCTGCGGGTCATCTGGTGTCGTCGAACTCTCGGATCCGGGTCACGCAGGGCGCGGGCGCCCAGCCGACGCCTACGGTGGAATCGGGTACCCGAGAGGGGATGTTACAGACGACAGACCCCGCCGGTGACCGGTTCGAGACCGGACGCCGACGGGGTCTGCGGAGGTTCGGGGAGCGACCCGACTCAGTAGTAGCGTGTCGCACCGTAGAACGGCATGGAGTCCACCGGCGCGTAGCTCACCGAGGTGCCCGAGTACGGGGCGTGGACGACCTGGCCGTTGCCGGCGTAGATCCCGACGTGGCTGGCGCCACTGTAGAAGGCGACGATGTCGCCGGGCTGCAGGTCGGCCTTGGAGACCTGGGTGCCGCCGCCGATCTGGGCCTGGCTGGTGCGCGGGATGGAGATCCCCGCCTCCTTGTAGGCCCACGAGGTCAGACCGGAGCAGTCGAACGAGTTGGGGCCGGTAGCGCCCCAGACGTAGGGCGAGCCGACCCGGGTGGTGGCGGCGTCGAGGATGCGCTGGCCGGTCGAGACCACCGGCGCGGGGGCGGCGAACTCGACGGGCGCCGCCTGTGCCTGGGCCTGGGCCAGGCCGGCCGGGAGCTCGATGCCCTCCGGTAGGTCGAACGAGACCTGGTTCGGCACGCCGGGCAGCCGCAGCTCGACGGGGACGTCGACGGTGACGGGTGCGGCGGCGGCGGTTCCGGAACCGGCGACAGCGGCTCCGGCTGCGAGCAGGCCGGCGGCGGCGACACGGCGGCCGGTCGAGCTGGTCTTGATGCTGTGGGCTCCCACGAAGACTGTTCCTCTTTCTTCCTGCGGCACCGACCGGGTTAGCTGACGGGTTCGGACACGGAAGTCTGTCCTACGCTTCGGACCTGTAGGCCCTCGTGCGATTCACCCCAGTGGATCTTGGTTCCCCGGTGCGCCCTTCGGCGCTTAGGTGTGACCCCGGCTCCCCGCCGGCAGGCGGGCGATGACTTCCGAGGTCTCGAAAAGGTTACGAAACCGTCTCGTCGAAGTCCAGTTCATCGCTCACGCGGCGACGTCAGCCCCCAGAATCTCGACCGTGGAGACCATTCCGACCTCGCGCAGGACGTCGATCGCCTCGCGGACCTCCGGGTCCAGAACATAGCCGCACGACTCCGGAGATAGCTCGTCCACCTGCGGTTTTCCGGCGTCGAGAACGGCGATGATGCACCCGTCACATGCGGCGGGTCCTGCGGGACACCGCACGCAGTCCATCGTGAACATGATCTACCTCACACTTCGTCCTGGGCGTGTTGCCCGTTCGTTATCGAGCCGCGATCCGGGCCCGGGGTGGTCGTACTGCGGGGCACCCTAGGGACAAGGTCCGACAACCACGGCGGGGCCGGCGGTGTCGGAGGGCGGGGCTACCGTCTCCGCCATGCCCCGATCCCCCTCCCCCGTCTCGACCGGGGTGCAGGCAGCCTTCGACGATCTCGAGCCTCTGCTGTCCGACGTCACGTTCGTCGTGGTCGACCTGGAGACGACGGGCACCCGGACCGGAAGCGACGAGATCACCGAGATCGGCGCGGTACGCGTCCGGGGCGGCGAGGTGCAGGCGGAACTGTCGACGTTCGTCTCGATCGACGGTGCCCTGCCCCGCCACATCAGCAGACTGACGGGGATAGCTCCGGACGACCTCGTCGGTGCCCCGAGTCTCGGCGAGGTGATGTCGACGTTTCTCGAATTCTCCCGCGGGGCCGTCCTCGTCGCCCACAACGCGCGGTTCGACCTGGGCTTCCTGCGGGCCGCCGCCGCGTCGACCGGGCGCCCGTGGCCCGATCCCCCGTCGCTCTGCACCCTGGCTCTCGCGAGGCGGGTGCTGCACCGCGGGGAGACACGAGGCCATCGGTTGGGAGTCCTCGCCGCGCACCTGGGGGCCACCGTGGAGCCCAATCACCGGGCCCTGCAGGACGCCCGCGCCACGGTCGACGTGCTCCACGCACTGATCTCGCGGGTCGGCGACTGCGGGGTCTCGACCCTGTCGGAGCTACGGGCCTACGACGGTCGTCTCTCCCCGGAGGTGAGGCGGCGGGCCGCCATGACCGGCTCGCTGACCGAGGGGCCCGGTGTCTACGTGTTCCGGGATGACGCCGGTGGCGCCCTGTACGTCGGCTCGTCCGGCGCGGTCCGCAGACGGGCCCGGTCCTACTACTCCGGCGGTGACACGCGCGGACGGATGCGCACCATGGTCGGGCTGGCCGACTCGATCGACTCGGTCGCGTGCGCCCACCTCCTCGAGGCGTGGACCGTCGAGGAACAGCTCATCGACTCGCTTCAACCCCCGTTCAACACCCGGTCGCGGAGCCCGCGCCGCGGCTGGTGGCTCACGCCCCCCACCGGCCGCGCCACCCGCCCGAAGGTCGTGCGAACGCCGGACGACCCCGCCGCCATCGGGCCCTTCCGGCGCGCCGAGGACGCCCGGGCCGCCCGGGAGGACCTCCTCGGCGTGTTCGGCACCGCCCCGGGATCCGATCGCTGGGCGGCGCTGGCGGAGGGACGGGACTCCGGCCCCCTGCGGGATCTGGTCGACCGCGTGGAGGTACTCGCGGCCGAGGGCGCGTTCGAACGCGCGGCCAGGCTCCGCGACAGGACCGCAGCTCTCGTGCGGGTCCTCTCCCGACGGCAGGAACTCGCCGCCACGGCCTCGCTGCCCGAGATCGTTCTCGCACAGCCGGCGCCGCGCCGGACGTGGGCGGTCGCGGTGGTGCGCCACGGTCGACTCGCCGGATCCGGGGTCGTCCCGCCGGGAGCGGCACCGATGCCGGTCATCGACGGACTCCGGGCCGCCGCGACCACCGTGCAGCCCGGCCCCGGCCCCTTCGCCGGTGCCACCGCCGCCCAGATCCGGAACGTCCACCGGTGGATCGACTCGACCAGGACACGCATCGTCTCGGTCGAGGGTTGCTGGACGCTCCCCCTTGACGGGGCGCACACGCTGACCGGCTGGGCGGCCCTGGCCGAGAGCGCCGCCGCCGAGCACCGCGGGACGGGACTCGTCAGCGCACGCTGAACCCGGCCCACTTCTCGAGCAGCCGCCCCGCCTCGCCGTCGTCGATCGCCGCCGCGGCCCGGTCCACCGCGGCCCGCATGGCAGGTACCAGGTCGGAACCACGCTCGAGACCGTCGAAGGCCACCAGCGCGGCCGCGGAGTTGAGCAATACCGCATCGCGGACCGGGCCCCGCGCTCCCGCGAGGAGATCGCGGGCGACCCCGGCGTTGTGGACGCCGTCCCCACCCCGTAGTTCCTCGATCGAGCAGGCGCTCATCCCGAAGTCGGCGGGCTCGACCTGATCCTCGTCCACATGACCGCCCGAGACCCGCAGGACCCGGGTGGGACCGGTCATGGTGATCTCGTCGAGACCATCCGACCCACGCACCACGAGCGCCGACTTACCGCGCAACGCGAACACCTCCGCCATCACCGTCATCAGCCCCTCGAAGGCGCAGCCGATGAGGTTCGCGGCGGGTGCCGCGGGATTCGTGAGAGGCCCGAGGATGTTGAAGACGGTCGGGATCCCGATCTCACGCCGGGGAGTCGCGGCGAAACGCAGCGCGGGATGGAACACGGGCGCGAAGCAGAAGGCCACGCCCACCTCGTCGAGGCACCGCCCGACGTCCTCCGGGCCGAGGTCGATCGCCACCCCGAGCGCCTCGAGCACATCGGCACCGCCGCTCTTGGACGACGCCGCCCGGTTGCCGTGCTTGACCACGGGCACCCCGCAGGCGCTCACCACGAGAGAGGACATCGTGGAGATGTTCACCGTGCCCTGGCGGTCGCCACCGGTACCGACGATGTCCACGCAGGGACGATCAGTGGGCACCCGACGGGAGTAGTCGAGCATGGTCGAGGCCAGCGCGTCGAGCTCCGGACCCGTGACGCCCTTCATTTTCAGGGCAACGCCGAAGGCTGCGATCTGAGCGTCGGTGGCGACACCCTCCATGATCCGGGACATCGCCCACCCGGCCTCCGCCGGATCGAGGTCCCCGCCCGCGGTGAGGGTACCGAGAACCCCGGGCCACGACCGGCCCCCGTCGAACGCTGCCGAACTGCCCACGTGTCCCGACCTCCTCTGGTGTCATGGAAACGGACACGCCCCACAGGGCGCCGCCCGCACGTCGTCAATCGTGCCACTGTTCCGACCCGGCCCGTGCGCTGACACCCTGCACTCCGGCGGCGGCGAGCGGCCGGTGCTCGCCTGAGAGTGCCCTGATAGCCCCTGCAAGGGGGACCAATACCGACCCTTGCCCTGAGAGTTTCCGAAGCGACCTGCGGAAACGCTGGACAGACACGCCGATTTCGGGGGTCCGTGCAGACTCGTCCCTCCTCAGGGGTCATACTTGGCCACGTGACGAGCGCAGTAGATAACTCAGGATCGGCCATGGCCCAGCGTGTTCATTCGCTGAATCGGCCGAACATGGTCAGTGTGGGCACCATTGTCTGGCTGTCCCAGGAGCTGATGTTCTTCGCGGGCCTGTTCGCGATGTACTTCGTCTCCAAGGCGAACTCGGGAGGTGACTGGCCTTCCTATCCCGTACACCTCAATGTGCCGTACGCCCTGACGATCACCGTCATCCTGGTGGCGTCGTCGTTCACCTGCCAGATGGGCGTCTTCGCCGCCGAGCAGGGTGACGTCTTCGGACTCCGCAGGTGGTACATGATCTCCGCCTTGATGGGAACAGTGTTCCTCATCGGACAGACGTACGAGTACGTGATGCTCTACCTCGAGGGCGTCACGATCTCGTCGAGCGTCTACGGGTCGGTATTCTTCATTACCACCGGTTTCCATGGGCTTCACGTGTTGGCGGGCGTCCTGGCGTTCGTCGTACTGGTCATGCGGACCACGATGTCGCGATTCACGCCGGCGCAGGCCACAGCCGCCATCGTCGTGTCGTATTACTGGCACTTTGTCGACGTGGTCTGGATCGGACTTTTCGTCACCATCTACTTCATTCAGTAGTCAGCTGGCCGCAGGACGCTGTGTCCAGCGGGTCCCAACTCCAAAGGGAACTCACAATGAACTCTCCTCTCCCACCCGCTGCCGATACGCCGTCGCCGGACCCCGTTGTGGCTCCAGCGCGCCCAGTGTCCACGAAGCGTCGCCGGAAGGCAGTCGGCGCGCTAGTCATCGCGGGCGGCCTCGTCGGGGCGGGCGCTGTCGCCACGGCTGTCATTCCCGAGCCACAGGTCGCGACGGCTCAACAGGACCAGGCCGCGCTCATCGCCGACGGAAAGCAGCTCTACGAGGTCTCCTGTGTCACCTGCCACGGGATAAATCTCCAAGGCGTCAAGGACCGCGGTCCATCCTTGGTCGGCACGGGCGCGGGAGCGACGTACTTCCAGGTGAACTCCGGCCGCATGCCGGCGGCGGACAACGAGGCCCAGGCGGAGCGCAAGAAGCCCCGCTACAGCGAGCACCAGATCATCGCGCTCGCAGCGTATGTCGACCTCTACGGTGGCGGCCCCGAGGTCGTCACCGACCCGGACGGCACCATCGCCCAGGAGTCGCTGCGCGGTGCCTCCGGTCAGGCCCGCGCCGAGGAGATCGCACGCGGTTCAGAGCTCTTCCGCCTCAACTGTGCGTCCTGCCACAACTTCACCGGTCGCGGCGGCGCTCTGTCGTCGGGCAAATACGCCCCCACTCTCGACCCTGCCAATGAGCAGGAGATCTACCAGGCCATGCTCACCGGACCCCAGAACATGCCCAAATTCTCGGACCGTCAACTCACCCCTGACGAGAAGAAGGACATCATCGCGTTCGTCAAGGACTCGGATTCCAAGGTCTCGCCCGGAGGCTACGGCCTCGGCGGCCTCGGTCCCGTGACCGAGGGTGTGGCCATGTGGCTTGTCGGCATCGTCGCCCTCATCGGCGCGACCCTGTGGATCGGATCCCGTTCATGAGTGAGACCCCGAAGAACCCGTCCCCTGCGGATCTCGACCGGATGAGCGATGCCGAGCTCGTGCGCATGGGCACCGAACTCGACGAGGTCGACGTCCGGTTCCGCGAGGCCCGTTTCCCGGAGGGCACCACCACCCGCGCCGAGAAGCGCGCGGCGCTGACCGTCACCACCTGGTTCGCGCTGTCGGCACTGTTCGGCCTCGCCTTCGCCGTCGTCTACATCTTCTGGCCGTGGGAGTACCGCGGCGAGGGTGAGGACGGCTACTGGTTGTACATGACCTACACGCCACTGCTCGGCCTGACGATCGGGCTGTCGATCCTGTTCCTGGGCTTCGGCGCGGTGCAGTTCACCAAGAAGTTCATCCCCGAGGAGATCTCGGTCCAGACCCGCCACGACGGCGCCTCGGACGATCTCGACCGGCGCACCTTCGTCGCCGAGCTCAACGACTCGTGGAAGACCTCCACCCTCGGCCGCCGCAAGGTCATGGGCGGCTTCCTCGGCGCGGGTGTGGGGCTCATCGGCCTCTCCGCGATCCTGCCGCTCGGCGGCATGATCAAGAACCCGTGGAAGCGCGGGGAGATGACCCTCGCCGGTGACGGCACGCTGCACACCACCGGGTGGACCCTGGCGTCCGACACCCGTCCCGACGGCCTCCCGCCGGAGAAGGTCTACCTCGGCCGCGACACCGGCAAGGTCTACCCCGACGGGCACCCGCCGGCCGGCGAGGGTCGCCTCGAGCGCATCCGTGTGGACGACCTGTCCGCCGGTGGCCTCGAGTCCGTCTTCCCCCTCCCCGCCAGCGCCCTGGGCAACTTCGAGGAGCACATGCACTCGATCCACGGTTCGCGCAACTCGGTCATGTTGATCCGTTTCCGTCCCGAGGACGCGGCCCGCGTGACCAAGCGCAAGGGCCAGGAGAACTTCAACTACGGCGACCTGTACGCCTACTCGAAGATCTGCACCCACCTCGGCTGCCCCACGTCGCTGTACGAGCAGCAGACCCATCGATTCCTCTGCCCGTGCCACCAGTCGCAGTTCGACGCGCTCGAGTACGCGAAGCCGATCTTCGGCCCCGCCGCCCGTGCACTGCCGCAGCTGCCCATCGCCGTCGACAGCGAGGGTTACCTCGTCGCCAACGGTGACTTCATCGAGCCGGTCGGACCTGCCTTCTGGGAGCGTCGTTCATGAGCAACAACACGAGACTCGCGGCACTGGGCGATGGCCTGGACTCGCGGTACACCATGTCCAAGGGCCTGCGCCGGCAGATCAACAAGGTCTTCCCGACGCACTGGTCCTTCCTGCTGGGCGAGATCGCCCTGTACAGCTTCATCATCCTGTTGATCTCGGGTGTCTACCTCACCCTGTTCTTCGACCCGTCCCTGTCGAAGGTGATCTACCAGGGTGCCTACGCACCGCTCAACGGCATCGAGATCTCCCGTGCCTACGAGACGGCGTTGAACATCTCGTTCGAGGTCCGTGGCGGACTCTTCGTGCGCCAGATCCACCACTGGGCGGCGCTGCTGTTCGTCGCCTCGATGGTCGTCCACATGATCCGCATCTTCTTCACCGGCGCGTTCCGTCGCCCGCGTGAGGCCAACTGGGTCATCGGTTGTGTGCTGCTGCTCCTGGGCATCGTCGAGGGCTTCCTCGGCTACGGCCTGCCGGACGACGTCCTCTCGGGCACCGGCCTCCGGATCACCTCGAGCATCATCGTCGGCCTGCCGGTCATCGGCACCTGGATGCACTGGATGATCTTCGGCGGGGACTTCCCCGGCGAGCTGATGATCCCGCGCTTCTACGTCCTGCACGTGCTGATCATCCCCGCGATCATCCTCGCGCTGATCGCCGCTCACCTGGCGCTGGTCTGGTACCAGAAGCACACGCAGTTCCCCGGGCCCGGCCGCACGGAGAACAATGTCGTCGGTGTCCGGATCCTCCCGGTCTTCGCCGTGAAGTCGATCGCCTTCGGCGCCATCACCGTCGGCATGCTCATGCTCTTCTCGGGCCTGTTCACGATCAACGCGATATGGAACCTCGGGCCATACAACCCGTCGCACATCTCGGCGGGCTCGCAGCCGGACTGGTACATGCTGTGGACAGAGGGCGGCGCGCGAGTGATGCCGGCCTGGGAGCTCTACCTCGGCCCGTACACCGTGACCGCCACGACCTGGGTGGCCGTCATGCTGGGCGCCATGGTCGCGCTGATGTTCGCGTACCCGTGGATCGAGTCGAAGCTCACCGGCGAGAAGGGGCATCACAACCTGCTGCAGCGTCCGCGCGACGTGCCGGTCCGCACCGCGGCGGGCATGATGGCGATCACGTTCTACGTAATCCTGGTGCTCATGGGTGCCAACGACCTCATCGCGTACCACTTCTCGATCTCGCTCAACGCGACGACGTGGGCGGGTCGAATCGGCCTGATCGTCCTGCCGCCGCTGGTGTACTTCGCCACCTACCGCCTGTGCCTGGGTCTCCAGCGCGCGGACCGCGAGGTGTTGGAGCACGGCATCGAGACCGGCATCATCATGCGGATGCCGCAGGGCGAGTTCATCGAGGTGCACCAGCCGCTCGGCGAGATGGACGAGCACGGCCACGCCGTTCCGCTCGCCTACGCCGGCGCGAAGGTCCCCACCAAGATGAACCAGCTCGGTGTGGCCGGCCGTCCCCCGCGGGGCGCACTCAAGGCCGACCCGGTCGAGGAGGCCCGTCTGCTCGAGGACGCCGACCACGACAAGCACCACCGCGAGCACTCGATGCTCACCACGTTGCAGGAGGAGAACCGGACTCGTCGCCACGACGGGCACTGATTCCCCGACAGCACCCGACCGCGGGCCGGATCTCCACCTGGAGGTCCGGCCCGCGGTCGTCGGAAGCCAGCCGTCGCGGCCGAGGGGAGGCACAGATGAGCGACGATCGGATGCCGGTGGGCCCCGGACGCGGAGGACTCGTGCTCACCGACGAGGTCGACCGCGCACTCGACCTTCTGCACTCGGGACACGATCTCTTTCTCACCGGTAGGGCCGGAACCGGAAAGTCGACCCTGATCCGCCGGTTCCTCGCCGAGACCGACCACCCCGCCCTCGTCGCCGCGCCCACCGGGATCGCAGCCCTCACCGTGGGCGGCTACACCATCCACCGGCTGTTCGGCTTCCACCCCGACCACACGGTCGACCACGTGCGCAGCAGCGCCTACCGTCCCGGGCGATTCACCCAGGCCCTCGCCGGCGCCCACACGCTCGTCATCGACGAGGTGTCGATGTTGCGGGCCGACGTCTTCGACATGGTCGCCATCGCGCTCGAGAGGTTCGGCCCGGACCCGACGATGCCGTTCGGGGGCGTCCGGCTCGTCCTCGTCGGCGACCTCTTCCAGCTACCGCCGGTGGTGACCGCGTCCGAGAGATCGTCCTTCGAGGCGACCTACCCGACGCCGTACTTCTTCTCCGCCGAGCGCTACCACCCCGAGCACTTCCCCACCGTCGACCTCACCCATGTCTTCCGGCAGTCCGGTGATCCCGACCTCACCGCGATCCTCAACTCGATCCGCGAGGGCGCTCTCGTCGGCCCGGCGCGCGAACGGCTCAACTCCCGCACCGACCCGGACTTCGATCCGCCGGACGACGAGTTCTGGCTGACGCTCACCACCACCAATCGCAGGGCCGCGAGCCACAACCAACGCCGCCTCGATCGGCTGTCCGGGTCGGAACTGGCGATGGAGGCGACGCTCACCGGCGATCTCACCGGGTTCGAGCTCCCCACCCGGGAGGTGCTGGGGTTCAAGGTCGGCGCGCAGGTCATGATGCTCACCAATGACCCGGCGGACCGTTGGGTGAACGGATCCATCGGACGAGTGCTCGATGTGACCCTCGGGCGACGGGGCGACCGCGGAGAGCGAGGACCCGTCGTCGTCGTCGCATTCACCGGCGGTGAGGTCGCCGAGGTCGCGCTCCACACCTGGGACGTCACCCGACCGGTGACGGACGGCGGCGGTATGCGACACGAGGTGGTCGGGTCCTTCACCCAGTTCCCGTTCACCCTCGCCTGGGCGGTGACCATCCACAAGAGCCAGGGACAGACCCTGGACAGGGTCGTCGTGGACCTCGGCGGCGGCACGTTCGTGGCGGGGCAGCTCTACGTGGCGTTGAGCCGCTGCCGGTCCCTGGAAGGCCTCGTCCTCACCCGGCCGGTGCTGCCCGTGGACCTCAAGACGGACCGGCGGATCATCCGGTTCCTGCGGGCGCCGGACGGTGGGCTCTCGGCCCGCCGCTACTGCGCTGTCGCGGTGGTGTCCGTCGGCGAGGACGGACCCCGGTCCCGGCCCCGGCCGGTGGAGCTCGCCATCGCCTTCCCCGACGGCACCGCGGTGACGACGCTGGTCAATCCCCAGCGCGACCTGGCCCGGGCGCGGACGGACTACGGCATCACCGTCTCCGATGTCCTTCTCGCCCCCACGCTCCTCGAGGCGTGGTCGATGGTCGCCCCACTGGTGGACGGGTACACCCCGGTGGGCGTGGACCTCGACGTCACTCTCGGTCGACTGGACGCCGAGTTCGCGCGCCTGGGAGGCACGGTGCCGTTGCCGGTCGGGGTCGACATCCCCACCGACGCCCTCACCCCGGGTGAGCGGGCACGTGGCCGCTCCGGATCGGCCCTCGCGCGTGCGCGGGTGGCGCTCGAGGCCCACGGGCGGCTGCACCTCGATGACGCGGCGGCCGGCACGTTCGACGCCGACCTCGTCGACGAGGCCGCGGTCGGCTACCTGCTCAGCCGCGACGCCGACGTCCGCCCACCGACCTCCGAGGTACTCCCCCAACTGTCGGCGATGCTCGGTATCAGCGCCGAGGTCGGGGCCGCTCTGTTGGGGCGCCCCCGCCGCGGTGGGCGCCCGGGGGCCGGGGCCGACGACGACGACGACGACGACGACGAGATCGTCACCCCGGGCGACCGCGATCTCCGGGCAGGCGCGCGCGGACTCGTCGCCGGGCAGATCCGACGCGCCGCGCAGCGGGTGCCGATGACCGCCGACGTGCTGGAGCGGCTCCGGCTGGCCTCCGAGATCGTGCACTCGGACCTGACGCCGGGGCTGGAGGCTCCGCCGGAGGCGGGCGCGGCGGACGTCCTGCGGCCCGGGACGCGGGTGTGTTTCTCCGGCAGCGCCCTGGACCGCAGCGGCGTCCTCGTGTCCCGGGACGAGATGGAGGCCCTCGCCCTCGGCCGTGGCCTGGTGCCCGTCGGTGCGGTCACCAAGAGTCGCTGCGACGCCCTGGTGGTCGCGGAGCCGGGCAGCCAGTCGACCAAGGCGAGGGCGGCCCACAAGTGGGGCACGCCGGTCATCGCGGCCGCGGACTTCCTCGCATGGGCCGGCCGCTGACCGGGGTGGTTCGTCGCCGGCGCCGGCACCGTGCTCAGGGAGCGATCGGGAGGGCCTGTCCGGCCATGTCGGCCACCGCCCGGTACGCCATGGTCATCCCGGACCCCAGGGGCACACCCGGACCCGGGTAGGCCTCACCGGAGACCGACGCGGACGAGTTGCCGGCGGCGTAGAGACCCGGGATGGGGCGCCCGTCCGCGTCGAGCGCGGCGCCGTTCGCGTCGATGACCGCACCGCCCTTGGTGCCGAGGTCGCCGAGGACGAGTCGGACGGCGTGGAGCTGGTCGCCGCCGACGGGCCGCAGGCACTGATCGGCCGTGGCGGCACCGAGGAAGAACCGCCCGTACGGGTCCTCGCCGCGGGCGAAGTCGGCGTCGCGCCCCTGTTCGGCGAAGCCGTTGAACCGGTCCACGCTCTCGCGCAACGCGGCGGGATCGAGCCCGGTGGCCTCGGCCAGTTCCTCGACGGATCCCGCGGTGTGCCACAGGCCGGCCCCGCGCAACGCGTCGGGCTCGGGTGCGGGGATACAGATCGCCGGGTAGCCGCCGGCCTCGGCGTCGTCGAACACCAACCAGAACTCGTCACCGGCCCCGTCGGCCATGCGGGCGTGCATCTTGCGCCCCATCTGGTCGTACGGCAGCAGTTCGTTGGCGAATCGCCGGCCGGTGCCATCGACGATGATCCCGGAGCGGAAGCCCAGGGTGAACGCGGCGTGCCCGTTGGGGAACAGCGTGGCGGGGCACCACCAGGACTGGTCGAGCAGGTCCAGCTCCGCGCCGACCTGCTCGAACATGCGGACGGCGTCGCCCGAGCCCGTGGCGGGGTGGGACGAGGACCAGTCGGCGGTGGGCATGTCCTGCCAGCGGCGGCGGAGGTCCGCCGACCGTTCGAAACCGCCGGCGGCGACCAGTACCCCACGGCGTGCGCCCAGCACCTGCAGGCCGGAGAGACCGTTCACGACCACCCCGACGACACGTCCGTCGTCGTCACGGACCAGTTCCTCGGCGGCGGTGTTCAGTCGGGTCTCCGCGGTGTCCATCGCGTCGAGTGCGAGCACGAGTCGCGCCACCCAGGCCCTGCCGCCCTCGAGCTTGGTGGTGTCGTCGTCCGCGCCGAACTGGTCAGCCGGAACCGGCGGACGGATGTCGGTCGCCCGGTCGCCGACCTCCTCGCCCTTGATGGGCTTGGGGTAGATGCTCCGGCCGAGTTCCTGGCGCCCCGGGGCGTCGAAGTAGTCGGGGAAGGCCTGGAAGCGGGTCGGGATGCCCAGCTCGTCCTGAAGGAATTCGACGACCTGCGGCCCGGTGTTGAGGAACGCGTCCTGGACGTCGGCGGCGGTGCGGTCCCCCACCACGGCGCGGAAGTAGGTGCGCCCCCGCTCGACGGAGTCCTCGACCCCGTCCCGGGCGAGGACGGAGTTGCCAGGGAGCCACACGGCGCCGCCGGAGTACGCGGAGGTCCCCCCGAAGCGGTCGGTCTTCTCGATCAGGCAGGTCGACAGACCCCGGGCGGCGGCGGTCGCGGCACCGAAGAGGGCTGCCACCCCCGACCCCACGACCACCACGTCGAATTCCGCGTCGAATGTGTTGTCCTGCGCCGTCACGGCAGCCCCTCGTCGTCATCCAGCTCTGGTGGAACACGTTCCAGTTCCTGTCGTGACCCTAACACCGGCCCGGTGTGCGACACCCTCGATCGGCGATCGGTGGGGAACGAGGGGGAGGCGGTGCAGGATCTGGGTGTGACCGATCGAGACGACAGCACCGGCGCCGGCGTGGAGCACACCGAGGACGGTCGACACATCGTGGTCGGGGGCCGGCGGTGGCGCGCGACGGATCCGTCCATCCCCGAGAAGCTCCGCTCGGAGCTCGTCCGGGCACTGATGACCGGTCGCCGGCTGGTCAAGACTGAAGGCGATGCCGCCCGGGTGATGGTGCACGACGCCAAGGTCGCGCTCGGAGAGCGCGGCGACCCGTGGTGGGAACCCACCCGGGAGGGGACACGCGGCCGCCTGGCCGCGACGATCAGGACGCTCCTGCGCTCGCGCGGCCAGGGGTCGATCTGCCCGTCGGACGCGGCCCGGGTGGCGGGTGGGGACCATTGGCGCGACCTCATGCCCGTCGCCCGGGAGGTCGCGTTCGACCTACGCGAGGAGGGCGTGGTGGCGGTGACCCAGCGTGGCGAACGGGTCACCGGACGTGAGGTGACCGGGCCGATCAGGCTGATCGCCGACGACGGCCTGGAGTTCACTCCGCCGACGAGGTGACGTCGCGGCCTCGGACGGGTCGGCGGGCGGGTGAGAGAGTTCGAATTCTTGTAGGCTACTCACCAGTAGGAGTACACCAACCTGACGCTCCGCTCCCCTCCACGGTGGCCTGCCACCGGAGCAGACCGTCCAACGGAAAGGCACGCACTTGCGCCGCACTGTGTTCAACGAAGACCACGAGGCCTTCCGCCAGACCCTCCGTGACTTCATCGAGTCCGAGGTGACCCCCCACTTCCAGGAGTGGTTCGAGGCCGGCATCGTCCCGCGTGAGTTCTACTACAAGCTCGCCGACCTCGGCCTGTTCGGCATCAACGTCGACGAGGAGTACGGCGGCGCGGGGATCAATTCCCACAAGTTCGAGGCCATCCAGTCCGAGGAGACCGCCCGCGCCGGCGTGAACTTCGGCGGCTCGGGTGTCCACGTGCTGCTCGGCCTCCCCTACATCAAGGCCCTGGCGACCGAGGAGCAGAAGCAGCGCTACCTGCCCAAGTTCGTCTCCGGCGAGGAGATGTGGGCGCTGGCGATGACCGAGCCCGGCACCGGGTCCGACCTGGCCGGCATGAAGAGCACCGCCAAGCTCTCCGAGGACGGTACCCACTACGTCCTCAACGGTGCCAAGACGTTCATCACCGGCGGCGTCCACGCCGACCGCGTGATCGTGGCCTGCCGTACCGCTCCCCCGCGTGAGGACGACCGCCGCTTCGGCATCTCGCTGCTCGCCGTCGACACCAAGCTCGAGGGCTACGCGGTGGGCCGCAAGCTCGACAAGGTCGGACTCAAGACCTCCGACACGGCCGAGCTGTCCTTCACCGACGTCAAGGTCCCGGTCGAGGACCTGCTCGGCGAGGAGAACCGTGGCTTCTACTACCTCGGGCAGAACCTGCCGTCCGAGCGCTGGGGCATCGCCTACGGTGCGTATGCCCAGGCCGCGGCCGCCGTGCGGTTCGCCAAGGAGTACACGCAGCAGCGCACGGTCTTCGGCAAGGAGGTGGCCTCGTTCCAGAACACCAAGTTCGAGCTGGCCGCCTGCCAGGCGAAGGTCGACGCCGCGCAGGCCGTCGCGGACCGCGCCCTCGAGGCGCTGGACGAGGGCGAGCTCACCGCCGCCGAGGCGGCTTCGGCCAAGCTGTTCTGCACCGAGGTGGCCGCCGAGGTCATCGACCGTTGCCTCCAGCTGCACGGCGGCTACGGCTTCATGAACGAGTACCCCATCGCGCGCCTGTACTCGGACAACCGCGTCAACCGCATCTACGGTGGCACCAACGAGGTCATGAAGTCCATCATCGCCAAGGACATGGGCCTGTAGGTCCCACGGCACCCTGGCTCCGTCGGGCCCCGTCCGCTCCCCGCGGACGGGGTCCGAGGCGTCCGACGGGCTCCCTCTGCCCGTCAGTCCCCGGGGGCGGCCTCGTAGTCGGCGTGCCCCTCGACCCCGTATCTGTTGGTGATGGGGTCGATGAAGACGTCGGGTTCGGCGGGGGGCCTCAGGGTGAACACCACGTAGGCGGCGACGATGCCCACCAGGTAGAAAACCGAGAGGACGACGACGAGGACGTCCGCCTCCAGTCCGCTGAGCAGGCACACGAATATCACCTGGGCGAGCGCGATACACAGGCCGAACACGGCGATGTCCACCCACAGCACATTGCGACCTGCGACGGCCTTGTAGACGAAGACCACCCCGATCATCGTCACCGGGATCGAATAGAGGGCGACAGTGGCTGCGGGCACGAAGGACGGCTGCGAGGCGCCGCCGAGCACGAAGAGGGCCGCGTACAGCACCATGGTCGGCCAGGCGGCGATCTTGATGTGCTCCCAGTAGCTCTCGTTGACCGCGGCGAACACGGCCACGACCCGGTGGTGCCCGCTCCAGTCGTAGGCGAAGTGGAGCACCGAGCCGACGACGATGAGCGGGATGATCGCCCACCAACTCACCGAGACGACGGCACCCGTGTCCAACACGGTCCCATCCTCGCACCGACCGGCGCAGTCCGCCGGTCTTCCCAGGTCAGAGCCGTGTGTCGGACCTGTTTGCTAGTGTTTCCCCAATCGAACACACAGGCGAATCAGGGTCGTGCGGTCAACCGCCGGCAAGGGGGTGCACATGCGGGAGACGACCACCGGGGATGATGCCGGAGCGGTGGCCGGCAGTCCCGCCGTCACCGCCGCCAGCTCCGCGGCCCTGGCCGCGTTGCACGCCGAGAACCGCGCGGCCGCCGCCCGACTGCGCGCCTGCCACGACCTGTGGGCCACCTGCCGCGAGGAACAGGAACTGCGCGACATCGCCGCCGGCTACGGCCCCGGCCTGGACCAACGCCCCGAACACGCCGTCATCGACCCACTGACCATCGCCACAAGTGAGATCGTCGCCACCTACGGCGTCCACCACAACCGCGCCCGCAGCCTGCTCACCCTGGCCATCACCCTGGTCACCAAGTTCCCCTCCCTCGTCGAGGCCATGGACACCGGCCGCCTCGACGAAGCCACCGCCACCCTGCTCGCACGCCACATGCGCACCGTGGACTCCCTGCACCGCGACGCCGTCCACCGCGAGGTCATCGACTGGCTCCTGGCCGCCCTCGCCGCCGGCAGGCGCCCCGGACGCGACGCGATCCTGGCCCACACCGGCCGCATCATCGCCGCCCACGACCCCGACGGCGTACGCCAGCGCCGCACCACCGCGGTCCGCGAACGCCGCATCACCCTGCGCCGCGGCCCAGACGGCATGGCCGACCTCACCGCCCACCTCACCGCCACCGAAGCCTTCGCCATCCACACCCTGCTACAGACCAGGGCCACCGAACAACGCCACCGCGACACCCGCACCCGCGTCGAGAACACCCGCCGCCACGGCGCCGACACCCTCGACACCGACAACATCCGCAGCATGGACGAACTACGCGCCGACGCCCTCGTCACCGCCATCCTCGGCCACCCCGGCACCGACACCGACGCAGGCAGGGGCTGGTCACCAAGTTCCCCTCCCTCGTCGAGGCCATGGACACCGGCCGCCTCGACGAAGCCACCGCCACCCTGCTCGCACGCCACATGCGCACCGTGGACTCCCTGCACCGCGACGCCGTCCACCGCGAAGTCATCGACTGGCTCCTGGCCGCCCTCGCCGCCGGCAGACGCCCCGGACGCGACGCGATCCTGTCCCACACCGACCGCATCATCGCCGCCCACGACCCCGACGGCGTACGCCAGCGCCGCACCGCCGCGGTCCGCGAACGCCGCGTCACCCTGCGCCGCGGCACAGACGGCATGGCCGACCTCACCGCCCACCTCACCGCCACCGAAGCCTTCGCCATCCACACCCTGCTGCAGACCAGGGCCACCGAACAACGCCACCGCGACACCCGCACCCGCGTCGAGAACACCCGCCGCCACGGCGCCGACACCCTCGACACCGACAACATCCGCAGCATGGACGAACTACGGGCCGACGCCCTCGTCGCCGCCCTCCTCGGCCACCCCAGCACCGACACCGACGCAGGCAGGGGC
>NZ_JABFAN010000016.1:196691-320514 GCF_017168155.1 Dietzia sp. KRD202 | reverse complement strand
GCGACCATCGCCAGGACCGTGAGCATCTCCAGACCCACCTGGCGTAGGACGATCGGGGTGAGCACACCCCAGACGGCGAACATCGCGGTCGGGACCATCCCGAGCAGCCCCATCCCGGCGGCGCCGAAGCCGCAGACAACCCCCACCACGCCCACCGCTATCGCATCAGCGACCGACTGGCCCACCGCATCCGCCTACGCGACGGCACCTGCCGCCACCCCGGCTGCTCCGTCCCCGCCGACGCCTGCGACATCGACCACGTCCGCCCCTTCAACCACACAGATCCCACCCGTGGCGGACTGACCATCGAGAACAACCTCGCCGCCATGTGCCGCAACCACCACCGCTTCAAGACCTTCCACGGCTGGCACTACAAACTCGCCCCCGACGGCACCCTGACCGTCACCACCGACACCGGGCACACCCTCACCACCCACCCCGACGGGCCCCTCGCACGCTGGCGCCACCACACCACCGACACCGACATCAGGGCTGCGACCGACACCAGGGCCGGGGCCGACACCGGCGCCGACATCCCACCTCCACGCCGCCCCTGGCTCAACCCCGGACCACAAAGCACCCACTGGTACCGACGCGCCCTACGCCTGGCCGCCGAACGCAAAGCCAACACCATGGCCCCACCACCAGACACCCCACCCGACCACCACCACGACCCCGACCCACCACCCTTCTGACCGGCGCGCGGCGAGCCCGGGCCGACACCCTGGTGGCGACAGCACAAAGGCCCGGTGTCGCAGCGTGCGACACCGGGCCCCGGTGGAAGACGGTCAGACGGTCAGTGCTTCTCGCGACCCCAGTGGTACTCGAAGACCAGGCCGCAGGCGGTGATGACCAGCGCGACGGCGCCGCCGATGAGCACCCACCAGTTCCAGAAGGCCGCTCCGTAGCCGATGATGAAGACCGAGAAGGCCACCAGCACGGGCCAGTAGCTGTGCGGGCTGAAGAAGCCGAGCTCGCCGGCGCCGTCGGAGACCTCGGCCTCCTCGAAGTCCTCGGGCAGGGTGCTGATGCGCCGCGCCACGAAGCGGAGGTAACCACCGATCAGCAGGCTCAGGCCGGCCGAGAGCACGAAGGCCGTGGCGCCGACCCACTCGACGCCCGTCCGAGACGTACCGGTGAGGTAGGCGTACGCGATACCCATGACGGCCAGGAAGATAAACAGGGCGTCGAAAATTCGTACTGTTGCGTTCATCGTTCAGGAATCCTTCGCGTGATACCGGGAGAACCGTCAGTTGCCCGACGCGGTCTCGATGATGTTGTTCTGGTCACGGGTATCGCTGCGTCCGGTCTTGAACGGTGCGGTGGAGGTCGAGTACGGGTCCTGGCCGATCGACTCCAGCGCCTCCGCGTTGGACGCGGTCGGGTTGTCCTGACGGAACTGGATGTACTGGGCGAAGGCCTCCGGCGATACCGCGCGCAGCTCGAAGTTCATCATCGCGTGGTAGACACCGCACATCTCGGCACAGCGTCCGACGAACGCACCCTCGCGATCGATCTCCTCGATCTGGAACATGCTCAACTGCTGGTTCTTACCCGGGTGCGGCATGACGTCGCGCTTGAAGATGAACTCGGGGATCCAGAACGAGTGGACCACGTCGGCCGACGCGAGGCGGAACTCGATGCGCGTGTCGGTCGGCAGAACCAGGACCGGAACCTCCTCGGAGGTACCGACGGTCTCGATGTTGTTGTAGTGGAGGTACGACTTGTCCTCGGCGAGACGACCGTGGATCGGGCCGCCGGCCGCCGGCTCACCCTGCTGACCCAGGGCCTCACGGACCTCGTCGGAGAGCACACCGGCCTCCTCGGCCGCGCGCTGCGCCTCGACGTTGGTGCCGTCCTCGATGCTGGCCCCCGCGACGTCGACCTTGTTGTAGCCGAACTTCCAGTTCCACTGGTAGGCGGTGACGTCGACCTTGACGCCGACCTCCTCCTGCGGACGGAGATCGAGCACCTTGTTCTGCGTGACCACGGTGAAGTAGAAGAGCACGGAGATGATCACGAACGGCGCAGCCGTGTAGATCAGCTCCAGGGGCACGTTGTACGCCGTCTGGCGCGGGAACTCGCCGTCGTCGTTCTTCCGCTTGCGGTGGAACGCCATCGACCAGAAGATCAGGCCCCACACGAAGAAGCCGACGATGAGCGACGTGATGACTGTGCCCGTCCAGAACTCGCGGACCGCGACGCCCTCCGGGGTGATCCCGGTCGGGAAGCCGAAGTTCATCGTCTGGTTCCACCACTTGTTGTCGGTTTGGAGGCTACAACCGGACAACAGCAAGCCCAATGTGCCGAGAGACATCGCGAGTGTCGCCCTGCGCGTCCGACGACGCCCGTCACGCTGTTCCACCATCACGCCTTCCTGATCAGCGGCACCGACCACGTGGCCGGGACACCTTAAAAGAGTAGACCACGGCTCTCAGAATGGAAGCCGCGGGTCCGGCAATTCACCCGCCCGCTCCCCCACGCCGTCGGCGGGGGGCCGGAGGGGTTCCGCCGACCAGTAGTATTCGATCGCGTCGCGACCCGCTCGGGCGGGTCACCGCTGACGCCCCGACGACGATGGACGAGGTACCCGACGCATGTGTGGCCTGCTTGGTCTGATCACCCCCGACGGCTCCGCCCGTACCCACGAGGCGCGGGTCCTCGGCGCCATGGGGTGCCAGCGCCACCGCGGCCCCGACGAGGTGGGCACCTGGGTCGACGGCGACATGGCCTTCGGGTTCAACCGCCTGTCGATCATCGACATCGCGCACTCTCACCAGCCGCTCCGCTGGGGTCCGCCCGAGCAGCCGGACCGTTACGCGCTGGTGTTCAACGGGGAGATCTACAACTACCTCGAACTCCGCGAGGAGCTGCAGCGCGAGCACGGTGCCGTGTTCGCCACCGAGGGTGACGGCGAGCCGATCGTCGTGGCGTTCCACCACTGGGGCCCCTCGGCCGTCCGCCGGCTCCGCGGAATGTTCGCCTTCGCGATCTGGGACACCGTCGAGCGTTCGCTGTTCGTCGCCCGGGACCCCTTCGGCATCAAGCCCCTGTACATGGCGACCGGACCCGGCGGAACCGTGTTCGCGAGCGAGAAGAAGTCGGTCACCGAACTGATCGACCTCGTCGTCGTCGACACCTCCCTCGACACCCGCGCCCTCCAGCACTACGTCACCCTCCAGTACGTCCCGGAGGACGAGACCCTCACCCGGGGCGTCCGGCGCCTGGAGTCGGGATGCCATGCCACGGTCACCCCCGGCACCGAGCCCGTGATCCAGCGCTACTTCGAGCCCACGTTCCCCGTCGTGCCCGTCGCCGACGGCGACGCCGAGCGCCGCTACGACGAGATCGCCGCCGCACTCGAGGACTCGGTCGCCAAGCACATGCGCGCCGACGTCACCGTCGGCTCGTTCCTCTCGGGGGGCATCGACTCCACCGCCATCGCCGCCCTCGCGCGACGCCACAACGAGAACCTCCTGACGTTCACCACCGGTTTCGAGCGCGAGGGGTACTCGGAGATCGACGTCGCCGCCGAGTCGGCCGCCGCGATCGGCGTGGAGCACATCGTCAAGGTGGTCTCGCCCGAGGAGTTCGCCGCCGCGATCCCCGAGATCATCTGGTACCTCGACGAACCGGTGGCCGACCCGGCGTTGGTCCCGCTGTACTTCGTCGCCCGCGAGGCGCGCAAGCACGT
The DNA here is from genome assembly GCF_017168155.1 of Dietzia sp. KRD202. Taxonomy (NCBI): domain Bacteria; kingdom Bacillati; phylum Actinomycetota; class Actinomycetes; order Mycobacteriales; family Dietziaceae; genus Dietzia; species Dietzia sp. KRD202. The sequence goes on along the minus strand of NZ_JABFAN010000016.1, from coordinate 316,820 downwards.
CAAGGTCGTCCTCTCGGGTGAGGGCGCGGACGAACTGTTCGGCGGCTACACCATCTATAAGGAGCCCCTGTCGCTGGCGCCGTTCGAGAAGGTCCCAGGTGGGATCCGTCGTGCGCTGGGCCGACTCAGCACCCGGATCCCGGAGGGCACCCGGGGCAAGAGCCTGCTGCACCGCGGCTCGATGAGCCTCGAGGACCGGTACTACGGCAACGCCCGCTCCTTCTCCGACGCGCAGGTGGAGGCGGTCCTCCGCGACTACCGACCGGAGTGGAGCCACCAGGACGTCACCGCGCCGATCTACGAGCGGTCCCGCGGATGGGACCCCGTCGCGAGGATGCAGCACCTGGACCTGTTCACGTGGCTGCGCGGCGACATCCTGGTCAAGGCCGACAAGGTCACCATGGCCAACTCCCTCGAGCTACGGGTGCCGTTCCTCGACCGTGAGGTCTACGAGGTCGCGTCGCGGCTCCCCCACACCGAGAAGGTCGCCCACGGCACCACCAAGTACGCACTGCGCAAGGCCCTCGAACGGATCGTTCCCGCCCACGTGCTGCACCGGAAGAAACTGGGATTCCCCGTCCCGACCCGTCACTGGCTGGCCGGGCCGGAGTTGCACGACTGGGCACGCGAGCACGTGGCGGCGTCCGGCACCGACGAGTTCGTGGACAAGGCCGCGGTACTGCGGATGCTCGACGAGCACCGCCGCGGCGAGTCCGATCACAGTCGTCGCATCTGGACCATGCTGTGCTTCATGATCTGGCACGGCATCTTCGTCGAGGGCCGGATCACCCCGGACATCGAGCAGCGCGAGTACCCCGTCCGCCTCTAGCAGGAGGCGGCGGGACGGTCAGGCGGGCAGGAGCGCCGACAGTTCCTCGGCGGCCTCGTCCCCGTAGGCGTCGACGAGCCGGCGGCGGGCGGCGGCCGGGTCGATGGTCCACTCCTGCGTGCCCGTGGTCTCCAGGACGTGGGTGGCGATGAGGGCCCCGAACTGGGCGGAACGCTCCAGCGACAACCCGTCCAGGACACCGGAGAGGAAGCCCGCCCGGAACGCGTCGCCGACCCCCGTGGGATCCAGCAGGTTGTCCGACGGCACGATCCCGACCTCGATGGGCTCAGCGCCCTGCTCGACGATCACGACGCCCTTCCCACCCCGGGTGGTGACGCGGGTGCCGACCTTGGCGTCCAGCTCCTCTGCCGACCACCCGGTCTTGTTGAGCAGCAGCTCGTACTCGTATTCGTTGGTGAACAGGTACCGCGCCCCGTCGACCAGCTCACCGGCCGCGTCCCCGTCGAGGAACGCGAGCTGCTGGGAGGGATCGGCGGCGAAGTCCAGACCGAGCTCGCGGCACTCCATCGTGTGGGAGTGCATCGCCGTGGGGTCGTTGGCCCCGATGAGCACGATGTCCGGACGGCCGATCCGGTCGGCCAGGCGAGCCAGCGAGATCGTCGCCGCCTCCCCCATCGCGCCGGGGTAGAACGACGCGAGCTGCGCCATCTCCGAATCGGTCGTGCACACGAACCGCGCCGTGTGCAGAGCAGAGCTGATGTGGACCGCCGAGCAATCGACACCGTGCCGCTCGAGCCAGTCGCGGTACTCGGCGAAGTCCTCGCCCGCCGCCCCCACCAGATGGGGTCGCCGACCCAGGACGCCGAGCGCGAAGGCGATGTTGCCGCCGACCCCGCCCCGGCGGATCTGCAGCGAATCCACCAGGAAGCTCAGCGACACGTGCGCGAGCTGGTCCGGCAGCAACTGCTCGGAGAAGCGACCCGAGAAGGTCATGAGGTGGTCGGTGGCGATGGAACCTGTGATGACGACGGGCATGCCCCAGACAGTAGACGACCCGGACCGATCGGTGATCGGCCCGGGTCGCCCGGTCGTCAGTGCGACCGCGGCGTCAGTTGAACGAGTCGCCGCATGCGCAGGAGCCCGTGGCCTGCGGGTTGTCGATGGTGAAGCCCTGCTTCTCGATGCTGTCGACGAAGTCGATGGACGCACCGGTCAGGTACGGGACACTCATCCGGTCGACGGCGAGCTTGATGCCGCCGAAGTCGTCGACCACGTCACCGTCGAGCGAGCGGTCGTCGAAGAAGAGCTGGTAGCGCAGGCCCGCGCAGCCACCGGGCTGGACGGCGATGCGCAGCGAGAGGTCGTCACGACCCTCCTGGTCCAGCAGGGCCTTGGCCTTGGCGGCGGCTGCCTCGGTGAGCAGTACGCCGGTAGCGGTGTTCTCCGCAGTGGTCATGTCGGTTCTCCTTGCGATCGGAAGAGGGCTTCGGGGGCGTCGTGAAAGGTTCAACGCCCACCGGGGAGTCCTCTATTCCCCGGCACCCGTTCCCCCGCACACGATACGCCTGCTGTCGCCCATGGGTGAATGTCCGGCGCCGGTGTCGATCGCCTAGCCTGGGTGTGTGAAGTTGCGTGCATTCGGCTCCAGAGACGACGAGAGCGGCAAAGGCTCCCCCGCCCCCGAGGGGCGGCCCGCGTCCGCGTCCGCGGATGCGGCTGCCTCCGAGCCCTCCGGCGACCCGCGCCGCCCCGCGGGCAAGGGGAAGCCGACGCCCCGTCGTCGCGACCAGGAGCGCGCCCGCGGGGTGCGCCAGGGTCCGGTGACCGCGCCGGTCACCCGCAAAGAGGCCAAGGAGCGCAAGAAGGCCGCCCAGGCGACCATGACCAAGGACGAGCGTCGGGCCGCCAGGGCCGGCGAGCGCGCCGCGCGCGAGGAGCGCCGCCAGCTCATGATGGAGGGCGACGACCGTTACGTGCTCTCCCGTGACCGCGGAGAGGTCCGCCGGTTCGCGCGCGACTGGGTCGACACCCACCGGCGCCTCATCAACTGGTTCATGCCGCTCGCCCTGTTCGTGATCGTGTTCCAGCTCATCCCGAACCCGACCCTCATGGTCTACAGCCAGACCCTCTTCCTGGTGCTCATCATGGTCGTCGTCGTCGACGGCATCCTCCTCGGACGAACCGTGAACAAGGCGGTCCGCGAGAGGTTCCCGTCCACCGACGACACCGGTTTCGGCATGGGGTGGTACGCCGTCATGCGTGCGACGCAGCCCCGCATGCTCCGCACCCCCCGCCCCCGGGTCCGCCCGGGCGACGCCATCTGACCCGTCCAGAGCCACTGATCCCCGGAAGGGCCTGACCCCCATGCGCCTGCTCGTCCTCGGTGGTATCCGCTCGGGCAAGTCCGCCCACGCCGAGTCGGTGGCCGCGGCCACCGACGACGACGTCGTGTACGTCGCCACGGCCCGGCGCGACCCCGGGGACGACGAGATGGCCGCGCGGATCGAGACCCACCGCGAGCGCCGGCCCACCCGGTGGGTGACCGAGGAGACGGAGGACATCGTCCGGGTCCTCGCCGACCACCCGACCTCGACGGTCCTCGTGGACGACCTCGGAGGCTGGTTGACGCGTCGGATGGACGCCACCCTCGGCTGGACCGACGGGGGTGCCGCGGTCGCAGCGGACCTGGACGCCCTCGTCACCGCTGTCGCCGAGCACTCCGGCACCCTCGTTCTCGTCTCCCCCGAGGTCGGTCTGGGAGTCGTGCCGGACACGCTCTCCGGTCGGGTGTTCGCCGATGTGATCGGTTCGCTCAACCGGCGGCTGGCCGGGGTGTGCGACTCGGCGGTCCTCGTCGTCGCCGGTCGCCCCCTCCCCCTCGAGGCCGTGCACCCGACCGCCGGTGGCGCCACTCGCACCCCGGACGCCCGGACGGGGGCGGCCGCCGTGGCCACCGGTACGACGGTGGCCGCCGCCGGCGCGCCCGAGGCCGAGGCCGCGCCCCGGGACCTCGATACCGTCCCCCACGATTTCCCCGGCCTGGGCGACGTGTCGTACTACGACGACCCCGTCGCCTTCCCCCCGGTTCACCCGCCGTCCCACTCCGTCGCCGAGGAGGCCCGCGCCCGGCATCTCACGTTGACCAAGCCCGCGACGTCCCTCGGTCGGCTCGAGGAGCTGAGCGTGTGGGTCTCCTCGTGCCAGGAGGCGTGCCCGCCCCGACCGCTCGACCGCGCCAGGGTGGTGGTGTTCGCCGGTGACCACGGCGTCGCCGAACACGGGGTGTCCGCGTTCCCGCGCGAGGTCACGCTGCAGATGGCCGACAACATCGTCGGCGGCGGCGCGGCGGTGTCCGTCCTCGCCCGCATGGCCGGCGCCACGGTCCGGGTGGCCGACATGGCGATGTCGGCCGAGCGTCCCGGAGGGCTCGACGACCACAAAATCCGCCGCTCCAGCGGGTCGATCGACAGGGAGGACGCCCTGACCCCCGAGGAGGTGCGGGCCGCGATCGCCGCCGGTCGTCGCATCGCCGACGAGGAGGTCGACTCCGGGGCGGACCTGCTCATCGCGGGCGACCTCGGCATCGGCAACACCACGCCCGCCACCGTGCTGACGTGCCTCATCACCGGTCGCGAGCCGGTCGAGTTGGTCGGCCGCGGAACCGGGATCGACGACGAGGGCTGGATGCGCAAGACCGCCGCGATCCGGGACGCCATGTTCCGGGCGTCCGGCGACCTGCGGGATCCCGTGGCGATGTTGCGCAAGGTCGGTGGTGCAGACCTCGCCGCGATGGCCGGATTCCTGGCCCAGGCGGCGATCCGGAAGACCCCGTGCCTGCTCGACGGATCGGTGGTCACCTCCGCCGCGCTCATGGCCGAGGCGATGGCACCCGGTTCCCGCCAGTGGTGGGCGGCCGGTCACCGCAGCGCGGAGCCCGCCCACACCGCCGCGCTGACGTACCTGTCCCTCGACCCGATCCTCGAACACTCGATGCGTCTGGGTGAGGGCAGCGGGGCCGTCGCCGCCCTGCCCGTCGTCCACAACGCCGTCGCGATCCTCACGCAGATGGCGACCTTCGCCGACGCCGGGGTCGTCGGCAAGGACTGACGACCCGTGCTCGACGCGGCCCGGCTCGCCCTGTCGTGGATGACGGTCCTGCCGGTCGGCCGGCCCGGGGTACCCGACGCCGCGGCGGCCGGCCGGGCGATGACCGCGATGCCCGTCGTGGGACTGGTGTGCGGCGTCGTGGCGACCGCCCTTGCCCACGGCGCACACGCGTCGGGAGCGGGCGCGCTGCTGTCCGGGGTGGTCGGCGTGGCAGGCGTGCTGGCGCTGACCCGCGGCATGCACGTGGACGCGTTGGCGGACACTGCGGACGGGCTGGGGTCGTACGCCGGCCCGGATCGCGCGCTGGAGATCATGCGGTCCGGGTCCGTCGGGCCGATGGGGGCCGCCGTCCTGGTGTTGGTTCTGCTCGCCGAGGTCGCGGCGCTGGGCACCCTGGTCGACTCGGGCGCCTGGCTCGCCCCGGTCGCCGCCCTCGTCCTCTCGCGCTGCCTACCTGCCGTCCTGCTGCGCCGGGGCGTCCCCGCGGCGTCGCCGACCGGCTTCGGCGCGCTCGTCGCCGGCTCCCAGTCCCGCGTCGCCGTGGTGGTGACCGGACTGGTGTGTGCGGCCGCGGGCGCCGCGCTGGCGGGGTCAGGGTGGTCCGCCGCCACGTGGTGGGCCCCCACGACCGGCGCCGTGGCGGGCGTCGCCGCCTACGGCGCCGCGGCGGGCTTCGGCCGACACGCGGTCCGCCGGTTCGGCGGGATCAGCGGGGACGTCCTCGGAGCGGTGATCGAGACGGGCACCGCCGCCGCGCTGGTGGCGGCGGTGCTCCTGCTCTGACGGGGCGCGGCTCAGACCAGCGTCGTCATCCAGCCGAACGGGTCCTCCACGGACCCGCGCTGGATACCGGTGAGCGTCTCGCGCAGCCGCATGGTGATCGCCCCCGGCCCGCCGTCACCCACCGTGTAGCCGCCGCCGGAGTGCTGCACGGACCCGACGGGGGTGATGACGGCGGCGGTGCCACACGCGAACACCTCGGTGATCTCGCCGGAGGCCACGCCCGACTCCCACTCTTCCACCGAGACCTTGCGCTCGGTCACGGGGTAGCCGAGGTGGCGGGACAAGTGCAGGAGACTGTCGCGGGTGACGCCCGGCAGCAACGAGCCGGACAGTTCGGGGGTCACGATCTCGGCGGAGTCGCCGGAGCCGAGGACGAAGAACAGGTTCATCCCGCCCATCTCCTCCACGTACTTCCGCTCGATCGCGTCGAGCCAGACCACCTGGTCGCATCCCTTGGCCGCGGCCTGCTCCTGGGCGCGCAGCGAGGCGGCGTAGTTGCCGCCGAACTTGGCGGCGCCGGTGCCGCCGGGGCTGGCGCGCACGTACTCGGTGCTCAGCCAGACGCTCACGGGGGCCACGCCGCGGGAGAAGTACGCGCCGGCCGGGGAAGCGATCACCGAGTAGAGGTATTCGTCGGCCGGCCGCACGCCGAGCCCGGTCTCGGTGGCGATCATGAAGGGCCGCAGGTAGAGCGCCTCCTCACCGCCGGCGGCGGGCACCCAGTCGCGGTCGATCGCCACGATCTGCCGCAACGACTCCATGAACAGCTCTTCGGGCAGCTGCGGCATGGCGAGGCGCTCCGCGGAGCGGTTGAAGCGGGCGGCGTTCTGCTCGGGTCGGAACGAGGCGATGGAGTCGTCGGCCTGCCGGTAGGCCTTGAGGCCCTCGAAGATCGTCTGCGCGTAGTGCAGGACCACGGCGGACGGGTCGATGGACAGGGGGGCGTACGCCTCCACGACCGGGGTGCCCCACTGCCCGTTCGAGTACGGGAGGGTAACCATGTGGTCGGTGAAGTGCTTGCCGAAGCCGGGGGCGGCGAGGATGGCCTCGCGCTCGGCGGTCGATCTCGGCGAGGCGGACGGACGGACGTCGAACTCGGACATTGCGGGTCTCGTTCCTGGAGGAAGGGGGCGGGTCAGCGGGTGCGGATCTCGATGAGCGGGGGTACCGCGAGGCGGCACGGTACCTCTCGTCCGCGTACGTCGACGACGACCTCGTCGCCCTTCTTCAGACCCGCGTCCAGCTCGATGAACGCGAGCGCGATCCCCGTCTTGAGGGTCGGTGAGAACGTGCCGGAGCTGGTGACGCCCACGTCGCGTCCACCGGCGCGCACGGTCTGTCCGGCGCGCGGGATCCCGCGTCCGGTGACCTCGAGCGCGTACATCCGGCGGGCGGGGCCGGCCTCCTTCTGACGCAGCAGTTCCTCGCGCCCCCAGAAGGCGGGCTTGTCCCAGCCGATGGCCCAGGCGCAGCGTGCCTCGAGCGGGCTGAGGTCCACGGACAGTTCGTTGCCGTGCAGCGGGTAGCCGGCCTCCGTGCGCAGCGAATCGCGGGCACCGAGACCGCACAGGGCGCCCTCGCGGGACAGCACCTGCTCGGCGAGCGCGTCCCAGATCGGGCCGGCCTCGTCCCAGGCGGGCAACACCTCGAAGCCGTACTCGCCGGTGTACCCGGTGCGGCAGATCCGCACGGAGTGTCCGTTCCAGTCGGCGTCGACGTACGCCATGTAGTCGAGGTCGGTCGGCAGCCCCACCGCCTCGAGCACCTCTCCGGCGAGCGGGCCCTGGACCGCGATCACGGCGCGGGAACGGTGTTCGTCGGTGACGGTGACCCCGGGCGCCCGCTCGGCCGCGGCGGCCTGCATCCGGCGGACCACCTCGGCGGTGTTGGCGGCGTTGGGGATGAGGAAGATCTCGGAGTCGGAGACCCGGTAGGCGATGAGGTCGTCCACCACTCCCCCGGACTCGTCGCAGCACAGCGTGTACTGGGCGCTGCCGGCGGCGATCCGGTCGAGGTCGTTGGTGAAGCACGAGTTGACGAACTCCGCGGCGCCCGGGCCGGTCACGAGCGCCTTGCCGAGGTGGCTGACGTCGAACAGCCCGACGGCCGTGCGGGTGGCGGTGTGTTCGGCGACGGTGCCGGCGTACTGCACCGGCATCGACCAGCCGCCGAACGGGGAAAAGGTGGCGCCGGCCTCCACGTGGCGGGAGTGCAGTGGTCCCTCGTGAAGGTCCCCTGTGTCTGTCATGTGGCCACTCCTCGCGCTCTTCGGTCCGGCTGCCTGCCCACGTTAGTCGATAGACTATGGTGCCCTCGCCGTGGCGGTCCCGCCGCGTCGTCCGGGCATCACGACCCTTCCCGTACGTCCCGCCGACCCCCAGGAGCGCTTCATGCCGACCGCGCAGTCGATCCTCACCCACAGCCCTGATCTCGCCCCGATCGAGGCGGTCACGACGCCGGTGGACGCCGACGTCGTGGTGGTCGGTATCGCGGCCGATGCCGGGGCCGGAGAGGATGCGGCGCCCGTCGTCGTCGCCCCCGGTCTGGAGGGTGAGGTCACTGCGGCGCTCGCCGCGGTCGCGCGGTCGGTGGGCGCGTCCACCAAGGTGGCCTCCACCACCCGTGTCCCGGCGCCGGACGGTGTGTCGGCCGGGTCCGTGGTGCTGGTGGGGCTCGGGTCCTCCGACGAGGAGGTGTCCGACGAGTCCCTGCGCCGCGCGGCCGGTGCCGCCGCGAGGGCCTGCCGCGGGCTCGGGTCCGCCCTGGTGTTGCTGGACGCCGAGCGCGCGGAGCCGGTGGCCCTGGGAGCGGGGCTCGGATCGTTCCGCCCGGCCAAGGTCACCTCCAAGAACGACGACGACGACGAGAACAGCGATTCGCTGAAGGTGTTCGTCGCCGAGGGCGGCGCCGACGCCGTGACCCGCGCCGCCACCGTCGCCGAGTGTGTCGGGCTGGCGCGCGATCTGGTCAACACCCCGCCCAACCTGCTGTTCCCCGGGTCGTTCGCCGACCGGGCCGCCGAACTGGCCCGCGGCGCCGGTCTGGAGGTCGAGGTGCTGGACGAGGCGGCGCTCACCGAGGGTGGCTACGGCGGCATCCTCGCCGTCGGCGGCGGCTCGTCCCGCGGCCCGCGCCTGGTGCGGCTCACCCACCGGGGCGCCGAGGGTCGACCCACCGTGGCCCTCGTGGGCAAGGGCATCACCTTCGACACCGGCGGCATCTCCATCAAGCCGGCCGCCGGCATGGAGCAGATGACCATGGACATGGGTGGCGCCGCGGCCGTGGTGGCCACCGTCATCCTCGCCGCGCGGCTGGGCCTGGATCTCACCGTGGTGGCGACCGTGCCCATGGCGGAGAACATGCCGTCGTCGACGGCGTACCGGCCCGGTGACGTGTTGACCATGTACGGGGGCACGACCGTCGAGGTGAAGAACACCGACGCGGAGGGGCGGCTCATCCTGGCCGACGCCATCGTCCGGGCCTGCGAGGACTCCCCGTCCCATCTCATCGACACCGCCACCCTCACCGGTGCGCAGATGGTGGCGCTGGGCAAGAAGACCCCGGGTGTCATGGGCACCGAGGACTTCCGCGACCGGGTGGCCGACCTCAGCCGGTCGGTCGGCGAGGGCGGCTGGCCGATGCCGCTGCCCGAGGAGTTGCGTGCCGGGTTGGATTCCGAGGTGGCGGACCTGACCCACGTCACCCCGCACCGGTGGGGCGGCATGCTCTCGGCCGGACTGTTCCTCTCCGAGTTCGTCGCGGACGGCGTCGAGTGGGCACACATCGACGTGGCCGGCCCCGCCTACAACGACGGTGGCCCGGAGGGTTACCTGCCCAAGGGCGGAACCGGGGTGCCCGTGCGGACCATGCTCGCCGTCCTCGAGGACATCGCCGCCGGAGCCTGAGTCGGCCGCGGGCGGCGGGGTCAGCGCGGCTAGCCCCCCTCGGGCTCGCGCAGCCGGTCGCGGAGGCGCTCGGCCCGCTCGCGCCGCTCACGCTTGATGCGGACCTCCTCGTAGTCGCGCATCCGTTGGGGGTAGCCCCGGACCGCGGCGTCGAACAGGGGCAGCTTCAACTGCGCCGCGAGTTTCCGCGCGGTGGCCACGTCGCCCACCGGTCGGCGGGTCCACTCGCCGTCGAAGGCCACCAGGCACAGGCCGGGGACCGAGACGAGGGTTTCCGGTTCGAGATAGGCCTCCACGCCCACGCGGGTGCGACACCACCGGCGCAGGTGGTCGAGATCGGCCGGATCCGCCCGGACCCGCGGCCCACGACGCCCGAACAGGTCACGGATACCCACCGTCGATCCCTCCCGTCGGGCCCCCGTACGGGGTGAGGGCCTCCTATGGGACACGATCGTACCGACGCCCGACGCCCGTCACGCTGCGGGCGACCGGCGGATCGGGCACCCACCGGGGTCGGGATCGGCACGTCCGCCGACGCCGAGAGGTGGCAGAGGGCACAATGGACGACGATCCTGGGTGGGGGCGCCACCGCGCATCCGGCCCCGGATCGACACGACGAACAGATAACTCACACCCACGACGCCGCTCACGCGGGCGCGGACCGCGCTTGCTGGCAGCGAATGAGAACTCTTGAGGAGTCACGACACCATGGCCTTCTCCGTACAGATGCCGGCTCTCGGTGAATCCGTCAGCGAGGGCACGGTTACCCGCTGGCTCAAGAAGGAGGGGGACACGGTCGAGGTCGACGAGCCGTTGCTCGAGGTCTCCACCGACAAGGTCGATACCGAGATCCCGTCGCCCGCCGCCGGCACGCTGAAGAAGATCGTCGCCGATGAGGACGAGACGGTCGAGATCGGCGGGGAACTCGCCGTCATCGACGACGGCTCGGGCGGGTCCGACGACTCGGACGAGTCCGACGACGACTCCGGCTCCGGCTCCGCCGATGATGCCGACGACTCTGACGACGAGGCCGACCAGGCCGACGATTCCGCGGACGACGAGCCCGCCGAGGAGCCCGCCCCGGCCAAGAAGTCCTCCGGAGGCGGGGGCGGCGGCAAGGGCACCGACGTCGTCATGCCCGAACTCGGCGAGTCCGTCACCGAGGGCACCATCACCAAGTGGCTCAAGTCCGTCGGCGACACCGTCGAGGTCGACGAGCCCCTGCTCGAGGTCTCCACCGACAAGGTCGACACCGAGATCCCCTCCCCCGTCGCCGGCACCCTGCAGAAGATCGTGGCCGAGGAGGACGAGACCGTCGACGTCGGCGCCACCCTCGCCGTCATAGGCGACGGCGACGGCGACGCCGCGAGCGACTCCGACGACTCCGACTCCGCCGATGAGGCCGACGACTCTGACGATCAGGCCGATGAGGCCGACGAGTCGGATGCCGCGGACGATTCCGCGGACAACGAGCCCGCCGAGGAGCCCGCCGAGGAGCCCGCCCCGGCCAAGAAGTCCTCCGGAGGCGGGGGCGGCGGCAAGGGCACCGACGTCGTCATGCCCGAACTCGGCGAGTCCGTCACCGAGGGCACCATCACCAAGTGGCTCAAGTCCGTCGGCGACACCGTCGAGGTCGACGAGCCCCTGCTCGAGGTCTCCACCGACAAGGTCGACACCGAGATCCCCTCCCCCGTCGCCGGCACCCTGCAGAAGATCGTGGCCGAGGAGGACGAGACCGTCGACGTCGGCGCCACCCTCGCCGTCATAGGCGACGGCGACGGCGACGCCGCGAGCGACTCCGACGACGACTCCGGCTCTGACTCGGACGAACAGTCGGCCGAGGAGCAGAACGCCACCGACGCCAAGGACGAGGGCGTGGACGCCTCCGACGAGGACGAGGTCCCCGAGGACACCCCCGAGACCGAGAAGAAGGCCGCCGCCAAGGCGGAGTCCGGGTCCGGGTCGACGTCCGGGAAGAAGGCCGAGCAGAAGAGCAAGAAGAAGGCCGCGAAGCCGCGCGGGTCGGAGAAGTCCGACAGCGGGCCCTCCGGCGACCTGCCCGAGCGGGCCGAGCCCGCGGCGGCCGCCAAGTCCGGGAGCTCGCCGTACGTCACCCCGCTGGTGCGCAAGCTCGCGCAGGAGCACGGCGTCGACCTGGACTCGGTCAAGGGCACCGGCATCGGCGGCCGGATCCGTAAGCAGGACGTCCTCGCGGCGGCCGAGGGCTCGGGTTCCGACTCCGGTTCCGAGACCCCGGCCGAGGAGAAGGCGCCCAGCGGCGGCCCGTCGAAGGCCGGCGTCCGGCCCGAGCTCGCGGAGCTGCGCGGCACCACCAAGAAGGCCAACCGGATCCGCAAGATCACGGCGCAGAAGACTCGTGAGTCGCTGCAGCAGACCGCTCAGCTCACGCAGGTCTTCGAGGTGGACATGACCCGGGTGGCGCAACTGCGCTCGCAGGTCAAGGAGCAGTTCGCCGACAAGCACGGCGCCAAGCTCTCGTACCTGCCGTTCTACGCCAAGGCGGTCGTCGAGGCCCTGGTGTCGCACCCGAACGTCAACGCGTCGTACGACGAGAAGACCAACGAGATCACTTACCACGGGTCGGTGAACCTCGGGATCGCCGTGGACACCGAGGCGGGGCTGCTCTCCCCGGTCATCCAGAACGCGCAGGACCTGGACATCCCGGGGCTGGCCAAGGCGATCATCGACCTGGCCGAGCGGGCGCGGGCGTCCAAGCTCACCCCGGACGACCTCCAGGGCGGCACGTTCACCATCACCAACATCGGCAGCGAGGGGGCCCTGTTCGACACCCCGATCCTCGTCCCGCCGCAGGCGGCGATGCTCGGCACCGGCGCGATCGTGCGGCGGCCCGTGGTGGATGCCGACGCCGACGGCGAGTCGATCGCCATCCGGTCGATGGGCTTCATGCCGCTGACCTACGATCACCGCCTGATCGACGGCGCCGACGCCGGCCGCTTCCTCACCACGGTGAAGGACCGGTTGGAGAAGGCCGAGTTCGACGGTGACCTCGACCTGTGAAGCCAGCTGATCGGTAGGTTCCGCTGAACCCCGCGACGGGCGTCCTCCTTCACGGAGGGCGCCCGTCGTCGTCGTCGTCACACCCCTCGGCCTACCCTGGGGACATGTCGCACACCGGTCAGTCCCTCCGCCGTGACCCGGCGCCCCCGGAGATCCGTCGGCTCGGCACCGTCGAGTACAGCCCCACCTGGGAGCTCCAACGTGCCCTCGCCGAGGAGCGCGCCGACGGGCAGCGGGGCGACACGATCCTCCTCCTGGAGCACCCCGCCACCTACACCGCCGGCAAACGCACGGAGCCGTCCGACCGTCCCACCGACGGGACCCCGGTCGTCGACGTGGACCGCGGCGGCCGGATCACCTGGCACGGACCCGGCCAACTGGTGGGGTACCCGATCGTCGCGCTGACCGACCCCATCGACGTGGTCGAGTACGTCCGCCGTGTCGAGCAGGCCCTCATCTCCACCTGCGCGCGGCTCGGCGTGGAGGCCGGGCGCGTCGACGGGCGCTCCGGGGTGTGGTGTGCGGCCTCGGACGGCAGGCCCGAGCGCAAGATCGCCGCCATCGGGATCCGTGTCCAGCGGGGCGTGACGATGCACGGGTTCTCCCTCAACTGCGACTGCGATCTGACCGCGTTCTCGCGGATCGTCCCCTGCGGGATCGTCGACGCCGGGGTCACGTCGCTCAGCGCCGAACTCGGTCGCGTGGTGCCGGTGTCGGAGGTTCTCGACCAGGTCACCTCCGACATGGTGGAGGCGCTGGACGGCCGACTGCCCGTAGCGTGATTCGCGCGTAGGCTTGCGGCCGTGACTGTGACTCCTGAAGGCCGCAAGCTCCTCCGTATCGAGGCCCGCAACGCCGAGACGCCGATCGAGCGCAAGCCGTCGTGGATCCGTACGAGGGCCACCATGGGTCCCGAGTACAAGGAACTCAAGACGCTGGTCAAGACCGGTGGCCTGCACACGGTGTGCGAGGAGGCCGGCTGCCCCAACATCTACGAGTGTTGGGAGGACCGGGAGGCCACGTTCCTCATCGGCGGCGAGCAGTGCACCCGCCGCTGCGACTTCTGCCAGATCGACACCGGCAAACCCAGCGCCCTCGATCGTGACGAGCCGCGGCGCGTGGCCGTGTCCGTGCGCGAGATGGGTCTGCGCTACTCCACCATCACGGGCGTCGCGCGCGACGACCTGGAGGACGGCGGGGCCTGGCTCTACGCGGAGACCGTCCGCAAGATCCACGAGCTCAACCCCAACACGGGGGTCGAGAACCTCATCCCCGATTTCAACGGGGACCCGGACCAGCTGGCCGAGGTGTTCGAGTCGCGTCCCGAGGTGCTGGCGCACAACCTCGAGACCGTGCCGCGGATCTTCAAGCGGATCCGCCCGGCGTTCCGGTTCGACCGCTCCCTCGACGTGATCCGCGCCGCGCGCGACTTCGGCCTCGTCACCAAGTCCAACCTCATCCTGGGGATGGGCGAGACCACCGACGAGATCGTCGACGCGATGCGCGACCTGCACTCCGCCGGCTGCGACATCCTCACCATCACGCAGTACCTCCGGCCCAGCCCGCTGCACCACCCGATCGACCGCTGGGTCAAGCCCGAGGAGTTCGTCGAGCTGTCCGATCAGGCCCGTGAGATCGGTTTCGCCGGCGTCATGGCCGGACCGCTCGTCCGCTCGTCGTACCGAGCCGGCCGCCTCTACGTCCAGGCGCTGGAGCACCGCGGGCAGGCGGTTCCGGAGCACCTGCAGCAGCTGACGACAGGAGGTTCGGCGTCCCAGGAGGCCTCGAGCGTCCTGGACCGCGAGCGCGCCCGCGTCTGACCCGCCCACAGTCGGCCGGGGCGGGGCACCCCTCGGGTCAGCCGCGGTTCCCGGACCGCGGTGGCGGGCACGTATCCTGATGACCATGGCGAAGAGCGAGCTCACCAAGGCGGACAAGAAGGCGGCCCGGGCCGTCCGGCGGCAGGCGGGCAAGGAACAGCGCGGCCAGATGTGGCAGGCGCTGAAGATCCAGTCCAAGCAGGACAAGCTCCTGTGGCCGCTGATGATCGGCGCGGTCGTCCTGTCGACGGTCGTGTTCTTCCTCCTCGGCATGCTGTGGGGCGGCGAGTGGTGGATGCTCCCCCTCGGTGTGCTTACCGGCCTCATGCTCGCGATGGTGATCTTCTCGCGCCGCGTGCAGAACACGGTGTACGGCAAGGCCGAGGGGCAGCCGGGCGCGGCCGCGTGGGCCCTGGACCAGTTGCGGTCCGGGTGGCGGGTCAACCAGGCCGTCGCCGCCACGACGAGTTTCGACGCGGTCCACCGCGTGGTCGGCCGGTGCGGGATCGTGATCGTGGGCGAGGGCGAGCCGCGCCGGCTCAAGCCGCTCATGGCACAGGAGAAGAAGAAGGTCGCCCGGGTCGTCGGCGACACCCCGATCTACGAGTTGATCGTCGGCGAGGAGCAGGACGCGACCCCCGAGCAGGTGCCACTGCGCAAGCTGAACCGCCGGCTCACCCGATACCCGATGAACATCAGCCGGGCGAAGGTCGACGCCCTCGACACCCGGCTCCGCGCGCTGAGCACCAAGACCGGCATTCAGAACCAGATGCCCAAGGGCCCGGTCCCCCAGGGCGCGAAGGTGCGCAACATCCAGCGCAGCGCCCGCCGCCGCGGCTGAGCCGTCCGCCGTCAGGCTGTCGCAGCCACCGGGATCACGACGCCCGCCGCCCGTCCCGGGCGGCGGGCGTCGTCTCGTCAGCGGGTACGGATCAACGGGTACGGATCAGAGTGGTGCCGGTGGCGCGGTCGTGCATGCCGCGTCCGTCCTCGTCCTGGATGAGCGGGGGCAGCAGGAAGAAGATGAACACCACGCGCACCAGCGCACGGACGAAACCCACCCGCTCCTCGGCGTCGACCCGTGCCGTGCCGATGCCGACCAGCGCCTGCCCCGGCGTCTGGGCGAACAGCCACACGCAGACCACGCCGCTCACGCCCCACAGCAGTGGCACGGCCCAGCTGGAGACGGCGGAGAACGAGTCGCCCCCCAGCGTCTCCGGGCCGAGCAGCATCACGATGACGGCGACCAGCCCGTAGGCGAGGAACCAGTCCACCGCCAGCGCGCCGACACGAACGCCCAACGGGGCGATCGAGCCCGCGCCGGACGCCGGGAGACCGAGATTCTCACCCTTGTACTTCTGCTCCGGCCCACTGCCGGAGGTGGGGCCGGACAACCATGATCCCGCAACGTCACGCATACTGCCCAGGGTAGCCGGGCGACCTGCCGATCCCCATGTCGGCGATACCCCGCTTCGGGTGACTAAACTGACCCTATTGGGAGGGACCCACCCGGCCGGTGACGTAACACCAGCGAAACATTCGCTTGACGGCCGGGCAACACCTCGCCCATATCGTGAGGTCACCGCACGACGGGAGACACCGGTTTCCCGTCGCACTTCAGAGACGAGGAGCGAATCGTGGCATTCTCCACGCCGGACGAGGTCATCAAGTACGTCAAGGACGAGGGCGTCGAGTACGTCGACATCCGGTTCACCGACCTGCCGGGTAACGAGCAGCACTTCACGATCGCCGCAGCGGCGTTCGACGAGGACATGTTCGAGGACGGCCTGGCCTTCGACGGCTCCTCCATCCGGGGGTTCCAGTCGATCCACGAGTCCGACATGATGCTCCTGCCGGATGTCGCGACGGCCCGTCTCGACCCCTTCCGCAGGGCCAAGACGCTCAACATCAGCTGCTTCGTCCACGACCCCTTCACCCGTGAGGCCTACAGCCGCGACCCGCGCAACGTCGCCCGCAAGGCCGAGGAGTACCTGCTCTCCACCGGCATCGCTGACACGTGCTTCTTCGGGGCCGAGGCCGAGTTCTTCGTCTTCGACTCCGTCCGCTACGGCTCCGGCACGAACCACGGCTTCTACGAGGTCGACTCCAGCGCCGGCCACTGGAACACCGGTGCCTCCCAGGAGGCCGACGGTTCGGCCAACCTCGGCTACAAGGTCCGCGAGAAGGGCGGGTACTTCCCGGTCGCCCCGTACGACCACTTCGTCGACCTGCGCGACGAGATGTCGACCAATCTCACCAACGCCGGTTTCGAGCTCGAGCGTCTGCACCACGAGGTGGCCGGCGCCCAGCAGGAGATCAACTACAAGTTCAACACCCTGCTGCACGCCGCGGACGACGTCCAGCTGTTCAAGTACATCGTCAAGAACACCGCCTGGAAGAATGGCAAGTCGGCCACGTTCATGCCCAAGCCCCTCTTCGGCGACAACGGCTCGGGCATGCACGCCCACCAGTCGCTGTGGAAGGACGGCAAGCCGCTGTTCCACGACGAGTCCGGCTACGCGGGGCTGTCCGACATCGCCCGCTACTACATCGGCGGCATCCTGCACCACGCGCCGTCGCTGCTGGCATTCACCAACCCCACGATCAACTCGTACCACCGGCTCGTCCCGGGCTACGAGGCCCCGATCAACCTTGTGTACTCGCAGCGCAACCGCTCGGCGTGTGTCCGGATCCCGATCACCGGCAACAACCCCAAGGCCAAGCGCATCGAGTTCCGCTGCCCCGACTCGTCCGGCAACCCGTACTTCGCCTTCGCCGCGATGATGATGGCCGGCATCGACGGTGTGAAGAACAAGATCGAGCCGATGGCCCCGGTCGACAAGGACCTCTACGAGCTCCCGCCGGAGGAGGCCGCCGACATCCCGCAGGCGCCCACCTCGCTGCCCGCCGTCATCGACCGTCTCGAGCAGGACCACGAGTACCTCACCGAGGGTGGCGTGTTCACCGAGGACCTCATCGAGAACTGGATCTCGTACAAGCGCGAGAAGGAGATCGCCCCGGTGAACCTCCGTCCGCACCCGCACGAGTTCGAGCTCTACTACGACTGCTGACTCTCATGCCCGCCCTGACCTGCCCCCGCGCAGGCCGGGGCGGGCATCGACTTCGGTCGTAGTGCCGGGCGCCGCCCGCGCGGTCATCACCTCGATGGCCGGGCGGGCGGCGTCTTTCTAGCTACTCGCGTGGCCGAAGGTCCACGCATCCACCGACGAGATCCGGACGCGCATGACCGGGATCGGAGCAGTCTCTCCCCTCTGCCAGGCGTCCGTGACGTGGATGAACGAGGCCACCCTGTCCTCCCCGTCCAGTGCCTCCTCGTACTTCGTGATGCCGATCTGCCGGAATGCACTGGCCTGGGCATCAGCCACCTGCTCGGACTTCTCATCACCCGTCAGCGCGTCGAAGGTGGCCGCCTGGATCCGCATGAACTCACCCTCGGTGGTGAGGTTCCCTTCCCAGGTGTTCCCGTTGATCACCAGGGTGATCGGGAAGTTCACGGGAGCCTGCTCGATGCCCTCTGCCATCTGGCGGAGCAGGTAGTCGAGGTCGGTTGCGCCTTCATTGCCGGTAGTCACAGCTCGAGTGTATCGGCGCCGGGCGGGCACACCGCCGGGACGCGGTCGTCCCGCACACCCCGCTACAGCTGCTGAGCCCCTCCGGAGCGCAAAAACCCTGAACCGCCCGGCCGTCCCGGCCGGTACGCCTACGGTGGTGGCAGGTAAGCAGCCACTGCCGGGCAGGACGCCGGGAAGGAGCCGGACCACATGGACACCGACGAGTTCGACTTCCGGAGTTCCTCGCCCCGGGCCCGGCCGCTCAAGGTCGTCGCCGCAGCACTGGATCCCGGACACGACCCCGAGACCGACCGGCAGGGACAGGGGCAGGGCTATCCGGTCCTGCTCAAACTGTCGAGGGTGCTGGCCCCCGAGGAGGCGCGCCTGATCCTCGAGCGCAACCCCTTCCTCCACGCCGTGGCCGGTTCCCGGAAGCTCATCGCCATGGACACCTCGGTGGAGACGCTCCGTGAGCAGAAGGACCGACTCCAGCTCCTGCTCGCCGAGGTCGAGGCCGACGCCCTCGCCGAACAGGCGCGGATGCGGATGGAGGAGCACCGCGCGGCCGAACTGCGGTTGGCGGAACTGCGCCGTCGCAACGAGGTCCTCGGCGAGATCGAGTGGTGACAGGGTTCGAGTGGTGAATCCGCGGCGACGTGGGAGAGTTCACCCATGAACTCCCCGATACGTTCTGCCACCCTCTCCGGCGCCGCGCGCTCCGCCGCCGACCATCCCGCGCTCGAGTGGCTGGCCCGCGCCGGATACGTCATGAACGGCGTGCTCCATCTGCTCATCGGCTGGATCGCCGTCAGGATCGCACTCGGGTCGGGCGGCGGCGAGGCGTCCAACTCGGGTGCGCTGGCGGAGATCGCGAGCGCACCGGGCGGTCAGGTCATGCTATGGGTCGGCGCCGTGGGCTTCCTCGCGCTGGGTCTGTGGCAGATCACCGAGCTGTTCCTCGGGTCCGAGGAGACCTCTGACCGGATCAAGGCCGCGGCCAAGGCGGCCGTGTACGTGGTCCTGGGACTGACCACCGCGCGGTTCGCCTCCGGGGGCGGGGGGTCCGATTCCGCGACCGCCTCCGGCGCCACGGCCGGGCTGCTCGGCTCCGGGGTGGGGAAGATGGCCCTGGTCGTCGCCGGGATCGCCATCCTCGCGGTGGGCGGCTACCACGTCTACAAGGGGGCCACCACGAAGTTCGTCGAGGACCTCGACCGCACCGGGTCCGGGGAGGTCGGCCGGGCCATGATCATCACGGGCCGGGTGGGGTATGTCGCCAAGGGCATCGCCTTGGCGATCCTCGGGGGCCTGGTGATCGCGGCCGTCGTGACCGCGGATCCGGAGAAGGCGGGCGGGCTGGACGCCGCACTGCGGGCGGTCGGCGAGCAACCCTTCGGTCAGGTACTGCTGGTGCTCACCGGGGCAGGGATCGCCCTGTACGGCCTCTACTCGATCGGGCGGGCCCGGTACGGCCGGATGTGACCCGGCCGCGCAGGGCGTGACACGGCCGAGCACTCGCCCGCCGGGCGTGACCCGGCCCGGCGTGCCTCAGCCGAGCTTGGGGAAGTTCCCCGGGCAGTAGGTCCCCACCGCGGCGCCGAGGAAGAAACCCTGGCCATCCGCGTCGAGGCGGGCCCGCTCACCCAGCCATCCGGAGACCTCGTCCATCTGCTGCCCGCCGTCGAACCGGCCGCAGGCCTCGGTGGCCGTGGCGACCGGGTCCACGCCCTCGGGCAGGACGACACCCCGCCGCTCGAGCAGGGCGACGAAGTCCCCCGCACCCGGAGCCGGTGGCGCGGTCTCCGCGGGAGCGGGTTCCGGAGCGGGTGCGGGCGCGTCCTCGGGCGGAGGCAGTGGCTCGGGCTCCCCCGGCATCGGCTCCGGAGCCGGTGACTGCGGCGGAGGGGGCGGGACGGGACCGGTGGGCTTCTCCGGCCGCTCCTCGGCGAACGGCGACGACGAGGCGGCCGACGCGGCCGGGTCCGAGGACACCTCCGGGGCCTGACCGTCCACCGTCGCCCCGCCGCACCCCGCGAGGAGGGCCACCGCCGCGGCCGAGGTGACGCCGCTGGCGATCAGGCGGATGCGTGAACTCATGGTGCGCATGCTAGGTCACCGCGCCCGCGGCGCGGGCAGAAGCACCGTCGCGATCACGCCGCGATGGTCCGTCCTGGCCACCTCCACGGTGTCCGTGTCCCCCACCGCGACCGCTCCGCGGGCCAGCACGTGGTCGATCCCGATGAGCGGGGGGATCCGTCGACCCGCCGGCCAGGTGGGCACCCAGCCGTCACTCCCGCCGGAGACGGAGTCGGTGTACCCGAGGCCCCTCAGGTCACGGAACCGTACGTGATCCCAGGTGGCGTTGAAATCCCCGCCCACCACCACCGGCGCGGGTCCGGGAAGGCTGCCGAGGTACCAGCGCAGGCGATCGGCCTCCTCCACGGCGGCGGGGGCGTCGAACACCGGGGCGACCGGGTGCGCGGCCACCACCGTCACCGGGCCGCCCGGCCCCGCCATCTCGGTGCGTACCAGCCCGAGGCTGAAGCCCGGGACCCGCTCGGGCGGGGAGAGCGGGAACCGCGACCACACCGCGACCCCCTGCGTCGTGGGAGCGGTCGAGGCGGCCTCGTGCGGCAGCAGCCCCGTGAGACCCGCCGTGCGCAGCGCGTCCGCCGCCTCCGGGGTCGTCTCCACGGTCATGAGCAGATCGACCCCGCCGGTGCGGACTGCCCGGACCACGTCGTGTGGGGCGGCTCGGCCGAACTCGAGGTTCTGCACCATCACCCGCATCGGGATGCCCTCGTCGTCGTCGATCTGGCGTGGCGGTGCCACGAGGGGCCCGTACTGGACCACCCCGGCACCCACCAACACGACGGCGATGATCCCGAGCAGCACCGACCGCGCACGCAGTGCCGCGATCAGGGCCACCAGGGAGAACGCCCAGGCGGCGACCGCGAAGCTCGCGAGCACCGGTACGGCCGGGATCTCCGAGCGGGAGTGGTGTAGCGCCACACCCGCGCCGGCGACGAGCGCGGCGAGGACGGCGACGGCCCGGGCGACCGGGCGGCGAGGGCTCAACGCAGGAACTTGCGCAGGTCCCCCAGCGCGGCGATCACGCGGTCCAGGTCGTCGCCGTTACGCACCATCGAGCGCACCGTCTCGGCGACCGACGCCACGGTCGGTGAGGACGACGACGCAGCCCCGGGCGCGGCGGGACCTTCCACCGGGTGGCCCACCAGCGCGCCGGAGGCCGCACGGGCCGATCCCGCCCGACGGCGGTCCGGGCCGAGGTCCACCTCGAAGCGGTCGCCCTTGTCGTCGGAACCGAGGCAGCGGACCCGCTCGTCGGCCGGCACCCCGGCGGCGCGGACGGCGTCGACGAACTCGTACAGCTCGCCGTAGGTCACGCCGTCGAGGGTGAGGGTGAGGTTCATGGTCACAGGCATGGACCCAGGTTATCGGCGTGGGAGCACCTGCCGCATCAGGGACGACCCTGGTCCCGGCCCTGGCCCACCCCCGGGGCCGGCGTCAGTCCTCGCCCCAGAACACGTGATCGACCGCCTTGCGACCGAGACGGGTCACGCGCAGGTACTCGTTGAGGAACCCCGCGCCGTCGGCCGAACCGGTGCAGATCATCGCCACCGCCGCCAGGATCGAGCCCTGACCCGGCAGTTGGTCGACCGCCTTGCCGCGCGCCAGGACCAACGCGTTGCGGGCGTGGGCGGCCATGAGCCACGAGTCGACCAGTGCGTCGCGCTCGGACTCCGGCAGCAACTCGGCCGAGGCGGCGGCGTCGAGCGCCTCGAGGGTCGACGTCGTGTGCAGCCCGGGCACCCTGGCGGCGTGCTGCATCGTCAACAACTGGGCGCTCCACTCCACGTCGGCCAGGCCACCGCGGCCGAGTTTGGTGTGGGTGGCCGGATCCGCGCCACGCGGCAGGCGCTCCGAGTCGATCCGCGCCTTCATCCGGCGGATCTGCTGCACGACCTTCGGGGGCACGCCCTGCTCCGGGTAACGGAACTCGTCGATCATGTGGAGGAAATCCAGCCCGAGCTCGCGGTCCCCGGCGGCGAACGAGGCCCGCAGCAGCGCCTGCAACTCCCACGTCTCGGCCCACTTGGCGTAGTAGGCACGGTAGGAGGCCAGGGTGCGCACGAGTGGGCCGTTGCGGCCCTCCGGGCGTAGGTCGGCGTCCAGGTCCAGCGGGGGATCCGACGACGGCGAGGCCAGCAGCTTGCCCACCCGCTCGGCCACGTGCGTGGCCCACCGGACCGCCTCGTCCTCCTTGGCGCCCTCGACCGGGTCGCACACGATCATCACGTCCGCGTCCGAACTGTAGGACAGCTCGTCCCCGCCGAGCCGCCCCATCCCGATGTACGCGAGGCGGGCCGGCTGCACACCGCCCTCGGGCATCATGTCGCGGACCACGGCGGCCAGGGACGCCTCGAGCACCGCCCGCCACACGGCCGACAGTCGCCGCCCGACGTCGGGTACCGAGATCATCTGCAGGACGTCGGCGGCCCCGATCCGGGCCAGCTCCGCGCGGCGAAGCGACCGCGCCGTGGCGATGACCCGCTCGGGAGTGGGGTGCCGGGCGGCGGAGGCGGTGAGCGCGGAGGCGATGTCGGAGACCTTGGAGGCCACGAGCACTGGGCCCTGCGCGCCGTCGGTGAGGTCGGGGATCACCTCGGGGTTGCGCATGAGCAGGCCCGCGACGAACGCCGAGGTCCCCAGCACCCGGACGAGGCGGCGGGCCACGATGCTGTCGTCCCGCAGGGTGCGCAGGAACCAGGTGATCTCCTCGTTCTCCTCGCACAGTCGCCGGTAGGCCAGCAGTCCCGCGTCCGGGTCCGCGGTGTCCGCGAGCCACTCCATGAACGTGGGCAGCAGCAGCGCCTGGATGCGGCCGCGGCGACTGCTCTGCCCCGCCAACGCCCGCAGGTGGCCCAACGCGTTGCGGGGCGACGCGAAGCCGAGGGCGGCCAGCTGACGCTCCATCGCCTCCGTGCTGAGCGAGAGCGCCTCGGCGTCGTACGAGGCGATCGAGTCCAGTAGCGGGCGGTAGAACAGCTTGGAGTGCAGGCGGCGAACGCGGCGGCGCAGCTCGCGCAGACTCTGCCGCAGCACCTGCGCGGCGTCGTTGGGCCCGTCCGGCCGGATGTGCGCCGCGCGGGCCAGCCAGCGGTAGGCCTCCTCGTCGTCGTCCTCCGGTAGCAGGTGGGTGCGCTTGTAGCGCTGCAGTTGCAGGCGGTGCTCAAGCAGGCGGAGGAACTCGTAGGCGGCGAGCAGTTCCGCGCCGTCCTCGCGGGCGATGTACCCGCCGTCGCGCAGCGCGCCGAGCGCCTCGACGGTGCTGGTGACGCGGAGGTCCTCGTCGGTGCGGCCGTGGACCATCTGCAGCAGCTGCACGGCGAACTCGACATCGCGCAGACCCCCGCGTCCGAGCTTGAGTTCGCGCTCGCGCAGGGCCTCGGGCACGTTCTCCTCCACGCGCCGGCGCATCGCCTGCACGTCGTGCACGAAGTCGTCCCGCTCGGCGGCGGTCCACACCATCGGGTGGACGGTGTCGTGGTACTCCTCCGCCAGGGCCAGGTCGCCGGTCATGGGGCGCGCCTTGAGCTGGGCCTGGAACTCCCACGTCTTGGCCCAACGCTTGTAGTAGGCCGTGTGGGACTCGAGGGTGCGCACCAGTTCGCCCGACTTGCCCTCCGGGCGCAGCGCCGCGTCGACCTCGAAGAAGGCCATGGACCCGATGCGCATCAGCTCCCCCGCCACGCGACCGGTCCTGGCGTCGGCCGGCTCGGCCACGAAGATCACGTCGACGTCCGAGATGTAATTGAGTTCGCGCGCCCCGCCCTTGCCCATGGCCACCACGCCCAACCGCGCCGGCATCGGCGAGTCCGGGTGGACGGTGGCCACCGCGACCGCGAGAGCGGCGGTCAACGCGGCGTCCGCGAGGTCGGACAGGCGCCGGCCCACCTCGGTGAACGGCAGGACGGGCTCGTCGTCGTCGACCGACCCGGCCACGTCGTGCGCGGCGAGCAGCGCCACGTGGTCGCGGTACGTCGAGCGCAGCACGCTGACGGCGGCGCCGCCGGTGACCCCGGCGCGGTACGTCCCGACGCTGCGCAGGTCCTCCCTCTGGGACGGCGGCGGCGCGCCCTCCACCGCCTGCTCGGGCACGGCCTCGACCACCCCGAGCATGTCGGCCAGAACGTCCTCGAACGTCGGCAGTCCTCCGCGCAGCAGCGCCCACCGAGTGGGCTCGGCGACGAGGTGGTCGCCCAACGCGCTCGAGGATCCGAGCAGCCCCAGCAGCCGCGCCCGGAGCCGCGAATCGGACCGCAGCGCGGCGTCCAACGCCGCGACGTCGCCCCCGGCGCGCGCGGAGGTGCCCTCATCGTGGGACTCGGCGGTGAGTGATTCATGGAGCCGCACCAGGGCTCCCAGGGCGAGGTCCGGGTCCGGAGCCCGGGACAGCGACCACAGCACCGGGACCGCGTCGTCGTCGGTCCACCCCAGGTAGTCGAGCCAGTCCGCGGCCCGGTCGTCGAGCAGCCCGAGGCGGCCCGGGCTCGGTAACCGAGGGCGCGAGGAGTCCCTGCTCACGATGCCGCCCCCGGTCACAAGTTGAGGTAGTGCCGCAGCTCGTACGGGGTCACGTCGTTGCGGTACTCGCGCCACTCGCGCCGCTTGTTGCGCAGGAAGAACTCGAAGACGTGCTCGCCCAGCGCCTCGGCGACGAGCTCCGACTCCTCCATGGCGTCCAGCGCCTGCTCGAGGCTGCCGGGGAGGTCGGTGTACCCCATCGCCCGCCGCTCGCGCCGGCTCATGGTCCACACGTCGTCCTCGGACTCCGGCGGCAGCTCGTACCCCTCCTGGACGCCCTTGATCCCGGCGGCGAACATCACCGCGTAGGCCAGGTAGGGGTTGCAGGCCGAGTCCGGGCTGCGCACCTCGATGCGGCGCGAGGACGCCTTGTTGGGCGTGTACATGGGCACACGGACGAGCGCCGACCGGTTGGCCCGGCCCCAGGTGGCCGCGGTGGGGGCCTCGCCTCCGCCGATGAGTCGCTTGTACGAGTTGACCCACTGGTTGGTCACCGCCGAGAACTCGGGCGCGTGGGTGAGGATGCCCGCGACGAACGACTTCGCGGTATCGGACAGCTGGTACTCGTCGTCCGGGTCGTGGAACGCGTTGGCGTCGCCCTCGAACAGGCTCATGTGGGTGTGCATGGCCGAGCCCGGGTGGTCACGCAGGGGCTTGGGCATGAACGACGCCCACACCCCGTTGTTCATGGCCACCTCCTTGACCACGTAGCGGAACGTCATGATGTTGTCCGCCATGCTCAGGGCGTCGGCGTAGCGGAGGTCGATCTCCTGCTGGCCCGGGGCGCCCTCGTGGTGGGAGAACTCCACCGAGATGCCCATCGCCTCGAGCGCCTCGATCGCGTGGCGCCGGAAGTGCGGGGCGGAGTCGTGCACGGCCTGGTCGAAGTAGCCGCCGTTGTCGGTGGGCACCGGCTCCGCGCCGTCCGTGTCCAGGTCCTTGAACAGGAAGAACTCGATCTCGGGGTGGACATAGCACGAGAACCCGAGGTCAGCGGCCTTGCTGAGCTGGCGGCGCAGGACGTGCCGCGGGTCCGCCCAGCTGGGGCTGCCGTCCGGGTTGAAGATGTCGCAGAAGATGCGCGCGGAGTGCTGCTTGCCGTCGGCGTGGGCCCACGGGAGCACCTGGAAGGTCGACGGGTCGGGCTTGGCGACGGTGTCCGCCTCCGACACCCGGGAGAAGCCCTCGATGGCGGAGCCGTCGAAGCCGATCCCCTCCCCGAAGGCGCCCTCGAGTTCGGCCGGCGCCACGGCGACCGACTTGAGGGTGCCGAGGACGTCGGTGAACCAGAGCCGGACGAACCGGATGTCGCGCTCTTCCAAGGTCCTGAGAACGTACTCCTGCTGGCGGTTCATGCGGTCCAACCTAGTGCCTGTCGTGTTACGAGCGTGTGACATCCGCCCGCCCCGACGCCCACCGGACCCCTCCGTGCCGGTCGTGGCAGACTCGTCCGCGACAGCGCACGGATCCCGCCGCGCACGTCACCGCCCCCTGTCCACCCGGGTACCGGCGCTCCAGCCGGCCTCGAGGTCACCGAAGGAAGGCCACACTCCCATGAGCGACACCCCCGACTCCCCGGTCTACGGCGCCGGCGGCGCACCGGGCCAGACGCCGAAGGGCGACGGGCCGCAGGGCCTGACCCGGGTCACCCGTCTGCACCACCTCGCCGAGCTCAAGGCCGCCGGCGAGCCGTGGCCGATGCTCACCGCCTACGACTTCGTCTCCGCGCGGTTGTTCCAGGAGGCCGGGATCCCGGTGCTGCTCGTCGGTGACTCGGCCGCCAACGTGGTCTACGGCTACGACACGACGGTCCCGGTGACCGAGGACGAGATGATCCCGCTGGTGCGGGCCGTCACCCGCGGCGCCCCGAAGGCGCTGGTCGTGGCGGATCTGGTGTTCGGCAGCTACGAGGCCTCGCCGACGCAGGCCGTGGCCGCGGCCACCCGCATGATGAAGGAGGGCGGCGCCCAGGCCGTCAAGCTCGAGGGCGGCGTGCGGATGGTCCCGCAGATCAAGGCGATCGTCGACGCCGGGATCCCCGTGATGGCGCACATCGGCTTCACGCCGCAGTCGGTCAACGGGCTGGGCGGGTTCCGGGTCCAGGGTCGCGGCGACGCGGCGGATCAGCTGCGCGCCGACGCCCGCGCCGTCCAGGAGGCCGGGGCGTTCTCCGTGGTGATGGAGATGGTGCCCGCCGACCTGGCGCGGGAGGTGACCGCGGAACTGGAGATCTCCACCGTGGGCATCGGGGCCGGCAACGGGTGCGACGCCCAGGTGCTGGTCTGGCAGGACATGGCCGGGCACAGCACGGGCCGCACCGCGAAGTTCGTCAAGCGGTACGCCGAGCTGGCCGACACGCTGCGTGACGCCGCCCGCGAGTACGGAACCGAGGTCCGCTCGCGGGCCTTCCCCGGCGCCGAGCACTCCTTCTGACCGTGATGGCACCGACGACCGACAGCGGACACGGGGCCGCCCGCCGTGCCCCGTACCCGGCGATCGAGCCCCACGACAGCGGGATGCTCGACGTGGGCGACGGGCAGCACGTGTACTGGGAGTGCTCCGGCAACCCGGACGGCGCCCCCGTCCTGTTCGTCCACGGTGGACCCGGTGGCGGGACGACGCCCGAGCACCGACGCATGTTCGACCCGGCGGCCTACCGGATCATCCTTCTCGACCAGCGGGGGTGCGGGCGGAGCACCCCGCACGTCGCCGACGGCGCGGACCTGACGGTCAACACCACCTGGCACCTGGTCGACGATCTCGAGCGACTGCGGGAGCACCTCGGGGTCGAGGAGTGGCTGGTCTTCGGCGGCTCGTGGGGCTCCACCCTGGCGTTGGCGTACGCCCAGGAGCATCCCTCCAGGGTCCGCGGTCTGATCCTTCGCGGCGTCTTCCTGTGCCGCCCGAGCGAGATCGACTGGTTCTACCGCGGTGGGGCCGCGCACCTGTTCCCGGACGTGTGGGAGGGCTACCTCGCGCCGTTGCTCGCCGCGGACGGCCCCGACGCCGTCCATCAGCCGGGTTACGACCACGTCGCGACCTACCACCGGCTCCTGCACTGCGGGGATCCGCAGGTCGAACTCGAGGCGGCCCGCGCGTGGACCACGTGGGAGACGTCCACCTCGACCCTGCTCCCCCGACCCGCCGGCACCGGCGGCGACCCGGACCGCTTCGCCCTGGCCTTCGCCCGGATCGAGAACCACTACTTCGTCCACGACGCGTTCCTGGGGGGCCGGGCGATCCTGGACCGCATGGACCGGATCGCCCACCTGCCGGCCGTGATCGTCCACGGCCGCTACGACGTGGTGTGCCCGGTCGCCAGCGCGTGGGAACTGCACGCGGCGTGGCCGGGTTCGGAGCTGCACATCGTCCCCGACGCGGGGCACGCGATGGCCGAACCCGGCACGACGCACCACCTGCTGGAGGCCACGGACCGCTTCCGGCCCTGAGGCGCCCGGGCCGGGCGCGCTCCCGGCTCAGACCACCCCGAAGCGGCGCGTCATCGCGACCGTGCCCTTCTGGTAGCCGGTCGGGAACAGTCGGACCAGGGCGTCGAGCAGGTGGGCGTCGACCCCCACCAGCACGCGCGCCCTACGTCGCTCGACGCCGTCGAGGATCACCCGCGCGGCCGTCGACGCCTCGGTGCGCGCGAACTTCGCGTCGAAGATCGCGGCGAAGTTCGCGCTGTCCAGCCCCTCGGCCGCGCCGGCGCTCCGGGCGACGGCGGTCTTGATCCCGCCCGGGTGGACGCAGGTGACGTCGACGGGGTGCCCGGCCGCCATCATCTCCATCCGCAGGGACTCGGTGAACTGCTGGACCGCCGCCTTGGCCGCGTTGTAGGCGTTCTGGGTGGGCACGGACAGGAACGCGAAGATGCTGGAGATGTTGACCAGGTGGCCGTCGCCGGAGGCGATGAGGTGCGGGAGGAACTCCTTGGTGCCGTGCACGACGCCCCAGTAGTCGACGTCCATCACGCGGGCGATGTCCTTGTAGCCGGACTGCTCGACCGCCCCGGTGAACGCGATGCCGGCGTTGTTGACGACGAGGTGGACCACGCCGAAGTGCTCGGCGACCGCCCCCGCGTACTCGGCGACCATCGCCTGTTCTGTGACGTCGAGACGCTGCGAGTGCACGTCGGTGGCGCCGTCACCGCGCGCGAGTTCGACGGTCCGGGCCAGTCCGTCTGCGTCGATGTCGCTCAGTGCCAACCGGGCGCCGCGCCGCGCGGCCTCGCGCGCCAGTTCGCGCCCGATCCCCGAGCCGGCGCCGGTGACGACGACGACCTTGCCGTCCATCCGCCAGCGGGGGCGGCGGGCCAGTGACCCGACGGCGCCGAACAGTCTGCTGATCGGGGCGCTCACCGGAGGGCCTCCTGCCCGGTACGCGTCGCGGCCGTGGCGTCGGCCGCGGTCCGCCGGTAGGCGCTCAGGTCGAACTCCCGGGTCTGGTTGCGGAAAGTGAAGGTGTAGTCCGGCCACACGGCCGGCGCGTTGCCCTTGTCGTCGAGGTACCAGCTCCTACAGCCGGTCACCCACACGGTCTCGCCGGTGCTGTCGCGCAGTTCGCGGTTGTACGCGTGCTGGACGGCCGCACGCACCTCGACGGTCTGCAGGCCGCGGTCCCGCATGGTGCGCAGCGCGTCCACGAGGTAGTTGAGCTGGGACTCGATCATGTAGATCATCGACGAGTGCCCGAGTCCGGTCGCGGGGCCCACCAGGACGAACAGGTTGGGGTAGCCGGCGACCGTGGTCCCCTTGTAGGCCTCCATCCCCTCGCTCTGCCACTTGTCCGCCAGGGTGCGCCCGTCCGTTCCGCGGACGCGCTCGAAGAACGGTGAATCGGTGACGTGGAAGCCGGTGGCCACCACCAGGACGTCGGCGGGGTGCTCGGTCCCGTCACCGGTGACGATCCCGCCCTCGGTGACGCGGGTGATCGGCTCGGTGACCACGTCGACGTTGTCCCGGGTCAGTGCCGGGTACCAGGTGTTGGACAGCAGGATGCGCTTGCACCCGATCTCGAAGTGCGGGGTGAGCCGCGCGCGCAGGGCACGGTCGCGCACCTGCATCGCCAGGTGCGCGCGTCCGAGAGCCTTGATGGGCGCCAGCGCCGCGCGGGTGCGGGTCAGGCCCACCACCTGGAACTCGCGGCTGGCGTACTGCAGCGCCCGCACCGCGCGCTGCAACCCGGGCACCCGGCGGTACAGCGACCGCTCGAACCGGGGGTACTGCCGGTCCATCCGGGGCAGGACCCAGGGCGCGGTGCGCTGGTAGACGTCGAGGTGCGCCACGGTCGGGGCGATGGACGGCACCACCTGGATCGCCGAGGCGCCCGTGCCGATCACCGCGACGCGTCGGCCGGCGAGCGTCACCGAGTGGTCCCAGCGGGCGGTGTGGAAGACGGGCCCGGCGAAGTCGCCGACGCCGTCGATCTCCGGGAGCCTGGGCTCGCACAGTGCCCCGACGCCCAGCACCACCACGCGGGCGTCGTACTCCTCCTCGCTGGTGCGCACCGTCCACCGGCCGCGGGACTCGTCGTAGTCCACCGAGGTGACGTCGACGCCGAAGCGGATCTTCTCGCGCACGCCGGCCTCGTGCGTGACCTTCCGGATGTAGTCGTAGATCTCGCCCTGCGGCGAGAAGGCCCGTGACCAGTCGGGGTTGAGGGCGAAGGAGTACGAGTACAGGTGGGACGGGACGTCGCACGCCGCGCCCGGATAGCTGTTGTCGCGCCACGTCCCGCCGACCTCGGGGCCGCGTTCCAGGACGACGAGGTCGTCGAAGCCCTCCTGCGCGAGCCGGATGGCGGCACCGAGCCCGGAGAACCCCGCCCCCACCACCAGGACGTCGACGATTTTCGGCTGATCCACAGTCTCTCCCTTACGACGAATGTGTGACCGTAGCCACTTACCTTACCCGCCGGTAAGTCCGGAAGGGGCGGCGCTCACTGCCGGTGTTCATCCTTTACTGATACAACCGGACCATGACGATCAACGAGACTGTCGAGGTCGAGAGCAAGTTCGAGGTCGACGAGCACACCCCGCTGCCCACGGTCGACGCCCTGGCGCCTCTCGTCGCGGACGTCCCGGTGGAGCACCAGCTCTCCGCCACCTACTACGACACCGCCGACCTCTCGCTCACCCGGCACAAGGTCACACTCCGGCGCCGCACCGGCGGGGACGACGAGGGTTGGCACCTCAAACTGCCCGACCGGGCGGGACGCGTCGAACTGCAGGCCCCGCTCGGCGACGGCGACCCCCGTGACGACGTCGTCCCCGCGGAGCTCGTCACGGCCGTCGCCGGGCTGGTCCGCCGTCGGCCCCTCGAGCCCGTCGCCCGCATCGACAACCGCCGGCAGGTCCTCACGCTGCGGGACCCCGACGGGGCCGCGGTGATCGAGTTCTGCGACGACCGGGTCTCCACCGAGTCGTTCGTCGCCGGCGGATCAACGGCGGGATGGCGGGAATGGGAGACCGAACTGGTCGATCCGGCGCGACCCGATGCACACGATCTCCTCGCGACCGTCGCCGCCGCCTGCGCGGACGCCGGGGCTCACGCCTCGTCGTCGTCCAAACTCGCCCGCACCATCGGCCCACTCCCCGACCTCTACGAGCGCGGCGTCTCGCCCGTGCGCGACGCCCTTGTCCAGGACCTGCAGCAACTCCTCGACCACGATCCGGCGGCCCGGCGCGTCACCGTGGTGGGCGTCCACCAGATGCGCGTCGCGGTCCGTGGCCTGCGGAGCACCATCAGCTCGTACGCCGACGAGCTCGGGGCGGAGACCGCCGGCACCGACATCGACCCGGCCGCGCTCCTCGCCGAACTCAAGGAGCTCGCCGCGGTGCTGGGCAAGGCCCGGGACATCCAGGTGGTCGACCAGCGGCTCGGGGCACTGGCAGCCGACTACCCCGAGGACGTGGTGACCGCGAGGACCCGGCACCTCCTGCGCACCGAGTTGGACTTCGAGGAGCAGCGCGCAGGCGAACGCGTCACCGCGGCGCTGCTCTCCGACCGGTACCTCGACGTGGTCGACCGACTCCACGAGCTGGTCCGCGTCGCGGGAACAAGCCCCGCCGCAGCGGGGGGCGGGGCGTCGTCGAAGGGCGGTGCTCCGTCGAAGGGCGGTAGGAGGCGGCGCGAAGCCGAGGAGACACTGCTGCGCGGGGTGGACCGGCAGTTCTCCAAGTTCACCAAGGTCCGTACCCGCACCGAGCGCGACCTGGACTCCCTCGACCTGACGCTGGCCCAGCGGGAGGAACTCACCCACGTCGTGCGCAAGCGCGCCAAGGCACTGCGCCGCAACGTCAGTGCGGTCCCGACGTCGGACGACCTCACGGTGGCCCCGCTGCGTACGGCCTGCGACCGGCTGCACACGGTGCTCGGGGAGGTCCAGGACAGCGTCACCTCCCGGCAGTGGATCCGGCGCATCGCGCGGCGGGCGGAGTTCGCCGGTGAGTCGACGTTCGGCCTCGGGGTGCTCTTCGAGCACGAGCGGGCGTTCTCGGAGCGCACCCTCGAGGGGTTCGAGAGCGACGCCGCGGCGGTCACGGCCGCCTATCGCGAACTGTCCGAGTCACGGCGCGCGGCACGGCGGCGCAGGAAGAAGAAGGACAAGAAGAAGAGCGGCAAGAAGAAGGGCGGGAAGAAGTAGGACAGCCCGGCCTCAATCTCCCGGGCTCGTACTAGTCGTCCTGGGCGTCCCACGCCTCGTTGCGGGCCTTCGCCTTGGCCAGCGCCGCCTCGGCCTCGCCGCGCGTGGCATAGGGGCCCATCCGGTTGTCCCAGTTGGTCACCTTGCCTTGCTGCGCCTGACCTGTGGCGATGTCGTAGTACCACTGCTCTTCCGACACGGTGGGCCTCCTCGGTTCGACGGGACGGGCTTGTCACCTCGGACCCTACTATCCGGGTCCGGACCCGCCACCGCGCGCCGCGGTGGCGCCTGCCGGGAACGGGGCGAACGAGCCGGCCTGTAAGCCGGAGACAGAACCCGGCCGCAGGTCAGACGCTTTTCAGCGCCGCTGGTCCCGCATCGGTCCCGCGCGACAGCGCGGCGTCGACGATCGCCCTCGTCGTCTCTCCACGCCCCGCGCCGCCCCCACGCTCGGCGGCGTCCCACCCCGGTCGGGCTCCCCCGCCCGGTCCACCGGGGGCGCGCTTGCGCAACCCGGGACCCGACCCGGCCGACCGCGCGCGGCCCTTCTTGCGCGCCTCCTCGCGGACACGGCGCACCACCGTCGCCGGGTCGTCCCAGCCGACCCAGCCGGCGAGCTGGCGGGCGTACTCGTCACGCAGCGTCGAATCGCGGATGTCGGCCACCACCGGCACGGTGCGACGCAGGGCCTCCACGCGCCCCTCGGCGTGGTCGAGGTCGTAGTCCTCGAGCATCGAGCGGATCGCGAACTCGAACATCGGCACCCGCGCGGACACGAGATCCCGCACCGCGGCGTCGCCCTTGTTCTGACGCAGGTCGCACGGATCCGTCCCCGGCGGGGCCACCGCCACGAACGTCCGGCCGGAGAACTGCTGATCCCCCGAGAACGCCCGGAGCGCGGCCTTCTTGCCGGCTTCGTCGCCGTCGAAGGTGTAGATGATCTCGCCGCGGAAGTAGTTGTCGTCCAGCATCAGGCGCCGCAGCGTGGACAGGTGGTCCTCGCCGAACGCGGTGCCACACGCGGCCACCGCCGTCGTGACGCCGGCCGCGTGCATGGCCATGACGTCGGTGTACCCCTCGACCACGACCGCGCGACGCTGCGAGGCGATCTCCCGCTTGGACAGGTCCAGACCGAACAACACCTGGGACTTCTTGTAGAGCATCGTCTCGGGGGTGTTCATGTACTTGCCCAGGGTGTCGTCCTCGAACAGCTTGCGCGCGCCGAACCCGATCACCTCGCCCCCGAGGTTGCGGATGGGCCACAACAACCGGCGGTGGAAACGGTCGATGAGGGTGCCGCGCGAGCTCGTCTTGGACAGCCCGGCCGCCTCCAGCTCCTTGGGCTCGAACCCCTGGCGCATGAGGTGCTTGCTCATGGTGTCCCAGCCGGCGGGCGCGTATCCACAGCCGAAGTGCTGGGCCTGGGCCATGTCGAACCCGCGGTCGGTGAGGAAGGTGCGCGCCGTCTCCGCCTCCGGATCCTGCGCCAGGCGCTCGGCGTAGAACTTCTGCGCGGCCGCGTTCGCCTGCGCCAGCCGGGACCGCGTGCCGCGATCGCGCTGGATGACCTGACCGCCACCCTCGTAGGAGATGCGGTAGCCCAGCCGGTCGGCCAGCTGCTCCACCGCCTCCACGAAGCTGATGTGCTCCATCTTCATGAGGAACGCGAAGACGTCGCCGCCCTCACCCGTGGAGAAACAGTGGAAGTAGCCGTGCTGCGGACGCACGTGGAACGAGGGGGTCTTCTCGTCCTTGAACGGGGACAGCCCCTTGAGCGAGTCCGCGCCACCTGGTTTGAGCGCGACGTACTCGCCGACGATCTCCTCGATACGGGTGCGTTCGCGGATCGCGGCGATGTCCTGCTCCGGAATCCGCCCTGCCATGACGCCCAGAGTAGCCGCCTCCGGCGAGGACCGGCGTGCCCCCTGTTCGGGGCCGATACGCTGGGGCCATGATCGCCGCCCAACTCCCGCCCGCCGCCGCCCGGCGACCCCGTTCCCGGTTCAGCCAGGCCCCGGTGACAGCGCTCGCGACGGTGGTCGCGTTCCTGGCCTGCGCGCTGGTGTGGGCCGCCCCCGGCGCCTCCGCCGAGCCCCCGTCGAACCTGCAGCAGCAGCTCACCGACTCCGCGGGGGTCCTCGGCGGCGACACCCCCGAGGTGGAGAGCAGACTGGCCGAACTGCGCTCGACCGATCAGATCCAGCTGTGGGTGACGTTCGTCGACACCCTCGACGGCATCCCGGTCGAGCAGTGGACGCAGCAGACCCGGGAACTGTCCGACCTGGGCGCGTCCGACGCACTGCTCGTGGTGGCCGTGGACGAGGGCAGGTACTGGTTCGAGTTCGACGACCCCGAGGCCTCGCCCACTGCCGATCAGCTGACCGCGCAAGAGATCGTCGACCGCGACATCGAACCGCGCCTCGCCGCCGGCGACTGGGCCGGCGCCGTCACCGGCGCGGCCGACGGGCTCGAACGCCAGGGCTCCGGCTCGGAGATCTCGCCGTTCGCCATCCTGGCCATCATCGTGGTGATCATCGCCGTCGTCGCGGCCGTGGTCCTGTTCGCCCGCCGGCGCCGCGCCACGCGGACGGCCAGGCAGGCCGAGGACGCCCGCGACATCCCCGGCGACGACACCGCCCGGATGTCGGCCCTGCCTGTGGAGGTGCTCGACGCGCGCGCCCGCTCCGGGTTGGCCGATGCCGACCAGTCGGTGGACGCCTCCACGGACGCCCTCGAGACCGCCGCAGGCGAGTTCGGCGAGCTGCGTACCCGGCCGTTCCGCTCCGCGCTCGACTCGGCACGGGCCGAGGTCGCCGCCGCGCACGCACTCGTCCAGCGGCTCGACGACGACATCCCCGAGACGCCCGACCAGCGCAAGGCCATGCTGCTCGAGGTGGCCGCCCGCGCCGAACGCGCCGAACGCGGCCTCGAGGGACAGGCCACGGCCTTCGCTGAGATGCGCGACCTGCTCATCAACGGCGCCGCCTCCGTCGACACGCTCACCCGCCGCGCGGTCTCCCTGCGCGCCCGGCTCCCCGAGGCCGAGAAGACCATGGCGGACCTGCGCGAGCGGTTCCCGTCGGCCGTGCTCTCCTCCATCTCCGACAACCTCTCGCTGGCCGGGGAGCTGCTCGACGCCGCGGAAGGCGACACCGTCCGCGCCCGCGCGGCACTGGCCCGGCCGGTGGGTGAGCAGGGCGAGGCCGTGGACGCCATCACCTCCGCCGAAGGCGAGCTGTCCCGGGCCGAGAAGCTGGTCAACGGCGTCGAACACGCCGCCGACGACATCGCGACCGCGCGCCGCGACCTCGACCCGCTGATCGAGGAGGTCGAGGAGGAACTGACCATGGCCTCGCGGCTGCTGGCGTCGACCGATGTCAGTGACACCTCCAGCCAGACCCTCACGCAGGTGGCCGCCGCGGCGCGCGAGGCGGTCGACGCGGCCCGCCGCGACGGTCAGACCGATCCGCTGGGAACCTTCTCCCACCTCATCGACGTGGACCGCGACCTCGACGAGGCCCTGGCCGCCGCCGGGCACGAGGCCGAGGCCGCCAACCGCGCCCGTGCCGCCCGCCGGGCCGCGATCACCCGCGCCGCCGGAGCGGTCCGCGAGGCCGACGACTTCATCGGCAGCCGCTCGTACGTGATCGGCCAGGCCGCCCGCACGCGCCTCGCGGCCGCGAAGAGCTCGCTGGCGACCGCCGAGGGCACGGTCGGCCCGGCCGCGTTCCCTGCCGCCGAGCGCGCGCTCAACCTCGCCCGCGAGGCGCTCCGTCTCGCGCAGAGCGACGCCTCCCGGCCCCAGTACTCCGGCGGGTACGGCGGGTACGGCGGCCGGGGCGGCCCGTACGGACGCGGCGGACGGCGCGGGTCCAACACCGGCGCGATGGTCGGCGGCATGGTCGCCGGCGCGCTCATCCAGGGGATGCTCCGCGGCGGCGGTGGCGGCTTCGGATCCGCCCGCGGCTTCGGCGGCGGCGGCCTCGGTGGCGGATTCGGCGGTGGCTTCGGAGGCGGTGGCGGCGGCTTCGGCGGTGGCGGCGCGGGCGGGCGGTTCTGACCCCATGACACGTCGTCGGAAAGTTCTCATCGCGGTGGTCGCGGTGGTCACGCTCCTCGTCGCGGCCGTGGTCGCGGTGGGCGCCTGGTACCGGCCGATGCTGCTCACCGGCACCGGCTACGCCGCCCACAACGCCTGCGCCCTGCACTACCTCGTGGGCCGCGAGGACTACGAGACCGACCTCCCGCCCAATCCGTTGGTCCCCGTCATGCGGACGTCGGTCGACGAGGAGGCCGGGACCGCGACCGCCTCGGTGCTGGGGGTGGGGTTCCGGCAGACCGCCCACGTCTCCGAGCACGGCTGCGCCCTCGGTGACCGCGCGGCGGGATCGCAGGGCACCGAGCCGCCCCCGCCGCTGCGCGGAGATGGCCCTCAGGGCATCCGCCTGGCAGAGGCGACCGACGCCCCGGACGAGGTCTCGTCGGCGCTCGATGAGGCCGCTGCGCAGGAGGGGACGCGGGGCCTCGTCGTCGTCCATCGCGGCGAGATCCTCGGCGAGCGGTACGCCGACGGTTTCGGCCCCGACACCCGCCAGCTCGGCTGGTCCATGGCCAAGAGCGTCGCCGCCACCCTGGTGGGGCGCGCGCAGGTCGAGTTCCCCGACGCCGACCTCGACCCCGCCACCACCGGCCTGCGCCCCGAATGGACCGACGCGCGGTCGCAGATCTCCCTCGACCACCTGCTGCGCATGACCTCCGGCCTCGAGTGGGACGAGGAGTACGACCTCGGCACGCCCATCACCCGGATGCTCTTCCTCGAACCCGACATGGCCGCCTTCGCCGCCTCACAGCCGGCCGCCCACGCCCCCGGCGAGTTCCGCCAGTACTCGTCCGGCACGAGCAACATCGTCTGCGACCTGCTGCACGAACGCACCGGGCTGGGGCCGGAGATGGCCGAGGAACTGCTCTTCCGCCCGCTCGGGATGCGCAGCGCTGTCCTCGAGGCCGACGCCTCCGGCGGATCGGTGTGTAGTTCGTACCTGTGGGCGAGCCCGCGCGACTGGGCGCGGTTCGGTCAGTTCGTGCTCGACGACGGCGAGGTGGACGGACAGCGGCTGCTGCCCGCGGGATGGATGGACTACGCGACGACCGGGGTCCCGGCAGGCGGCGAGCCCGAACCGTACGGCGCCCAGTGGTGGCTCAACACGGCCGGTGACGGGACCCCGCTCCGGTTCGCGGAGCTGCCGACCGACGCGTTCTGGGCCTCCGGGCACGACGGGCAGTACGTCGTGGTGGTCCCCTCGGCCGACCTCGTGGTGGTCCGCACCGGCTTCTCCCCCGGCTCGACCCTCGACGCGGTGGGCGTGGACCGGCTGGTCGGCGACGTCGTGCGCGCGGTCGGCTGACGGGGGCCGGGCGCACGACGTCGCGCGCGGGGGTGGGGGCGGGCGGCTCAGCCCCAGGCGGCCTGGATGCCGGCGCTCGCCCGGTCGACCCGCTCGAGCCGGCTCTCGGTGTACAGGGCGATCTGGTCGACGATCACCCGCATCCGCGCGGCGTCGTCCGGCGCCGAATCCCACAGCGGGCGGAGGACCGGGTCGAGGCCCGCGGGCGCGGACTGGGCGAGGAACTCCGCCACCCGATGGATCCGGTCCCGCTGGCGGTCCTGCCTCAAGCGGTGGCCGGGGTCGCTCATGACGTAGCGCACCGCCATCGTCTTGAGCATCACCACCTCGGCCTCGACTTCCACCGGCACCTCGAGACCCGCGCTGTAGCGGCCGTGCGGCCTGGCCCCGTGCACCTCGCGGGTGGCGTGGATGGCGGGCATGACGAACCGGCCCACCAGCTCACTGGTCAGGGCCTTGAGCGCCACGAACCCGGTGAAGCTCTCGGAGAACGGCTGCACGGCGCGGACCACCTCGAGCGCACCGAGACGCCCGGCGGCCTGCTCCAGCTGATCGGCGTCCGGACCGCGGAACTCCTCCGCGCCCAGTTCCGCGAGCGCCGCGACCTCCGACCGGTCGGACAGCGAGCGCAGGTCCAGCCGGCCGGCGACGATCGCGTCCTCGACATCGTGGACCGAGTACGCGACGTCGTCGGAGAAGTCCATGATCTGGGCCTCGAGGCACCGGGTGTCCCCGGGAGCGCCCTGCCGGATCCACGCGAGAGTGTCCGCGTCATCGGTGTAGGCGCCGAACTTCCGCGTCCCCTCCCTCGGCAGC
The DNA here is from genome assembly GCF_017168155.1 of Dietzia sp. KRD202. Lineage (NCBI taxonomy): Bacteria > Bacillati > Actinomycetota > Actinomycetes > Mycobacteriales > Dietziaceae > Dietzia > Dietzia sp. KRD202. The sequence continues at coordinate 278,327 of NZ_JABFAN010000016.1, read as the reverse complement.
CACGGGTACTTGGTGGCGGCGTCCAGCGCGGCGCGGGTGAGGTTCAACCCGACTCCACGGCCGGAGGCGTCGACGACCTTGGGCTCGAGCCGCGACAGGATCCGCACAGTCTGCGCGTTGCCCTCGTAGCCGCCGAACCCGCGCGCGACCTCGTCCAACGCCCGCTCGCCGTTGTGGCCGTAGGGCGGGTGCCCGATGTCGTGGCTCAGGCCCGCCAGGTCCGCCAGGTCCGGGTCGCACCCCAGCCCGGCCGCGATACTGCGGGAGATCTGGGCGACCTCGAGCGAATGGGTGAGGCGGGTCCGCGGGGTGTCGCCGTCCCCGGGGCCGACCACCTGGGTCTTGTCGGCGAGTCGGCGCAATGCGGCCGAGTGCAGGACGCGGGCGCGGTCCCGGTCGAACGGGCTGCGTTCGCTCGCCTTCCCGCGGGCGCGGCCGGAACCCTCGTCAACCCGGCGCTCGGCGTCCGCGGCGTCGTACGCGTATCCCGTCATCCACTTCTCCTCCGGGCGTCACCGCCCCGTCATCCCTGCGGCCGGCCGCATCGGCTCGCGCGACCCGCCCCGGCGGTTCAGTCCGGGAAATCCACACTGCTCCCGGCGAGCCGGTGGTACTGGTACCAGAGCACCGCGCCCGTCTCCCGGATGATCCCCATGATCTGGTTCTCCCGGGTCCACACTGCCGGCCCGTGGCGGGTCGGCGAGGTCCACGCGTCCAGCCCCGCATCCCGCGCCATCATGCGCGAGCGATACGAGTGCGTGGGGTCGCTGACCAGCACCACCGACTGCCCGCCCTGGTCGCGCACGGTCTGGGCCACGGCGTCCAGACTGCCCTCGGTGTTGGTCCCGGTCTCCACCGCCAGGATCACCTCCGGGGGCACGCCGAGGCGGGTCAGATAAGCCCGACCCGACCCGGCCTCCGTGTAGAGGTCACCCGGCTGGCTACCACCGACCGTGATGACCTGCGGCGCGACACCCTCCTCGAAGAGCAGGGCCGCGTGCTCCAGCCGGGCCTGGAACACGGGGGTGGGGATGCCGTTGTACTGCGCCGCGCCCAGCACCACGATCGCGTCGGCCGGAGATCGATCGTCGACACGCGCCACGGACCACACCCGGAACGAGATGAATCCGGGTATGACCAGGCACAACAGCAGTGCGATGGCCAGGAGCCAGCCGACGGCCCTGGACACCGCACGGAGCGGGGACCGGGTTGTTCTTCTCACCCGACCAGTGTGCCAGGGGAGTCCGTCAGCACCCGATCAGGCGCTGGGCGAGGTACCCCTCGACCTGGTCGATCGCCACGCGCTCCTGCGCCATGGTGTCGCGCTCACGGATGGTCACGGCCTGATCTTCGAGGGTGTCGAAGTCGACCGTGATGCAGAACGGGGTGCCGATCTCGTCGTGGCGGCGGTAGCGGCGGCCGATGGCCTGGGCGTCGTCGAAGTCGACGTTCCAGTTCTTGCGCAGCTGGGCCGCCAGGTCACGGGCCTTGGGCGACAGGTCCGCGTTGCGCGACAGCGGCAGCACCGCGGCCTTGACCGGCGCGAGCCGGCGGTCGAGCTTGAGCACCGTCCGGGTGTCCACCCCGCCCTTGGCGTTGGGGGCCTCGTCCTCCGTGTAGGCGTCCACGAGGAACGCCATGAGCGAGCGGGTCAGGCCGAAGCTCGGCTCGATGACGTAGGGGATGTACTTCTCGCCCGAGGCCTGGTCGAAGTACTGCAGGTCCTCACCGGAGTGGGTCTGGTGCTGCGTGAGGTCGTAGTCCGTGCGGTTGGCGATCCCCATGAGCTCGCCCCACTCGTTGCCGGAGAACCCGAACTTGTACTCGAAGTCGATCGTGCCCGCCGAGTAGTGGGCGCGCTCGTCCTCCGGGACGTCGAAGCGACGCAGGTTCTGCGGGTCGATCCCCAGGTCCACGAACCAGTCCCAGCAGTCCTCGACCCACGTCGTGAAGTGCTCGTCCGCCTCGTCGGGCTTGACGAAGTACTCGATCTCCATCTGCTCGAACTCGCGGGTGCGGAAGATGAAGTTGCCGGGGGTGATCTCGTTGCGGAACGCCTTGCCGATCTGGCCGATACCGAACGGCGGCTTGCGACGCGCGGTGGTCATGACGTTCTTGTAGTTGATGAAGATGCCCTGCGCGGTCTCCGGACGCAGGTAGTGCAGGCCGGTCTCGTTGTCCACGGGGCCGAGGAAGGTCTTCATCAGGCCCGAGAACAGCTGGGGCTCGGTCCACTGGCCCTTGTTCCCGCAGTTGGGGCAGGCGATCTCCGACATCGGGGCCTCGGACGGGTGGTCCAGCTTCTTTTTGGCGGCGTACGCCTCCTGGAGATGGTCCTGACGCAGCCGGGTGTGGCAGGACCTGCACTCGACCAGGGGGTCGGTGAACGTCTCGACGTGGCCGGAGGCCTGCCACACCTGGCGGGGCAGGATGATCGACGAGTCCAGGCCCACCACGTCGTCCCGGCCGGTGACGAAGGTACGCCACCACTGCTTCTTGATGTTGTCCTTGAGCTCCACACCCAGGGGGCCGTAGTCCCACGCCGAGCGCGTACCGCCGTAGATCTCGCCACATTGGTACACCAGTCCTCGGCGCTTGCAGAGGTTGACGACGGTGTCGATGACGGAAGCTGAGGCTGCCACGTCGGGGGTTCTCCCTTGGTGAGTCGGTTGGCGGAGGCGTCGGGTGGACCACCTCGGCGCGGGCCGGCGCCCGGGCACTTTCACCAGGGTATCCGGTCGGCCCCCCGGGTCTGGGATACTGGGGTCCCCTACCCGATACGACGACGGCGGCGACCGAGCCCGGGAGCGAGCCCGGAAGGTGGAGACGATGCACAGCGGACCCCGATCGACCGGATCCGACCCGGTCACGGACGTCCACGACGCCGACCACCGGGCCTCCCCGGTCCCCCTGCCGCCCGAGCAGGTGGTGTCCGCAGCAGGGGAACTGCTCCGGGCCCTGTCCGCCCCGCTGCGTATCGCGATCGTGCTGCAGCTCCGGGACGGTCCCCGGTGCGTGCACGAGTTGGTCGACGCACTCGGCGTCACCCAGCCGCTGGTCAGTCAGCACCTGCGCATCCTCAAGTCCTCCGGCGTGGTCTCCTCCCACCGGCAGGGTCGGGAGATGCGCTACGAACTATTGGACGAGCATCTGCTCGACATCGTCGAGGCGGCCGTCGGGCACGCCGGGGAGCAGTAGATCCATGACGACACCGGACAAGCCGATCGGCGTGCGGTCGACTCGCCAACGCAGCGCGATCTCCGCTCTGCTCGACGAGTCCAAGGGCTTCCGTTCCGCCCAGGACCTGCACGCCGAACTCCGCGAGCGCGGGGACACGATCGGGCTGACCACCGTGTACCGGACCCTGCAGTCGATGGCCGACGCGGAGGCCGTCGACGTGCTGCGGACCGACTCCGGGGAACTGATCTTCCGGAAGTGCTCCGACTCGCACCACCATCACCTGGTGTGCCGCGTCTGCGGGTTCACCGTGGAGGTCGAGGAGCCGGGGGTCGAGGTGTGGGCCCATCGCGCGGGCCGGGCACACGGGTTCACCGACGTCAGCCACACCATCGAGCTGTTCGGCCTGTGCGCGGAGTGCGCGGCGGGCCAGGCGGGCCAGGTTGACTGACCGGGCGCGGCTGGCCAGGCTGACTGACCGGGCGCCCGCGAGTCAGGGGCTGGTGACGCCGCCGAAGCGCCGGTCGCGCTCGGCGTACTCCAGGCACGCCGCCCACAGGTCGCGGCGGTCGAAGTCCGGGAACAGCGTGTCCTGGAAGACGAACTCGGCGTAGGCGGCCTGCCACAGCATGAAGTTGGACGTGCGCAGCTCTCCGGACGGCCGCAGGAACAGGTCGACGTCCGGCATGTCCGGCTCGTCGAGGAACTGGGAGAAGTTCTCCTCCGTGAGGTCATCGGGCGAGAGTTCGCCGGCGGCCACGCGGCGGGCGAAGTCGCGGGCGGCGTCGACGATCTCGGCGCGGCCCCCGTAGTTCACGCACATGGCCAGGGTCATGACCGTGTTGTCACGGGTGAGCTCCTCGGCCTCCTCGAGTTCCGAGATCACCGACCGCCACAGCCGGGGTCGCTGCCCCGCCCACCGGACCCGCACGCCCAGCGAGTGCATCTCGTCCCGGCGGCGGCGCAGGACGTCCCGGTTGAAGCCCATGAGGAACCGGACCTCCTCGGGACTGCGCTTCCAGTTCTCGGTCGAGAAGGCGTAGGCGGACAGGTACGGGATGCCCATCTCGATGCAGCCCTGCACGACGTCCATGAGCACGGCCTCGCCGCGCTTGTGCCCCTCGGTGCGGGGCAGACCGCGCTCCTGTGCCCAGCGACCGTTGCCGTCCATGACCAGCGCGACGTGGCGGGGCACGAACTCGGCCGGGATGGCCGGCGGGCGGGCACCCGACGGGTGCGGGGTGGGGGGCCGGACCACGCTCGCCTGACGGGCGGGACGCTTACGAAATCTGGGTAGTCCGGGCACGGGACTCCTCTGCTGGATCGACGGGGCCGACCGTGCCGCGGTCGACCAGGGGCAGACTGCGCAGGTCTCGTTCGAGATGCCACTGCAGGTGGGCGGCGGCGATGCCGGAGGCCTGGCGCACGACGGCGGGCGAGGACACCCCGACGGCGTCCCACTCCCCCGCCAGCAGCGCGGACAGGTGCTCGGCGACGCCGGGTGAGAGCATCGCGCATCCCTGCGGGCGGCAGTGCACGCACACGGTCCCGCCGGACGCGACGTGGAAGGCCCGGTGCGGGCCCACCACGCCGCAGCGCACGCAGCAGTCCAGGACGGGCTCCCAGCCGGAGGCGGACATGGCGCGCAGGAGGAACGCGTCGGCCACCAGGCCCGGCTCGCGACGGTGCTCGGCCAGGGAGCGCAGCGCGTTCACGGCGAGGCCGAGCAGCCGCGGGGTGGGCGCCCCCTCCTCGCCCGCGAGACGCTCGGCGGTCTCCAGGACCACGCACCCGGAGGTGTACGCCGGGTAGTCCGCCACCAGCGGACGAGCAAGGGACTCGCGGCTGCTGGCCTGGCGGACGGTCCCGAGTCCACTGCGACCACGGCCCGGGGCGATCTGCACCTCCACCACCGCGAACGGCTCGAGGCTCGCGCCCATCCGGGACCGGGTGCGGCGCACGGCCCGGGCGACGGCGCGGACGAGCCCGTGCCGCTCGGTCAGCAGGGTGACGATCCGGTCGGCCTCACCGAGGTCGTAGGTGCGCACGACGAGGCCCGTGTCGGTGAAGGGATGCATCTGGGCCTCCTTCCGGGGCGATGTCCGGGCGGGCGCGCACGCGGGTGCGTGCGCGCTCAGGTGTCCAGTGTCCCACGGGTCAAGAGCCGTGGAGAGGCTAGAAGCCCAGGCGTCCAAGCATCTTGGGGTCGCGCTGCCACTCCTTGAGGACCTTGACGTGCAGGTCGAGGTAGACCTTGGTGCCGAGCAGCTTCTCGATGCCGGCGCGGGCGGTGGTGCCGACCTCGCGCATCCGCGAGCCGCCCTTGCCCAGGACGATCGACTTCTGGCTCTGCCGTTCCACGTACACGGTGGCGTGGACGTCGACCATGTCGTCGCGGCCCTCGTGCGGCAGGATCTCCTCGATCGACACGGCGATCGAGTGGGGCAGCTCGTCGCGGACGCCCTCGAGGGCCGCCTCGCGGATGAGCTCGGCCATGCGGCTCTCGTCGGACTCCTCGGTGATGATGTCGTCGGGGTAGAACTGCGGCCCCTCGGGCAGCAGGGTGGCGATGACATCGGCCACCACGTCGACCTGCTCCCCGGACGCGGCCGACACCGGGACGACCTCCGAGTCCGGTCCGAGGAACTTCGATACGGCCACGAGCTGCTCCATGACCTTCTTCTTGGAGACGGTGTCGATCTTGGTCACCAGCCCGAGCACCGGCGTGGTGGGGCACAGCTTGCGGACCTGCTCGAGGATCCAGCGGTCCCCGGGGCCGATGCGCTCCCCGGCGGGGATGCACAGGCCGATGAGGTCGACGTCGGAGTAGGTGTCCTCGACCAGCGCGTTGAGCCGCTCGCCGAGCAGGGTGCGGGGGCGGTGCAGTCCGGGGGTGTCGACCAGGATGATCTGGGCGTCCGGCCGGTGCACGATCCCGCGGATCGCGTGCCGGGTGGTCTGCGGCCGCGAGGAGGTGATGGCGATCTTCTCCCCCACGAGCGCGTTGGTCAGCGTGGACTTGCCCGTGTTGGGTCGGCCCACGAAGCTGACGAACCCGCTACGGAAGTTCTCGGGAGTGCTCATCGGTTGTCCTCGCGCTGGGGGTCGTCGTCGTTGTCGTCGTTCTTCTCGGTCCGCTCGGCCACCACGGTGACCACCTTGACCCGTCCGCGCCGGTCGTGGCCGCCCTCGGCGTGCAGGTCGAGTCCGGTGGACACGACGTGCGCGCCGGGAAGCGGGACGCGCCCGAGCTCCAGGGCGAGGAGCCCGCCCAGGGTCTCGACCTCCTCGGTCACCTCGTCGGCGAACTCGACGTCGAACAGCTCGGCCACCTCGTCCAGTCCGAGCCGGGCGGACAGGCGGTAGCGCCCGTCGCCGAGGTTCTCGACGGGCGGCACCTCGGTGGTGTCGTACTCGTCGACGATCTCCCCGACGATCTCCTCGAGGATGTCCTCGATGGAGACCAGCCCGGCGGTACCGCCGTACTCGTCTACGAGGATCGCCAGGTGGTTGTGGTCCCGCTGCATCTCGGCCAGCAGGTCGTCGATCCGCTTGGCGTCGGGCACGAACACCGCGGGGCGCATCACGTCGGCCACCGGGGCGGCGCGCCCGTCCGGGTCGTCGAGCCGGGCGACGATGTCGCGCAGGTAGACGACGCCCACCACGTCGTCGGAGTTGTCCCCGTCGACCACCGGGATACGCGAGTACCCGGACTTCACGGTGAGTCGCGCGGCCTGGCCGACCGTCTTGTCCGACTCGATCCACACCATCTCGGTGCGTGGGGTCATCACCTCGCGCGCGGTGGTGTCGCCGAGTTCGAACACCGACTGGATCATTCGGGATTCGTCGTCGGCCACGACCCCGCGTTCGCGGGCCATGTCGACGATCTCGAGCAGCTCGATCTCGGAGGCGAAGGGACCGTTGCGGAAACCGCCGCCGGGGGTGACGGCGTTGCCCAGGCCGACGAGCAGGGTGGCGACGGGGCCCAGGACGAACCCGGTCCAGGTCACCGGGGTCGCGGCGCCCAGGGCGAGGGAGTAGGCGTGTTGTCGGCCGAGGGTGCGGGGTCCGACCCCGGCCACGATGTAGGCGGCGACGGTGGTCACCACGACGGCGACGGCCAGCGCCCAGCCCGTGGAGTCGATGAGGTCGTTGAACACGACGGTGAACAACACCGCCGCGGCCACCACGCTCAGCATGTGGAGCAGGACGGTGACGTTGATGTACCGCGGCCGGGTGGCGAGCATCTTCGACAGCCGCGTCGCGCCGTGACGGTTCTCCTTGGCCATCTCCTCGACGCGGGCCACCGAGACCGTGCTCAGGGCGGCGTCGAGGGCGGCGAACAGTCCGGCGACGGGGATGAGCACCACGGCCGCGATGGCCGTGAGGATGGTGGTGTCCACGTCTCAGGCGTCCACTCTCGGGGACTCGTCTCGGTGGTCGTACCACTCGCCCAGCAGTTCGTTCTGGAGGCCGAACATCTCCCGCTCCTCGGCGGGCTCCGCGTGGTCGTACCCCAGCAGGTGCAGGCACCCGTGGACGGTGAGCAGCGCGAGCTCGTGCGCGAGGGGATGGCCGGAGCTGGCGGCCTGGTCGGCGGCGAACGCCGGGCACAGGACGATGTCGCCGAGCATCGCCGGTCCGGGTTCGGGCAGGTCGGGGCGGCCTCCGGGCGTGAGCTCGTCCATGGGGAAGCTCATGACGTCGGTGGGGCCGGGCAGGTTCATCCACGTCACGTGGAGATCGGCCATCGTGTCCTTGTCGACGAGGGTGATCGACAGTTCGGCGGCCGGGTGGACGTCCATCCGGGCGATCACGAACGCGGCCACGTCGATGAGTTCTGCCTCGTCGACCTCCACGCCCGACTCGTTGGCGACCTCGATGCTCATCGGCGGCGCTGCTCCCTGTTCTTGTGGATGGTGGGTCGCTCGCCTCGTTCGAGACGCGCTTCGTGCTTGGCGTAGGCGTCGACGATCCGCCCGACCAGCGCGTGGCGGATGACGTCGCGGGAGGTGAGTTCGGAGAAGTGGATGTCGTCGACCCCGGTGAGGATGTCGCGGACGACCTTCAGGCCCGAGCGCTGCCCGCCGGGGAGGTCGATCTGCGTGATGTCCCCGGTCACGACGATCTTCGAGCCGAAGCCGAGCCTCGTGAGGAACATCTTCATCTGCTCGGGCGTGGTGTTCTGCGCCTCGTCGAGGATGATGAACGAGTCGTTGAGCGTCCGCCCGCGCATGTACGCCAGCGGCGCCACCTCGATCACCCCGGCCGCCATGAGCTTCGGGATGGCCTCGGGGTCCATCATGTCGTGCAGCGAGTCGTACAGCGGCCGCAGGTACGGGTCGATCTTCTCGTGCAGGGTGCCGGGCAGGTAGCCGAGGCGTTCACCGGCCTCGACCGCGGGCCGGGTGAGGATGATGCGGCTGACCTCCTTGGCGCGCAGCGCGGCGACGGCCTTGGCCATGGCGAGGTAGGTCTTGCCGGTGCCGGCGGGGCCCAGTCCGAACACGATCGTGTGGTCGTCGATGGCGTCGACATACCGCTTCTGGCCGAGGGTCTTGGGCCGGATCATGCCGCCGCGGCGGGACAGGACGTCGGTGCCGAGCACCTCCTCGGGCGTGAGCGGCCCCGAGTCGGCGAGGATCTCCACCGAGCGGCGCACCGAGGCGGGGGTGATCTCCACTCCCCTGCGGGCCTGCCGCAGCAGGTCGGACACGACCCGGGAGGCACGGTCCACATGGGGCGGATCGCCCGAGATGGTCATGGTGCCACCCCGCACGTGCAGGTCCGCGTCGAGCAGGTCCTCGAGTGCGCGGAGGTTGGCGTCGGCGGTGCCGAGCACCGCCATCGCCAGGTCCGGGTCCAGTTGGACGGCCGTGCGGGCGGTGGAGTCGCCCGTGTCGCGTCGGACGCCACCGGTGTCGGTGGCCGTGGCGGGATCCCGGTCGTTCCCGGTGGGACGGTCGTTCCCGGTGGCGCTGTCGTTTCCGGTGGCGCTGTCGTTTCCGGTGGCGCTGTCGTTTCCGGTGGCGCTGTCGTTTCCGGTGGCGCTGTCGTTTCCGGTGGCGCTGTCGTTTCCGGTGGCGCTGTCGTTTCCTGCGGTGCTTACGTGAATCACTTCCCGTGTCGTGGTGAGGTTGGATCGAGTGTAGACCCCGCGGGCGACCATCTCGGTGTGAGAACGCCGAGTGCGGCGAGCGCCACGGTGGCGGCGGTGGAGGTGCGGAGCACCTCCGGGCCCAGGACGACGGGCCGGGCGCCTGCCGCGGTCAGTGCGTCGAGTTCGGCGTCGGAGACCCCGCCCTCGGGGCCGACGACGACGAGGACCCGCGTCGCCGGCGGGCCCGCGGTGACCGCGTCGGCGAAACCGGCGGCGCCGTCCTCGTGCAGGACGAGTGCGCAGGCGCCGGCGTCGACCTCGGAGGCGACCAGGGCGGCGAGGGCGGTCGAGTCGATGAGGTCGCCGATCTCGGGCTCCCACGCCCGCCGCGACTGCTTGGCTGCGGCGCGGGCGGCGTTGGTCCACTTGGTGCGGCCCTTGTCGACTTTGGGGCCGGTCCAGCGGCTCACGCAGCGGTCGGCCTGCCACGGCACGATCCGGTCGGCTCCGGCCTCGGTGGCCAGTTCGACCGCCAGCTCGGACCGCTCGGACTTGGGCAGGGCCTGCACGACGGTGACCTCCGGGGTGGGGCGTGGGACGTCGACCCGGGTGACGACCTCCGCCTCGACCCTGCCGGGGCTCGTCGTCATCACCACACAGTCCGCCACCATTCCCCGACCGTCACCGACCCGCACGGCCTCTCCCACCCGGACGCGGAGCGCGGATCCGGCGTGCCGGCCCTCCGGCCCGTCGAGCACCAGTGTCTCGCCGACACCGGGGACCGTCCCGGCCCGGAACAACGACGGGGTCACGGGCGCCTCAGTGCCCCGCGACGGCGTCGCGCAGGCGGGAGAACAGGCCACCGCGGCGGGCGGTGTCCTCGTTGACGACCTCGGCCGAGTCGCCGTCGAGGCGGCGCAGCTGCTCGACCAGGTCGCGGCGCTTGCGGTCCAGCTTCTCCGGGACCACGACCTCCATGTGGACCGTGAGGTCGCCGGCGCCGCCGCCGCGCACGCGGGGCATCCCCCGGCCGGTCAGCGTGACGGTGTGACCGGGCTGGGTACCGGACGGGATGTCGATCGTCAGGGGCTCGCCCACGACGGTCTCGAGCTCGACCTCGCCGCCCAGCATGGCGTCGACGACGGGCACGCGGACGGTGCAGTGCAGGTCCTCGCCGTCGCGGACGAACACCGGGTGGTTGCGCTCGTTGACCTCGATGTACAGGTCGCCGGCGGGACCGCCACCGGGACCGACCTCACCCTGCCCGGACAGGCGGATGCGCATGCCGCCGCCGACGCCGGCGGGGATCTTGGCCGAGACGGTGCGGCGCTTGCGGACGCGGCCCTGGCCGGTGCACTCACCGCACGGGTCGGTGATGATCTCGCCGGTGCCCGCGCAGGTGGGGCACGGGCGGCTGGTCATGATGTTGCCGAGCAGCGACCGCTGGACGGACTGGATCTCGCCCTGGCCCTGACACATGCCACACGTGGCCGGCGGCGTGTCCGTGGCCGACCCCTTGCCGTGGCACTTCTCGCACAGCACGGCGGTGTCGACCTGGATCTCCTTGGTGACTCCGGTGGCGCACTCGTCCAGGCCCAGGGTCACGCGGATGAGGGCGTCCGAGCCGGGCTGCACGCGGCTGCGCGGACCGCGGCCGCCGCCTCCCCCGCCGCCGCCGAAGAAGGCCTCGAACACGTCACCGAGGCCGCCGCTGCCGAAGCCACCACCGAAGCCGCCGCCGCCGTAACCGGCGCCGGGCGAGGAGTCCAGCGGGTCGCCGCCCATGTCGACGACCCGGCGCTTCTCGGGGTCGGTGAGCACCTCGTAGATCGCGGTGATCTCACTGAACTTCTCACGCGCCTCGTCCGACGGGTTGACGTCGGGGTGGAGCTCCCGGGCGAGCTTGCGGTAGGCGCGCTTGATCTCAGATTCCGAGGCGCCCCTATCGACCCCGAGGGTCCCGTAGTAGTCGCGTGACACGTGTGGCCTTTCGTCGAGAGGAAGATCTGGCTCCGGGAAGGAGCGTACGGACGTCAGCGCCCGGTGATGAGCTCGCCCACGTAGTGGGCAACAGCGGCGACCGAGGCGATTGTTCCCGGGTAGTCCATCCGTGTGGGCCCGAGCACCCCCATCCCACCGAATGTCTGGCCCTCCGCCCCGTACTGCGAGGACACCACGGAGGCGCCGCGGATCTCGGCGGCCTGGGTCTCCGCCCCGATCTGGACGGTGACACCCCCCGGCCCTCCCCGGCCCACCGAGTGGGCCGCGGTGAGCAGTCGCAGGATCACGACCTGCTCCTCGAGCGCCTCGAGGACCGAGCGCAGGGAGCCGTCGAAGTCGGCGGCGCTGCGGGTGAGGTTGGCCGTGCCGCCCAGGACGATCCGGTCGTCGGGATGTTCGACGAGCGTGCCGACCAGGACCGCGACGCAGCGCTCGACCGCGTCGCGGATCTCGGGACGGGCCCGGTCGCCCGTGGAGGTCAGGGCCTCGGAGGCGTCGGGCAGGCGTTTGTCGGCGACGGCCTCGGACAGCAGGGTCCGCAGTTCCCCGAGGAGCTCGTCGGTCAACGGCGCGGCCAGCTCCACCGTCCGTTGATCGACGCGGCCGGTGTCGGTGATGAGGACCAGCAGCAGGCGGGTGGGGCTCAGGCTCACCACCTCGAGGTGGCGCACCGTGGAGCGACCGAGGACCGGGTACTGGACGACGGCGACCTGACGGGTGAGCTGGGACAGCAGCCGTGCGGCCCGCCGGAGGACGTCGTCCAGGTCGACGGCGCCCTCGAGGAAGGCCTGGATCGCCCGGCGTTCCGCGCGCGACAGCGGGGTGATCTCCTCGATGGAGTCGACGAAGTGCCGGTAGCCCTTCTCCGTGGGGACCCGACCGGAACTGGTGTGGGGTTGGACGATGAACCCCTCGGCCTCGAGCACAGCCATGTCGTTGCGGATGGTGGCGCTGGACACGCCCAGTGAGTGCCGGTCGACGAGGGCCTTGGACCCGACCGGTTCGTGGGAGGCGATGTAGTCGGAGACGATCGCGCGTAAGACGTCGGTCCTACGATCGGCCGTACTCGACATGCTCGCTCCTCCTTGTCCTCGTCGTGGCGATTCTATGCCACTTCCCGGGCCGACGGTTCAGACGAGGACGTCGCGCACGACCCCGTCGGCCAACAACCGGCCCGCCTCGGTGAGCGCGTAACCGGGGCCCGCGGGATCGCCGGCCGGCCGTCGCCGGAGCAGTCCGGCCGCCACCTGGGTGTCGGCGCGGGTCCGCTCGTCGGCGGTGAAGGCGCCGTCGCCGAGCCCCTCGGCCAGGCGGAGCCCGGTCATGATGCGCTCGATGTGGCGGTCGGTGTCGGTGAGGAGTTCCCCGCCGTCCACGGGCAGCCGGCCCCCGTCGCACTCGGCGGCGTAGCGGGCGGGATGCTTGACGTTCCACCAGCGGGCCCCGGCGATGTGCGAGTGCGCGCCCGGCCCGATGCCCCACCAGTCACCGCCGCGCCAGTAGCCCATGTTGTGGCGGCAGTATCCCGAGGAGTCGGTGGCGAAGTTGGAGACCTCATACCAGTGGAACCCGGCGCGGGCGAGACGCTCGGCCACCTGCTCGTAACGGTCGGCCAGGACGTCGTCGACCGTGCCCGGCATCTCACCGCGGCGGATGCGGCGGGCCAGCGCGGTGCCGTCCTCCACGATCAGCGAGTAGGCGGAGACGTGGTCGACCCCGGCGTCGACGACCGCGTCGAGTGTCCGCGCCAGGTCGTCGTCCGTCTCGCCCGGGGTGCCGTAGATAACGTCGAGGTTGACGTGCTCGAACCCGGCCCGCAGGGCCTCGGCCACCGCCTCCTGCGGGCGTCCGGGGGTGTGGGTCCGGTCGAGGACGCGCAGGACGTGGGCGGCCGTCGACTGCATGCCCAGCGAGATGCGGGTGAATCCGCCCTCGCGCAGTCGGGCGAAGAACTCCGGCGAGGTGGACTCCGGGTTGCTCTCGGTGGTGACCTCCGCGCCGGGCGCCAGCCCGAACGCCGAGTCGATGCGCTCGAGCAGGCCCACGAGGACGTCCGCGCCCACCAGCGACGGGGTGCCGCCGCCGATGAAGACCGTGTCGACCTGCGGGGGCGTGCCCGCCGCGGCCAGTGCCTGGGCGGCCCGGTCGATCTCGATCGCCGCGGCACGTTCCCAGTCGACCGGGGAGGTCGCCGAGCCGAGCTCGCCGGCGGTGTAGGTGTTGAAATCGCAGTATCCGCACCGGGTGGAGCAGAACGGCACGTGGAGGTAGATGCCGAAGGGCGCCCGCGGATCGCGGGGCGGGGGCACGCTCGCCAGTGTGGCGGGGTCGTTGGGCGCGGCGGTCACACCTGACCGGTCTGGGTGTCCGATGAGGTCTCATCTCCAGTCGGGTCCGGGGCGGGCAGGGTCTCGATCGGCGGGGTCGGCGTCGCCGAGATCTCGTCGTCGCCAAGGACTGTAGCCGCGGGCGCGCTGTAGGTCGGTGCCTGGGCGGCATCATCGGGGGTACCCGGTCCCGCGGGTGTGGAGCTCGTCGGCTCGGACTTCGTCGGCTCGGACTTCGTCGGCGTGGACTTCGTCGGCTTGGACCCCGTCGGCTTCGCCGCCCGCTTCTGCTGCGAACCCGCCTTGGCCGGGGCCTTCTTCGCGGCCGCCTTCTTGGCCGGAGCCTTCTTCGCGGCCGCCTTCTTGGCCGGAGCCTTCTTGGCCGGAGCCTTCTTCGCGGGCGCCTTCTTGGCCGGCGCCGTCGTGGCACCCGCCTCTCCGGCGGCGGGCCGAGACGCCGCGCCAGCGCCGGTCCCGGCCTGCGTGGCCTCCCGGGTCGAAGCGCGCTCGCGCCCGGTCACCGTCGTGGCCTCGGATCCCGATTTCGCCGACTCCTTGGACGCCTGGCGGGCAGCACTGCGCTGGTCCTTGCGCTGCTGCGCCAACTCCCCCGCCGACTTCCGCGTGGCGGAGGGGATACCGCTCTTCTCCCGCTCCTCCGCCGCGACGACGAACTCCGCCAGTGCGTCCTCGACCGCGTTCGCCAGTGGCCAGGGATCCGGGACGAGGTCACGGCATCCGATGAACCCGAAGTGCAGGCTGCCGTCCAACGACATCACCGTGCAGTTGAGCCCCGCGCCGTGGAAGACCGGGCCCAGGGGCAGCATCTTCTCGATCTTGGCACCGAGGAAGTACAGCGGGAAGTTGGGGCCGGGCACGTTCGAGATGACGAGATTGTGCACCACGGGGTGGCGCTCGGAGAGCCGTAGCCGCGAGTACATCCGGACCGCGGAGCCGAATACCGACGGCGCCGCGAACTGCGCCCAGTCGGTGAGCAGGTTGGCGTCCAGTGCGTCGGTGTGGTCCTTGGCGACGGTGTTGGCGTCTCGGATCGCCTCGAGCCGGCCGACCGGGTCGTCGATGTCGGTGGCCAGCGACATGAACATGCCCGACACTCGGTTCGTACCCGGGCGGGACTCCGCGGCGTGCACGGACATCGGCACCATGGCGATCAACGGTTTACGCGGCAGCGCGTCCTGGTCGTCGAGGTACTTGCGCAGGGCGGTCGAGCAGACGGCGAGCACCACGTCGTTGACGGTGGTTCCGAACGCGTTCTTGACCCGCTTGATGTCCGCCAGGTCCACGCTCGCGTAGGAGATCGACCGGTGCCCGGTGATCGTGCGGTTGAACGGGGTCCGCGGGGCGGTGAACGGTGCGGGCATCGCCAGACCCTTGCGGGCGCGGTTGATCCACGACGGGAGCACCCCGACCGTCCCCGGCAACAGGGAGGCGAGCCGCCATGGCGTGGCCAGGCGCGACAGGGCACCGCCGACGGCGAGCTCCAGGGCACCGGACCCACCGGCGGTCTCCTCGACCAGCTCCTCGTCGAGCTCCGGCTCGTCCGGTGTGAGGGTGCACAGCTGCGAGAGCATGTTGGCGCCGGTGACGCCGTCGACGGTCGAGTGGTGCATCTTGGCGAAGACCGCGACCCGGCCGTCCGGCAGTCCCTCGATGACGTACATCTGCCACAGCGGCATCGACCGGTCGATCGGCTGACTGCCCAGGTGGGCGCACAGTTCGGCGAGCTCGTGGTCCCCGCCGGGCTCCGGTATACCGACGCGGTGGAGGTGGTGGTCGATGTCGAAGTCTTCGGCCTCGACCCACACCGGATGGTCCACGTTGAGCAGCGAGTCGTGCAGCTTGCGCCGGAACGGCGGCATCGCGGTGATCCGACGTCGGAGCTCGGTTCGCAGGGCCTCGAAGGAGTACCCGTCCTCCATCCCGGAGACGTCCAGGACGATCAGCCCGCACACGTGCAGGAGCTGGGACCTGGTCTCGAAGTAGAGGAAGCTGGCATCGAGCCCACTCAAGCGCTGCATGTCGAGGAGTGTACGGCCGGACGGCGCCGCGTGGCGGTGGTTGGAATTCCGCGGCGATCGCGGGAATCCTGCCGTGGAACGGGGGTCAGAGCACCTCTACGAGGACCCATGCGATCACGACGAGCGCGATCAGCAGGACCAGGGCGAGTGTCACACGCGACCGGGGCATCAACGGACCTCCTTCCGGGTCTCGACGGTCCTCGGGGCGACGAGCGCCCGGAACCGGTGGACGAGGACATCCGCGGCCTTCTCGACCGCCACCGCGACGAGGAAGAACAGCGGAAGCCCCATCACGAGCAGGATCATCACCTGCAACGGGAACGGCAGGGTGGCGAGCCAGAGCTCGACTCTGTCCCAGAACTGCAGGAACGCCGTCACGTCCCGATCCTACGACCGCCCGGCGGTGGCGACCGCGTGGCCTCCCACCACCGAGGAGTCGAGCCCACGCCGACGCAGCAGCGCGGCGGTGCTCGGCTCCGACCCCCGCATGCGGCGGTAGGCGTCGAGGAAGTCGATGGCCCCGCCCCGGGACAGCACCTCGCGCCGCATCCGCTCGCCCGAGGACCGCGTCAGGCCCCCGCTCTCGACGAACCACTCGGTGGCGTCGGCGTCGAGCACCTCGGCCCAGAAGTAGGAGTAGTACGCGGCGGAGTACCCGCCCGCGAAGATGTGCTGGAAGTACCGGGACCGGTAACGCGGCTCGATGCCGGGGACGTCGAGACCTGCCTCGGCGAGGACGCGGGCCTCGAACTCGTCGACGTCGGTGACGGCGTCGGCCTCCTCCGGCGACAGGGAGTGCCAGGCCAGGTCGAGCAGTGCCGCCCCGAGGTACTCCACGGTCGCCTGCCCCTCACCGAAGCGCTCGGCCTCCCGCATCCGCTCGACGAGGTCCTCGGCGATCGGTGCCCCCGTCTCCACGTGCCGGGCGTAGTGCGCGAGCATCTCCGGTCGACGCGCCCACATCTCGTTGACCTGGGAGGGGAACTCGACGAAGTCCCGGGGCACGGAGGTGCCGGAGAACACCGGGTACTCCACGTCCGACAGCAGCCCGTGCAGTGCGTGCCCGAACTCGTGGAACATCGTGGTGACCTCGTCCATCGTGAGCAGCGTGGGCTGCCCCGCCGCGGGACGGGCCAGGTTCATGACGTTGACGACGACGGGCCGCGAGTCCAGGAGCCGGGACTGGTCGCGGAACGAGCTCATCCACGCCCCGCCGCGCTTGGTCGGGCGGGCGTAGTAGTCCAACAGCAGGAGACCCACGCCGGCGTCGGGCTCGGCCCGCTCGTCGTCGAACACCTCGATGACCCGGACGTCGGGGAGGAACCCGCGCAGGTCGTTCCGCTCGGAAAAGCGCAGCCCGTACAGCTCGGAGGCCGCGTGCATCACCCCGTCACGCAGCACCCGCTCGAGCTCGAAGTAGGGACGGACGGTCGCGTCGTCGACCTGGAACCGCTCGGCCCGCAGCCGCTCGGACGCCCAGGCCCAGTCGGCCGGGTTCAGTTCACGGTCGTCGCCGCCGAGGAGGTCCTTGGCCTCGTTGCGGGCGTTGGTCACGGCCGCGTCGACCACGTCGAGCAGCAGCCCGCGAGCCGCCTCGGGCGATCCGGCGGTCTCCACCGCGAGGACGTGCTCCGCGTGGCATCCCAGCCCGAGCAGCCGCGCCCGCTCGGCGCGTAGGCGGACGATCTCGAGCACGACCGGGGTGTTGTCGTGGCCCGGCGTCGCGCCCCGACCGAGTGAGGCCTCCATGACGCGGTGGCGCAGACCGGCGTCGTCCAGCAGGGCGCTGATCGGCTGCACGGTGGGAAGCCCCAGTGGGATCAGCCACCCCTCTCGCCCCGACTCGGCGGCGACCGCGGCGAGCGTGGACCGCATGGACTCCGACAGGCCCGCGAGTTCGGCCTCGTCGGAGACCGGGACGGCCAGTTCCGTGGTCGAGGCCAGCAGGTTCTCGCCGAACTCGGTGGTCAACTCGGCCAACCTGGTGTCGATGGCGGTGAGTCGGGCGCGGCCGGCGTCGTCGAGGGCGGCGCCCGCGCGCAGCAGGTCGCGGTGGTGGCGGCGCACGAGCCGCTCCGTCTCGTCGTCGACCTCCAATTCCCCCGCCTCCAGAGCGGAGAGCACCGCGTCCACCCGGCCGAACAGAACCGGGTTGGTCATCACCGCGGAATGGTGCGCGGCCAGCAGCGGCGAGACGACCCGGTCCACGTCGAGGCGGGCCTTGGTGGCGTCCGGACCGAGCAGGCCGTAGAACACCGACAGCACCCGGTCCAGGGCCAGGCCCGAGCGCTCGAGGGCGACCACGGTGTTGTCCACCGTCGCCGACTCCGGGTTGGCGACGATCGCGGCGACCTCGGCCGCGTGGTCGTCGATCGCGGTCCGGATGGCCGGCTCCAGATCCTCCTCCCGGATGGCGGCGAAGTCCGGCAGGCCGTACGGCAACGGCGACTCGTCGAGCAGCGGATGACGGGAGGCCTCGGGGGTCGGAAGGGTCATGTGCGGGAGTCTACGTCCGCCGGCGGTCGCGTCGGCGCCCGCCGCGGCGGGCCCCGGGGTCACAGCCACTGCGTGGCGGTCTCCCAGGCCAGTCTCACCGCCAGGATGCTGATGACCACGAGGAACACGGTGCGGATGAACTCGTTGCCGTGCCGCATCGCCATCCGCGCCCCGAGGAACCCGCCGGCCAGGTTGGCCAGCGCCATGCACCCGCCGATGATCCACAGCAGTTCACCGTGGAGGCCGAACACCAGGATCGAGGCGATGTTCGTGGTGAGATTGGCGAGCTTGGCCGCCACGGTGCCCTGGAGGAACCCGAACCCCAGGAACGCGACGATCGCGATGACGAAGAACGACCCCGTCCCCGGGCCGAGCACCCCGTCGTAGAACCCGATCACCCCACCGATGAGCGCCGAGCGCCACGTCCGCGACCAGCCGGTGTGCCGTTCCTCGTGGACCCGCCCCATGGTCGGCGTGAAGTAGGTGTAGGCGCCCACCGCCACGACGGCCACCAGGACGATCGGCGTGAGGAGCTCCTTGGGGATGAACCGGGCCACCGAGGACCCGGCCGCGGATCCCGCGAAAGCCGCCACCACCAGTGGGAGCACCATCGCCACCGGCACACGGATCTTCCGGAGATAAGTCAGGGTCGCGACCAGGGTGCCGGCGACCGAAGACAATTTGTTGGTGCCGAGGATCTCCGGCGTCGAGGCCTCCGCCGGCAGTGCGATCACCAGCGCCGGCAGCTGGATGAGCCCTCCCCCGCCGACCACCGAGTCCACCCAGCCGGCGACGAACGCCGCCAGGACCAGCGCGGCGAGCACCCACACGGACACACCGAGTGCGGGGGACGCGGCGACGGCCGCGAACGATGAGGGCATGGCGATCACTGTGCTGTAATTGGTTTGTGTATATCAACCCTTACGGGGCCGATCCGGTCACCCTGGCCGCCGACCTGGCCAATCGCCGCCCCCGCACCACCCGCGAACTGGTGGACCGCTGTCGCGAGGCGGGGGTGACCATCGACCGGAACGCCTCGGACGCGGACCTGGACGAGGTCGACACCTTCCTGGACGCGTGGCTCGTCGTCGTCGACACCACAGCGCCGCACGGGCGCGCCGACGCCCTCAACGCCCTCCTGGCCGAGCACTCGGCACCGCCGCGCCTCACCGACCACGACGGCCACTGGCACGTGCACTACCGCGCCGACGACGTCTCCTTCGCCCGCCTGCTCACCGCCATGTTCGCGGTGGGCACCGCACTCCACCTGACCTCGCGGGGCATCGACCGGCTCGCGCGGTGCGCCGCCGACGACTGCGTCGCAGTCTTCGCCGACACCACCCGCAACGGACGCAAGACCTACTGCTCGACGCGGTGCACCAACCGGTGCGCCGTCCGCCGACACCGCGCGCGGGCGTGAGGCCCCGCCGTCCGGGCGGATCGCACCCGCGCGGCGGCCGGGCCTACTTCTTGTCCGCGCTCGAATCCGCCGACAGCGCCGCGACGAAGGCCTCCTGCGGCACGTCCACCCGCCCGATGGACTTCATCCGCTTCTTGCCCTCCTTCTGCTTCTCCAGCAGCTTGCGCTTACGGCTGATATCGCCGCCGTAGCACTTGGAGAGCACGTCCTTGCGGATCGCGCGGATGTTCTCACGGGAGATGATCTTCGCGCCGATCGCCGCCTGGATCGGCACCTCGTACTGCTGACGCGGGATGAGCTCCTTGAGCTTGCCCGTCATCTTGTTGCCGTAGGCCTGGGCGTAGTCGCGGTGCACGATCGCGCTGAACGCGTCCACGGCCTCACCCTGCAGCAGGATGTCGACCTTGACCAGATCGGAGACCTGCTCGCCGGCCTCCTCGTAGTCCATCGACGCGTAGCCCTTGGTGCGGGACTTGAGCGAGTCGAAGAAGTCGAAGATGATCTCGCCCATCGGCATGACGTACCGCAGCTCGACACGGGTCTCGGACAGGTAGTCCATGCCCTTCATCTCGCCGCGCTTGGACTGGCACAGCTCCATGACCGTGCCCACGTACTCGCTGGGCACGATGATCGTGCACTTGACGATCGGCTCGTAGATCTCGCGGTGCTTGCCCTCGGGCCAGTACGACGGGTTGGTGACCTGGTGCTCGCTGCCGTCCTCCGCGACCACCCGGTACACCACGTTCGGGGCGGTGGAGATGAGGTCGAGGTTGAACTCGCGCTCCAGCCGGTCCCGGGTGATCTCCATGTGCAACAGTCCGAGGAAGCCGCAGCGGAAGCCGAACCCGAGCGCGACCGACGTCTCGGGCTCATAGTCCAGCGACGCGTCGTTGAGCTGGAGCTTGTCCAGGGCGTCGCGCAGGACCGGGTAGTCGGACCCGTCGATCGGGTACAGCCCGGAGAAGACCATCGGGTTGGGCTCGGCGTACCCCGCGAGCGGCTCCTCCGCCCCGCCGCGGGCGGTGGTGATGGTGTCGCCGACCTTGGACTGGCGGACGTCCTTGACGCCGGTGATGAGATAACCGACCTCGCCGGGCCCGAGCCCCTTCGTCGCTTTGGGCTCCGGCGAGATGATGCCGACCTCGAGCGCCTCGTGGGTGCTGCCCGTGGACATCATCCTGACCTTCTCGCGCGGGTTGAGCGAGCCGTCGAACACCCGGACGTAGGTGACGACACCGCGGTAGGTGTCATACACCGAGTCGAAGATCATCGCGCGGGCCGGGGCGTCCGGATCGCCCACGGGCGCGGGGACCTTCTCGCACACCTTGTCCAGCAGCGCCTCGACGCCCATGCCCGTCTTGCCGGAGACCCGCAGCACGTCGTCCGGCTCGCACCCGACGATGTGGGAGATCTCCTCGGCGAACCGGTCCGGGTCCGCCGCCGGCAGGTCGATCTTGTTGAGCACCGGGATGATCTCGAGGTCGTTCTCCATGGCCAGGTAGAGGTTGGCCAGCGTCTGGGCCTCGATGCCCTGCGCGGCGTCGACCAGCAGGATCGCACCCTCGCACGCCTCGAGCGCGCGGGAGACCTCGTAGGTGAAGTCCACGTGGCCCGGGGTGTCGATCATGTGCAGGACGATCTCCTCGCCCTGGTGGGGGCCGGACCGCGGCACCCACGGCAGGCGGACGTTCTGCGCCTTGATGGTGATGCCGCGCTCGCGCTCGATGTCCATCCGGTCGAGGTACTGGGCGCGCATGAGCCGCTCCTCGACCACGCCGGTGAGTTGCAGCATGCGGTCGGCGAGCGTCGACTTGCCGTGGTCGATGTGGGCGATGATGCAGAAGTTCCTGATCCTGGCGGGATCGGTGAACGTCGTCTCTGCGAAGTTGGGAATCTCGATCACTCCTCGGGCGGGCCCGGGCGTGGCTGGGTGCGGTCCGACCGGGCGATCACCCCATTGTCACACGCCCGCGCCGGGAACTCCCATCACGTACCGCCCTGTGGGGACGGCGTCCACCGTGCCGTCGTCGAGGAACCGTCCGGTCGAGGCGGTCATGGCCTCGATGTTGGCCGCCATGCGCGAGTCGTCACCGCCGGCGTCGAAGAACACCCCGAGGTCCGTCGCGGCCTCGATGGGGAAGACCTCCTCCACGATCCCGTCGATCACCGGTGCGTCGGCGGTCAACGCGCGGACCACCACGTGCTGGGTGTAGGCGGTGGTGGACTGGGTGTCGATCGCGACCTGCGTGTGCTCCTCGAGCCAGGTGCGCAGCCACTCCTCCCGGCCGATGCGCTCCGGCCGCCGCAGGAACGCCAGGTTGGCCATCCCCTCGCACCGGCCGCCCGGCCCCGGTCCGGCCGCGGGCAGCGGCTCGGAGGCGGTGACCGACCAGGCCGACACCGGCCCCAGCTCGCGCAGTGCCTCCATCAGGTCGGCGCACGCGGAAGCCGAGGCGACCGGCACGCGGGCGCGCAGCGCCGCCAGCACCGGCCGCGGCGTGACCCGGACGTCGATCATCGCGCCCGAGACCGCCTCGTCGCGCACGTTGAGCAGGTACTCGTCCACCCCGAGGGCGGCCAGCGGCCCCTCGACGGCGTCCGCGATCCGTGCCCGCAGGCCCGCGGCGTCCGCAGGATCCACCGGGACGTCGTCGTCCGCCCACACCACTGCCAACAGCATGTCCATGTCGAGATCATAGGGCGGTTACGCTGACGCCCATGGCTATCGACTGGGCCCGGGTGGGTCGAACGGCGGTCCGCGTGGGCCGCAGGTACGGACCGACCGTCGCGCGCGAGGTACGTAGGCGGCTGGACGACCGTGGGGTCTCCCCCGCCCTGTCCCCGGAGGTCGGTGGCGGGGGACGGCCCGCCACCACCGGCACCGCCCCCACCTCGAGCCGGGCTCGCCGGATCGCCTACGCGCCCGACCTCGACGGCCACGCCGACCCCGGCGAGATCGTCTGGACCTGGGTCGAGTTCGAGGAGAACGACGGCCGCGGCAAGGACCGCCCGGTCCTGGTGGTCGGGCGCGACGGGGACCGCCTGCTCGGCCTCCAGCTCTCGTCGCAGCACTCCAGGGACGACGACGAGGGGTGGCTCGGGCTCGGATCGGGCCCCTGGGACCCCGAGGGCCGACCGAGCTGGGTGCGCCTCGACCGCGTGCTGGACGTTCCCGAACAGGGCATCCGCCGCGAGGGCGCGATCTGCCCGCGGTCGAAGTTCGAGGCGGTCGCCGATCGGCTCCGCGCCGACTACGGCTGGCGCTGAGCACGAGCGGCCCCCCCGGGCCCGGGGATCAACGGAGGCGTCGTCGCACGTTTTGGCCGGTGACACCCCCGCTGGTAAAGTGGGCCGTCGGTGTCCACCGGAGCACGTTGTGCACGTGTCCGCGCGGACGAGACGACAAGACATCCGATCGGCGGGATCCCCTCGTGGAGCCGTCGACACACGACAAAAAGGTGTGACGAGTGGCCAACATCAAGTCCCAGATCAAGCGGAACCTCACCAACGAGCGCAACCGCCTCCGCAACCAGTCGACCAAGTCGGGCCTGCGTACCGCCATCCGCAGCCTGCGTGAGGCCACCGCGGCCGGTGACAAGGAGAAGGCCGGCGCCCTGCTCGTCGCCACCTCCCGTCAGCTCGACAAGGCCGCCAGCAAGGGTGTCATCCACCCGAACCAGGCCGCCAACAAGAAGTCGGCGCTCACCAAGGCTGTCAACAGCCTCTGAGCACCCCGGTCCCTCCCCTGACCGGGAGGCACCCAGCCCCACGTCTGCTCGCCTGACGTGATGAGGCTCCGAGGGCCCACCCCGCACCACGTGCGTGAGGTGGGCCCTCGTCGTATGAGTGGCTGTCGTGTGTGTGGCCGTCGTATGAGCGGCCGGAGTGTCCCCGATGCGGGTCCGCTCACGTCCCCGCTGCGCGGGCCCGGTCAGCCGGCGGACGCGAGCGTTCCGACCGCGCGGACGGCGCGCTCGAGGGCGTAGGACGTGTCCTCCGCCCCGCCCTTGACCTCGCCGTTGAGGGTCGCGACGACCTGCAGCGCGCTGCCCAGGGTCTCGATGGACCAGTACCGGGTCTGCGCGGTGACCTTCTTGACCTTCCACGGCGGCAGGCCCTGCCGGGCCAGGTCGGCCGGCGGCACGCCCCGCTGGGTACCGACCAGGGCGATGGAGTTCACCGCGTCGGCCAGGGCATCCGCGAGCACGACGTGCGGGACGCCGGTGTGCATGGCCCACTCCAGTGCCTCGATCGCACCGGCCACGTCCCCCGTGACCGCGCGTTCGGCCACGGTGAACCCGCTGACCCCCACGACCCCCGAGTGGTAACGGCGCACCGCCTCGACATCGACCTTGCCGCCGGTGTCGGCCACGAGCTGACCGCACGCCGACGCCAACTGCCGCAGGTCCGTGCCCACCGCCTCCACCAGGGCCTCGCAGGCCTCGGGCGCGACCCTCACGTCGAGTGTCCGGAACTCGGACCGGACGAAGCCGACCACGTCCATGTGCCGGGTGAGCTTGCCGGCCGCATGTTCCTCGGCCCCCGCCTTGCGCAGGTCCGCCACCAGGGCCTTGGCGCGGCCGCCACCGGTGTGCTGGACGACCAGAACCGTCTCGGGGGGCAGATCACGGGCCGCGCCGAGCACCGCGGACTGGGCGTCCTTGCCCAGCTCCGCCGCGCCGGTGATCACCACGATGCGGGCCTCGCCGAACAAGGACGGCGAGAGCAGTTCGAACAACTGCGGGGCGGTGACCTCCGGCCCACCGAGCCTCGAGACCACCGGCGGGTCCTGCCCGGCCGGGGTCGCCGCACGCACCGTCGAGACGACGCCCGTGGTGGCGCGTTCGGTGAGGAACTCGTCCTCGCCCAACACCAGGTGCAACACAGCCGGTGCCGACCCCGATGCCATCTGCGCTCCTCGTCGTCGTCGTTGTTGGTGTCGTCGTTGTCGTCTATCCCAGTCATCGTGCCACGCCCCGCCGACAGGCCCGCACCACCACCGCGCCCCGACCGGTCGACCCCGCCCGCTCCCCGACGTAATTTCGGGGCCACGAGCCAGTCCGACCGAGCGACGCCGACGCGGAGCGCCACGATGCGCGGTGTCCCAGCATCGAAAGGAACGACATGAGCGAGAACCAGGACGTTAACACCGAGACGACGGACCAGCTGACGTTCCAGAACCCGGCGACCCGCTACCCCGCCATCGAGCCGCCGGTCCAACACCAGGACGAGCCGGGCCTCGACGCCGACCTGGAGCCGAAGGCGGACCTCGGCGAGCACTCCTACCGTGGCACCGGCCGGCTCACCGGCCGCAGGGCGCTCATCACCGGCGGCGACTCGGGCATCGGGGCCGCGGTGGCGATCGCCTTCGCCCGCGAGGGCGCCGACGTGGCCATCCACCACCTGCCCGAGGAGGAACCCGACGCCCGCGCGGTCGCCGAGATCATCGAGCGCGAGGGCCGCACGGCCGTGCTCATCCCCGGCGATCTCACCGACCGCGCGTTCTGCGAGAGCCTCGCCGACACCGCCGTCGAGCGGCTCGGAGGCCTCTACATCCTCGTCAACAACGCCGGCAAGCAGGTCGTCGCACCCGCGCTCGAGGATCTGCCCGACGAGCAGCTCACCGACACCTTCGGGGTCAACATCGTCGGGATGTTCCGGGTGACCAGGGCCGCGTTGCGCCATCTGGAACCCGGGTCCACGATCATCAACACCACGTCCGTGGTGGCCTACATGGCGCCGCCGAACCTGCTGGACTACGCGTCCACCAAGGCCGCGATCAACAACTTCACCAAGGGGCTGGCGCAACAGCTCGCCCCCCAAGGGGATCCGGGTCAACGCCGTGGCGCCCGGCCCCATCTGGACTCCTCTACAGGTGTCGTACGGGCAGCCCAAGGAGGAGTTGCCCGAGTTCGGCACGTCCACCCCGCTCGGCCGCGCCGGGCAACCCACCGAGTTGGCGCCCGCCTACGTGTTCCTCGCCTCGCCCGAGTCCAGCTACGTGATCGGCGAGACACTCGCGGTGACCGGAGGCATGCCCACGCCGTGACCCCCGGACCTGTCGGCCTCAGGACCGCCGCTCGGCGTCCTCCATGACCATCCGCTCCCGGGTGTCACCGTGGACCGCGGTGCCCTCCGCGACCGGCTCGTGGAGGGCGCCGGCGGTGTCCGGCACGGGCGTGCCCTTGCTGATCTCGGACTCCGAGAGCTTCCCGGAGAACCGCTCGCCCAGCTCGCGGAACAGCCTGTGCGAGGACCTCGCGGTGCGGGCCTTGGGGCCGACCGGCCGCTCCTGCTGCGGATCGGTGCACGCGTCGATGATCGCCTCCACCACGATGTCGGGATCGTCCATCGCCGACAGCCTGGGCGCGTGTCCGGTGTAGTTTCCGACGTGATCCCACCAGGGCGTGTCGGCGGCCCACGGCAGGATCGTGGACACCGTGACCTGTTCGCCCAACCCGGCCAACCGCAGCTCCTCGTTGAGTGAACGTCCCAGGCTGCTGATGCCCGCCTTCGCCGCGGCGTAGCTGGCCTGGTACGCCAACGGCACCTCGCCGGCGACCGAGCCGACGTTGACCAACACGCCCTCCCCTCGAGCGGCGAAGCGGCGCAGCGCCGCATGGGCACCGAACATCATCCCCTTGAGGTCCACGTCGACGAGCCGCGCGTGGTCGGCGACGGGCACCTCCCAGAACAGACCCATGACGCCGACCGCAGCGTTGTTGACCCACACGTCGATGTGACCGAAACGCTCCTCCGCCGCCGCGGCGAGCTGCTCGACGGCGTCCGCGTCGCTGACGTCGGTCGGCACTGCCACCGCGCTGCCGCCGGCCCCGGTGATCTGCGTGACGACCTCCTCCAGCGGTGCGGCCCTCCGGGCGGCGACGACGACGTGGGCACCCCGCTCACCGAGTGCCAGTGCCGTGCCGCGGCCGAATCCGCTCGAGGCACCCGTGACGACGACCGTACGTCCCGCTAGGTCTTCCCGCTTGCCCATGATTCCTCCTCCGGGTGGTCTTCCAGGGTCCGACTGTGACGCCCATGGTCCACCGCGGTCGCCGACCACGCATCCGGTCAGGCAGCGCCGACGAACGGATGCGGCGGCCTGTGGTCGCCGGGATACTGGGGAGGTGGATCTGCTGCTCGACGCCGTACGCCGCTGGCGCCTGGAGAACGTGCCCGGCGCGTTGGCCAGGGTCGTGCACACCGGGGGGTCGGCGCCCCTTCCGCCGGGTGCGGCGATGGCGGTCGCCGCCGACGGCGAGGTCGTCGGCGGCGTCTCGGGTGGCTGCGTGGACGGGACGGTGTTCTCCCTGTGCGAGCAGGTGATCGCCGACGGCACCCCCGTGCTCGCCCGTTTCGGCGGGGATGAGCTCACCGCGTTCGCCGAAGGGCCGACCTGCGGCGGGACCTCGGAGGTCCTCGTCCACCCGCTCGACGACGCCGGTCACAATGCGCTGGAACGGGTGCGCCAGACGCTGCGCGGAGGTCGGTCGGCGGTCCTCGCGACCACCGTGACAGGCCGATGCCCCGGCGCCCACCTGGTGGTGGCAACCGACGGCACCGAGGGTTCCCTCGGTGACACGCACCTGGACCGTCACGCGACCCGCGTCGCGGCCGAACACGTCGGTCGCCCCGGTGCGGTGACGGTCGACATCCCCGGCCCCACGGGCGTCGACGAGCCGGCCACCCGCGTGCTGGTGCACTCCTTCGCTCCCCCCTCCCTTCTCATCTTCGGCGCGAGCGCGTTCGGCGAGGCGCTCAGCCGGGCCGGCGCCCTGCTCGGCTACCGGGTGGTGGTCTGCGACGCCCGCCCCGCCCTCAACCGACGAGAGCGCTTCCCGGAGGCACACGAGGTGATCACCTGCTGGCCGCACGACTACCTGGACTCCGTGACGGTCGCCGAATCCACCGCGATCTGCGTGCTCACCCACGACCACAAGTTCGACATACCGCTCCTGCGGTCGGCCCTGCGCAGTCCGGCGGGGTACGTCGGCGCGATGGGTAGCCGCCGCGTCCACGCCGAACGACTCGATCTGCTCAGAGCGGAGGGACTCACCGACTCCGAACTCGCCCGCCTGCGTTCCCCCCTCGGACTGGACCTCGGTGCGCGCACAGCGGAGGAGACCGCCGTGTCCGTCGCCGCCGAACTGGTCGCCCATCGCCGCGGCGGCACCGGCGCGCCGCTCACGGGCCTCGACGTGGCCATCCACCGATGACCGGCCTGGTGCTGGCCGCGGGCGCGGGTCGCCGGTTCGGCCGGCCCAAGGCCGTGGTCGACTTCCGCGGAGCACGGCTGGTCGACCACGCCGTGGCGCTGCTCCACGCGGGCGGATGTGAGCGGGTCGTGGTGGTCAGTGGCGCGGTCGAGCTGGACGTGCCCGGCGCCGAGGTGGTGCACAATCCGCTCTGGCAGACGGGGATGGGGTCCTCGCTGCGCGCCGGGCTCACGGCCGTCGGGGCCGAGGACGCGGTGGTCGTCCCCGTCGACATGCCGTGGCTGGGCGCGGAATCGGTCCGCCGGGTCATGGCCGCCGATGCGCCACTGGCGGTCGCGACCTACGGCGGGGTCCGTGCACACCCGGTCCTCCTCGGCGCATCGCACCATGCCGCGATCATCGCCTCGGCGGTCGGTGACGCCGGAGCTCGCCACCATCTACGGGAGCACTCGCACGAGGTGCGGGAAGTGCCGTGCGACGGCACGGGGTCCCCGCGCGACATCGACCATCCCGCCGATCTCGGGGACGACGGCGGTCCGACCGGCGGTCACTGATCGACGGGCAGGTGTTCCAGGAGCGCGTCGGCGTGGACCGGTAGGTCGCGGATGCGGGCACCGGTCGCGTTGTAGACGGCGTTGGCGACGGCCGCCGCGCTGCCGACGTTGCCGATCTCGCCCGCACCGCGCGTGCCCATCGGGGTCGCGTGCTCGTCGACCTCGTCCAGCCACACCGCGTCGATATCCGTGGCGTCGGCGTGGGTCGGGACGTGGTAGTCCGCGAGGTTCTGCGTGACGACGTGGCCGAAACGGGTGTCCCGCACGCTCTGTTCGTGCAGCGCCATTGACAGCCCGAACGTCATGCCGCCGATGAACTGCGACCGCACGGTGCGGGGATTGACGACCCGGCCGATGGAGAACACGCCCAACATCCGGGGCACCCGGATCTCCCCGGTGTCGGCGTCCACGCGGACCTCGACGAAGTGGGCGCCGAAGGAGATCGCACGGTAGCGCTCGAGCTCGGGATAGTCGCCGGCCGCGGCGGTGGTCTCCGCGCCGCGGGGCGGATCGTCGCCGTACCTGGTCCGGAACCGTCCGGCCGCGGCGAAGATGGCCGAACCCCAGGATGAGATGCCGGACGAACCGCCGGCGACCGTGGCGTAGGGCAGGGCCGAGTCGCCGATCTCCAGGGTGATCGACTCGGCGGGTCGGCCGAGCGCGTCGGCGGCGACCGCGGTGAGCGCGGTCCACGTGCCGGTGCCGATGTCCACGGCCCCCACCCGGACGCGGTATCGGCCGTCGCCCTCGGCACGGATCGTAGCGCGCGACCCGGGTTGCACCATGTGCGGGTACGCCGCACCCGCCACGCCGTAGCCGACCAGCCAGCAGCCGTCCCGACGGGAGGCCGGAGTGGTCGGGCGCCGGGACCACCCGAATCGCTGCGCACCCTCGCGCAGGCAGTCGACCAGGCGCCGCGACGTCCAGGGTTTGCCCGACTCCGGGTCGGTCTCCGGGTCGTTGCGCACCCGTAGGTCGATGGGGTCGAGCCCGCACGTCTCGGCCAGCTCGTCCATCGCGACCTCCGCCGCGAACGCGCCCGGGGCCTCCCCCGGCGCACGCATCCAGTACGGCGCGGGCACATCCAGAGGCACGGCACGGTGAGTCGTCCTGCGGTTGGGCGCGGCGTACATCGACCGGGACGGGACCGCGGACTGCTCCACGAACTCCTTGACCCGCGAACTCTGCGACCAGGCCTCGTGGCCGATCGCGGTCAGGTGCCCGTCAGCGTCGGCGGCCAGCCGGATCCGGGACACCGTCCGCGGGCGGTACCCGACGAAGACGAACATCTGCTGCCGGGTGACCGCGTACTTGATCAGCCTGCGCGGCAGGTGCATCGCGCCCAGGGCGGCCAGCACGTCGTGGGCGTGCGGTGCGCCCTTGGAGCCGAAGCCGCCGCCGACGTGTGGCGCGATGACCCGGATCTGCCCGGCCTCCAGGCCCAACACCGGTGCCAGCGTCGTGGCCACGCCGTGCGGGGACTGGGTGGAGTCATACATCGTCAGCAGGGGCTCGTCGGGGTCCCAGTGGGCGGAGACGGCGTGCGGCTCCATGGGATTGTTGTGTTCCTCGGGAGTGGAGTAGCTGTGGTCCACGACGTGGCCGTCGACGCCCGCCTGTGCGAGGGCGGGGCCCATCTCACCGGTCGCGGACGTGGGCCCGTAGCCGCCGTTGACGACCTCGGGCTCGTAGGCGTCGGCATGGTCGGGGCGAAAGGCGACGTCGTGGGGCGCCTGGTCGTACGCCACCCGCACCAGCGACTGGGCCCACCGCGCCACCTCGGCGGTCTCGGCCAACACCAGTCCGATCGGCTGACCGCGATAGAGCACCTCCGCGTCCTGACAGATGGCGTACTCGCGCTCCGAGGTGTCGGCCAGCCGCGGCGCGTTCCACGGGGTGAGCACGGCGAGAACCCCCGGCTCGGCCTCGGCCGCCGCGGTGTCCATCGCGGTGACGGTGCCCCGCGCGATGGTGGCGGTGATCGGATGAAGATGCACCGTCTCGCCCGGCCCGGTGTGCTCGAAGGCGTACGGTGCCGTCCCGGTCACCTTGGCGGGGCCGTCGAGACGGGGGACGGACGTGCCCATGGCGCTCATCGAGCATCCTCCTGTCCGGCCGCACCGGCGCGACCGCTCGTAGACCCGGCCGTCAGGTCGCGCAAGACGGCGATCATCGTCCGCCGCAGCAACGGCACCTTGAACTCGGTGCCGTCGACGGGCTCGGCCGCGGCCAGCTCGGCGTCGGCCGCCTCGGCGAACGACGCGGCGGTGGCGGCCCGACCCGTGAGCGTCTCCTCGGCCCGGGTGGCGCGCCACGGCGCGTGGGCGACTCCACCGCAGGCGATCCGGGCGTCGGTGACGACTCCGTCGTCGACGCTCAGATGCGCGGCCACGGAGACGATCGCGAATGCGAAGGACGCCCGGTCACGGACCTTGCGGTAGGTGGCGACGGCGCCGCGCACGGGAGGGGGCAACTCGACCGCCACCACCAGCTCGTCACTCTCCAGGACAGTGTCCCGCTGGGGTTGGTCACCTGGGAGACGGTGGAACCGTGTGACCGGGATCCGACGTTCCCCGCCGGGACCCACGACGATCACAGTCGCGTCGAGTACCGCCAGGGCGACCGCCATGTCGGAGGGATGGGTGGCGATGCAGTCGGAAGAGTGGCCGAAGACCGCGTGATAGCGCGTGTAACCACCTATGGCGGAGCAGCCGGTTCCGGGCTCGCGCTTGTTGCACGGGGTGGTGACGTCCTGGAAGTACACACAGCGGGTCCGTTGGAGCAGATTGCCCCCCGTCGTGGCGAGGTTGCGCAGTTGCGGTGACGCGGCGGACAGCAGTGCGCGGCTCAGCACCGGGTAGTCGGCCCGGATGAGAGGGTGGGCCGCCAGGTCGGCGTTGCGCACGTTGGTGCCGATCCGCACGCCGCCGTCGCCCGACCGGTCGACGGAGTCCAGCGGGAGCCGGGACACGTCCACGACGACGTCCGGGGTGGCCACTCCCAGCTTCATCAGATCGATGAGATTGGTACCGCCCGCCAGTGGTCTGGCACCGGCGTGCTCCTGCAGGAAGGCGACGGCCGAGTCGGTGTCCGTGGGACGTTCGTACCGGAACGGTCTCATCGCTCGGCCCCTTCCGCCTCGTCGCCCGCGGAATCGACGACCTGTCGGATGGCGGCGACGATGTTGGGGTAGGCGGCGCATCTGCACAGGTTGCCGCTCATCCGTTCCCGGATCTCCTCGTCGGTCAGGGCGATCTCCGCACCCGGATCCTCTGTGACGAGGCTCGGCGCGCCGGCCCGGGCCTCGTCGATCATCCCGACGGCGCTGCACACCTGACCGGGTGTGCAGTAGCCGCACTGGAACGCGTCGGTGTCGATGAACGCCTGTTGGAGCGGATGGAGGCCGTTCTCGGACAGGCCCGCCGCGGTGACCACGTCCTTCCCCTCCTGCGCCACCGCCAGCGACAGGCACGAGGTGACCCTGCGGTCGTCGACCAACACGGTGCAGGACCCACACTGTCCGTGGTCGCAGCCCTTCTTGGCCGAGTAGTTACCGAGCCGGTCGCGCAGTGCGTCGAGGAGGGTCGTGCGTGTGTCCACGGTGACGACATGCTGCTCGCCATCAACCCTGAGAGTGATGTCCATCTCCATATTCCGACTGTAGGCGCGGCGGCAGGTGCCCCGCGACCGGTCGGGGGCGCGTGCGGTGGGAGCACACCGCCCAGTGCGCATACGCTCGACGGTCCGGGACCATCCCACCGCGGGCAGCCCGACCGCGGATAGAGAGGACGCACTGGTGACGACGACCCAGGCCGAGGCCACCGATCCCCACGAGGTGGCGCGCCGCGTGTTCGGCTGGGACGACCTGCGCCCGATGCAGGCCGAGGCGATCGAGGCGGCGGTGGGAGGCCGCGACGTGCTGGCGGTGCTGCCCACCGGCTACGGCAAATCGGCGATCTACCAGCTCGCCGGGATCATGGCGGACGGCCCGTGTGTGGTGGTCTCACCGCTCATCGCGTTGCAGAGCGACCAGTGCGAGGGTCTGAACTCGCTCGCGGATTCCGCGCCCACCCGGTCGCTGGCGATCAACTCCTCGATGGGCGTGCGACAGCAGGCGGAGGCCTGGGACGAGGTCGTCGCGGGGCGCGTCCACTTCGTGTTCCTCACCCCTGAGCAACTGGCCAAACGAGAGGTGCTCGACCGGCTCCGTGCCGCCGAGCCGAGCTTCCTCGTGGTCGACGAGGCGCACTGCGTCTCCGCCTGGGGCCACGACTTCCGCCCCGACTACCTGCGGTTGGACGCCGCCCGCCACCGGATGGGGTCGCCGACCGTCATCGCGCTCACCGCCACCGCCTCGACCCCGGTCCGCGAGGAGATCGTCGACAGGCTCGCCATGTCCGACGCCCTGGTGCTGGCCGGAGGATTCGACCGGTCGGAACTGCACCTCGCGGTGAGACGGCACGTCGAGGACGACGGCAAACAGGACGCGGTCGTGGAGCGGGCCGTCGAACTCGGCGGCCCCGGACTGGTCTACACCGCCACCCGCCGGTCCACCGAGGAGTACGCCGAGCGCATCGCCGCACGAGCGGCCGACTCGGATCGGCCGATGAGGGTGCGTGCCTACCACGCCGGCCAGAAGTCGGCCGACCGCGAGGAGACGCTGGGCGCCTTCCTCGATGGTGACCTCGACGTGGTGGTGGCGACGAGTGCGTTCGGGATGGGGATCGACAAGGAGGACGTGCGGTTCGTCCTGCACGCCGACATCCCCGACTCACTCGACACGTACTACCAGGAGGCGGGACGGGCCGGCCGCGACCGCGAGCCGGCGACGATCGAACTCCACTACCGCAGCGAGGACCTGGGCCTGCGGAGTTTCTTCTCGTCGCACAGCGCCGACGAGGAGGTCATCCGGGTGGTCATCACGCACCTCCGCCGGGCCGACGGCCCGGTGCGGCTGACCCGGTTGAGGAAGTCGCTGGACTTCGGCGGAAAGCGCGTCACGGGGGCGGTCAATCTCCTCGAGGCGGCGGCGGTCGTCGAGTCCGGGCGGGAGGGCCTGCGACTCGTGGAGGACGTGCGGCCCAAGGAGGCGGTCCGGCGGGCCGAGGAGACGTCGGAGACGTTCGAGCGGATCGATCGCTCGCGGATCGAGATGATGCGCGGATACGCCGAGACCGACGGGTGCCGTCGCCAGTTCCTTCTGGGGTATTTCGGTGAGGAGCTCGCGGACCCGTGCGGGAACTGCGACACCTGCGACGCCGGCACCGCGGTCGACCTCACCCACGACGCGGCGGATTTCCCCCTGCAGTCCGCGGTCGTGCACCGTGAGTGGGGCTCGGGGATCGTCATGAGCGTCGACGACGACCGGCTCACCGTGTTCTTCGAGGAACAGGGCTATCGGACGCTGTCACTCGACCTGGTGCGCGACCAGGAACTGCTCACCCGGGCATGACGGGTGGCGAGCCCGGCAGCCCGGCAGCGATGCCGGCGACGGTCTCGAGCCACCACAATGCGGGGGCGCAGGCCGCGGCCAGCAGGACCGCACCGCTCTCCCACACCGGGCCGAGCGCGGCCGCCGCGGTGCCGAGCACGGTGACCAGCGGGACGGCCGGGGCGACGGCGATGTTCGCGGGCAGGGCCCACGGCCCCTGACCCAGGCCCGAGGCCACGAGCACCGGCAACGTCGCCAGGTGGGCGACGACGCACACCGCCAGGATGTCGGCGGCCGGCCCGGGCATCCACGGTCGACGGATCCGCTGGGCCACCGGCCTCGCCGCCAGGACCAGGGCGGCGGTCGCGGTGACGGACAGGACGAAGCCGGTGCCGGTGGCCGTGGCGGGATCGAGCAGGGCGACGACGAGCACCACCGCCGCCAGCGCGGCCAGCGGGCGGCCGGTGCGGTGGGCGCCGAGTGCCGCCAGACCGATGGCCCCGGTGCCGGCGGCGCGCAGGACGGCCGGTTCCGGGCCGACCACGGCCACGAATCCGGCCAGCGCGAGTCCCGCGGCCAGGATCCGCCCACGCCGCCCGACCCCGAGAGCCGCCGCGGCGAGCAGGACCGCACCCACGACGTAGGTGGTGTTAGCACCCGAGACCGCGGCGAGGTGCGCCAGCCCGGCCGCCCGGAACTCCTCCCGGGTCCGGGTGGACACCCCGCCCTCGTCGCCCAGGACGAAGGACGGGAGCAGCCCTGCGGCCTCTCCCTCGAGCGCGCGGCCGGACACCTGCCGGAGCCGCTCCCTCACCGCCGCCGGGACCCGTCCGGACCATCCGGGTGGGCCCGTCACGCGGGGCGGCACCAGCGCGCGGAGCGCGGGCGGCTCCCCCGCCGACCGCGGCTCCACCACCGCCACCGAAGTCTCCACCCGGGTCCCCGGCGGGAGCCCCCTCCAGCCGTCGCGGGCGAGCACCACCACGTCGAGTTCGGCCTCGCGCATCGAGTTCCCCGACCCGGTGGACTCCACCCGGACCGGCACCACCACCCCACCGCCGCGGATCGGCCGGTCGAACCCGGTCACCACCGCCTGTACGCCTGTGCGCGCTCCCACCAGATCGTTCAGCGGGTGCGCGGCCAGGGCGTGCACCCGGGCGGCCTGCACCCCCGCCGCGACCGCACCCGTCGCGCACGCCAGCGCGAGGACGCCCAGTGCGGTGCGGTCGAGACGCTCGCGCACCCCCTGCGTGGAACCGGTCGACCCGCCGACGGACCACAGTGCGGCGACCACCGCGGCCGCCGCCAACACCACCGCGACGGCGGCGGCGAGAGCCGGTCGGGCCTCGCCCGTCGCAGCCGTGGCCGCGAACACCGCGAGCGTCGGCACGACCAGCCGCAGATCGCGCGCCGCCGGAATCCGGCGCCGTGACGTGTCGACCGGGTCGCTCACACCGTGACCAGCGGCCGGAGCCGTGCCAGGGTCGCCGGCCCGATCCCGTCGACCTCTACGAGCTGGTCGACGCCGGAGAACGACCCGTTCGCGGCCCGCCACGCCAGGATCGACGACGCGGTCACCGGCCCGACACCGGGCAACGACTCGAGCGCCGCGGCGTCGGCGGTGTTGAGGTCGATCAACCCCCCGCCTCCACCCGGACCCGGTGGAGGCGGGGGCGCGCCGGCCCCCGGTCCTTCCTGCCCCGGGCCGGGGCCCGGTCCGATGATGTCGCTGCGCGGACCTCCCGACCCGTCCGGGCCGGGGGCTGACCCGACGAGGATCTGTTCGCCGTCGGTGACCTTGCGCGCCAGGTTGAGCCCGTCCCGGTCCCCGCCCTCCAGGACACCTCCCGCACTGTCGAGCGCGTCGGCGACCCGGGCGCCGGGCGCGAGGGTGACCAGTCCACTGCGGCCGACCAGCCCGACGACGGAGACGACGACCGGCTCCCCGGCGGGAACCGCCTCCCCGGGTACCGACCCCGGGGACGGCGGGGCGGGCCGGTGCGAGGCGCCGGTCTCGTCAGCGGCCTCGGTAACGGTCTCCCCCACCTCCGCCAACGGGAGGTCGGGCACCGCAGGCCCTTCGGGGACGGAGGAGATCAGTCGGTGCACGGAGAACGCGCCGAGACCCAGCACGAGTACCACCAGGGCGATCCCGGCGAGCCGGTCGGGCGCCCACCGGATGCGACCCCACCACGGCGGATCGGCCCAGGCGTCCACATCCGGATGCTGCGGCGGGATCCGCTCCGGTCGGTCACCCGCGGGGTCGAGGTCGGCCCACGGCACCGAGGTCGGCCGGTCGGGAACCGGCGGCGAGAGGGCGCTGGCGAGTCGGTGCAGGGCGGCCGCCCGCGCAGGGTCCCGGTGGGAGTCGACGGGGCCGCCGGATCGTGCCGGGGTCTCGGTTCGCATGGCGCGAAGCTAGCCCGCCAGAACCCCCGCGGCGGCCCTGATCGCGGTCGTTAGTCCGCCGGCTGTGGAGAGGGGGGAAGGATGGGGAATTCGGTGTCGACCAGGTCCGTCACAGAGACACCCACTGTTCCCGGCCCCAGGTGCCAGGCGAGGACCTCGTCGAATTCGACGATCATGACCCGCTCCGGGAACTGGGTCTCCTTGCGGATCTCGGTGGCCATTTCCTCGGCCCGCTCGCGCGCCTGGTGGTGGTGGACCACCACCAGCACGTCACCGCGCGCCACGTCGTCGCGCAGCAGGGACCGCAGCCGCGCATGCGCCTTGGTGGTGGTGCGGGCCTTGGCCGCCAGGTCCACCGATCCGTTACGCAACACGATCACCGGGCGCATTGCCAGGGCGCTTCCGAAGAGCGCGGCGAGCGCACTGATCCGGCCGCCTCTGCGCAGGCTCTCGAGTGACTCCAGGGCGGCGTACGTCGAGGCGCCCCGGCAGAGCCGCTCGGCGAGTTCGTAGGTCGCGGACAGACCGAGCCCGCTTCCCGCCGCCCACGCGCACTGGGCGACGGCGGCCCCGAACGCCATGCCCGCCCCGCGGGAGTCCGAGACCAGCACCCGGCCCCCGAATCTGGTCGCGGCATCGGCCGCCGACTGCCAGGTACGCGAGAGCTCGCGGGACAGGTGCACCGACACCACGCCGGTGCAGTCGGGATCCGCGAGCAGTTCCTCGTAGATCTCCGCCAGTTCGTCGGGCGTGACCGCGGCCGTGGACACCGCCCGGTCGTTCTCCTCCACGACGTGCAGACCCACCACCGTGATGCCGAACCCGCGGACCCACTCGGCCGGCAGGTCGGCGCTCGAGTCGGTGACCAGGCGGATCGTCATGACGAGCCCACCGGGGGCGTGATGCCGGCGTTCCACTGGTCCAGGCGCCACAGCACACCTCGGGCGGCCTCGGTGGTGGGGCCGACCTCGGGCTCGGGAGGCTGCGCGGCCGTGCCCTCGGGGCGGACATGCGCCGACAGCTGCACCCAGCACGTGTTGCCCAACCCGTTGAACACCGAGTACTGCTCCACCGGCAACTCGAGCAGCGACGCGGTGAGGGCCGCGATCGCGCCGCCGTGGGCCACGATCACGGCGGGGTGCTCGCTCCAGTCGGGCGACGACTCGACCAACTCGTCGACGACCTCTCGGGTCCGTCGCGCCACGTCCAGACGGCTCTCCCCCTCCGGCGGCGACCACCGGGGGCTGCTGCGCCACCGGACCCGGGCGTCGGGCCACTGCCCGTCGACCTCGGAGTGGCTCATGCCCTGCCAGCTCCCCAGGTGCGTCTCCCGCAGCCTGGGGTCGGTGCGGACGTCCAATCCCACCTCGGTGGCCAACGCCTTCGCCGTCTCGTGCGCCCGCTGCAGGTCCGAGGACAGGATCGTCCACGGGCGACGGGGTGCCAGCACGCGGCCGACGGCATGGGCCTGCCGGATACCCAGCTCACTGAGCTCGGTGTCCAGCTGTCCCTGCATCCGCAACGAGGCGTTGTAGTGCGTCTGGCCGTGACGCAGGAGGATGAGACGTCGGGTCACCGGGTGGTTCAGAGCTCCTGATCCCGCTGTGGCTCCTCCGGCGCGAGCGAGTCGTCGGCGTTGCCGGCGTCGTCAGCGGGCCGTCGCGACGTCTCGACGCCCTCGATCTCGACGACCGGGCAGTCCTTCCACAGGCGGTCGAGCGAGTAGTAGTCACGCTCGTCGACGTGCTGGACGTGCACGACCAACTCGTTGTAGTCGAGCAGCGCCCACCGGCCCTCGCGGGTGCCCTCGCGACGCAGCGGCTTGTGACCGGCCTCGCGCAGCTTGTCCTC
Organism: Dietzia sp. KRD202; assembly: GCF_017168155.1. Classification (NCBI taxonomy): domain Bacteria; kingdom Bacillati; phylum Actinomycetota; class Actinomycetes; order Mycobacteriales; family Dietziaceae; genus Dietzia; species Dietzia sp. KRD202. Next base: position 240,303 of record NZ_JABFAN010000016.1, on the reverse strand, counting down.
GATCTCGTCGACGACGGAGTTGACCTGCCGCTCCGTGTCGGCGGACGCCAGGACGAAACAGTCGGTGATGATGAGTTGGCCGGAGACGTCGATGACGACGATGTCGGTCGCCAGCTTGTCGTCGGCGGCGCGGGCCGCGATGGCGGCCATCTCAAGGGCCTCGGGGCTTGCGGTCACTGGGGATTCTCCTCGGGGTGGGGTTCGGTGGGGACGGGCACCCGGTGTACCGGGGCCGTCGCTGCGAGGGTGCCGTCCAGGCGGGTCGAGCCCTCGGGTCGGTAGAGGTTGCGTTTGGCGATGTACTGCACGACACCGTCCGGCACGAGGTACCACACGGGCGCGTCCTCGGCCGCCCGGCGGCGGCACTCCGTGGACGAGATGGCGAGTGCGGGGATCTCGAGCAGGTAGACACGCCCGTCCCTGATCTCGGTGAGGTGCGTGTCGGACAGTTCGAACCCGGGCCGGGAGACCCCGACGAAGGTGGCGAAGTCGAACATCTCCTCCCACCCGCGCCACGTGAGGATCTTCTCCAGTGCGTCGGCGCCCGTGATGAAGTACAGATCGGTGTCCGGGTGCTGGCGCAGCAGGTCCTTGAGCGTGTCGAGCGTGTAGGTCGGCCCGTCGCGGTCGATGTCGACGCGACTGACCGAGAAGCGCGGGTTGGAGGCCGTGGCGATGACCGTCATCAGATAGCGGTCCTCGGCCGGGGACACCTCCCGGCCCCGCTTCTGCCACGGCTCGCCCGTGGGGACGAACACCACGTCGTCGAGACCGAACCGGTGCGCGACCTCGCTGGCCGCGACGAGGTGACCGTGATGGATGGGGTCGAAGGTCCCGCCCATCACTCCGATGCGGCGCCGAGCGCCGTCGGTGGTCCCCGTCGTGGTCATGGTCGGTGAGTCTATCGGTCGGGGGTGACGCCCGGCCGTCTGCCGCGCCCCGCCGTCGCTATCACTCACACGGGGAGCAGGCTCGCGACGACCGTCGTGAGCTGTTCGACGTTGCGGCACTCGTGCATGGGCACGTACTGGGAGTACAGCCTGGCCGCCGAATCGCCGGTCCCCCACTGCCGCTTGGGCTCCGGGTTGAGCCAGTGGGTGTGTCCCACCCGCTCGCTGACGAACTCGAGTGCCTCGACGGACGGATCCCGGTAGTTGTTGCGGCCGTCCCCCAGGATGAGCAGCGACCCCGTCCTGGTCAGGGTGTGGGCGTACCGGTCCGCGAAGCCAGCCAGCGCGTGACCGTAGTCGGAGTGACCGTCATAGGTGACGATCTCGGCCTCGCGGACCATCCGGCTCATCGCGGAGCCGAGGTCCGACCCGGTCTCGAAGAACGAGGTCACCTCGTCGGTGGTGTCGACGAACGCGAACACCCGCACCCGGGAGAACTGCTCACGGAGCGAGTGCACCAACTGGAGGGTGAAGTGGCTGAACCCGGCCACCGAGCCGGACACGTCGCACAGCACGACCAGCTCCGGCCGGGCCGGGCGGGGCTTGCGCAGCACCAACTCGACGGGCACGCCGCCGGTGGACATGGACCGACGCATGGTCTTGCGCATGTCGATCGCACCGTGCCGGTGACGACGCCGGCGGGCCGCCAGGCGGCTGCCCAGCTGCCTGGCCAGTGGCCCCACCCTGCGGCGCAGTGCCTGCAGGTCCTGGTCGTTGGCCCGCAGGAAGTCGACCTGTTCGGCCGCGGGTCCCACCGCGTACTGTGCGACGCGGTCGCGGCCCACGGTCTCGGCGGTACGGCGGCGGGTCTCGTCGGCGACCTCCCGCAGGAAGCCGCGGACCAGGTCGGCGGCCGAGTTGGCGGCCGCGGTCTTCTCGGCGTGCCGCTGGGAACCGTCCGGGTCGAAGGGGTCGGCGCCGAGCAGCCCGTCCAGGATCCGCTGCATGATCGAGTTGGTGTCGAGCGGGCTCAGTGCCTGGTAGGCGGAGTAGCGCGGTCCGTTCACCGAGTCGTATGACCCGAGCTGCTCGACCAGGAGTTCCGCCAACGCCCGGGCCTTGGCCCGCGACTCCTCGGTGTCCTCGAGCAGGAGCGACGCGATGAGCTCGTTCAGTGCGTCCGGATCCACCTTGCCGTCGTCGTCGGTCGGGATCTCCACCTCGAGCGTCACCGCGTCGCCCGCGGTGTGGGACCCCACGGCGGCCGGGAACCACAGGTCGAAGAGCTGGTCGAACACCCCACGGTGCGTGGACTTGTGCAGGATCGTCGAGGCCAGCGCCTCGCGCAGCGCGGCGCGGTCGAGCAGGTCGACGTGCACCATCGCCGCGGCGGCGTCCACGGCCTCGCTCGGGCCGACGGGGATGCCCTTGCGGCGCAGTGCGTCGACGAAGTCGACGAGGTGACCGGACATCCCGCCCGGGGCCCTGTCGGTCATTCCACCCACCTCCCTGTCACCCACGGCCCTAGTTGAGCCGGAGCTCGGCGGCCGCGCGCAGCTGGTCGGACTGGTGCTTGAGCACCACGCCGAGCGTCTGCAGGACGACCTCGTCGTCGATGGTGTCCAGGCCCAGCGCCACGAGGGTGCGACCCCAGTCGATCGTCTCCGACACGCTCGGCACCTTCTTCAGCGCCATCGCGCGCAGGACGCCCACCACGCGCACGAGCTGCTCGGCCAGCCGGTCGTCCAGCTCGGGCACCCTCGAGGCCAGGATCTTGCGCTCCAGCTCGGGCGTCGGGAAGTCCAGGTGCAGGTAGAGACACCGCCGCTTGAGCGCCTCGGACAGCTCGCGGGCCGCGTTGGAGGTCAGCACCACGAACGGGCGTCGGGAGGCCTCGATGGTGCCGAGCTCGGGGATGGTCACCGCGAAGTCGCTGAGGACCTCCAGCAGCAGCCCCTCGATCTCGATGTCGGCCTTGTCCACCTCGTCGACGAGCAGGACGGTGGGCTCACTGCGCCGGATGGCGGTGAGCAACGGCCGGGACAGCAGGAACTCCTCGGCGAACACATCATCACGCGTGGAGTCCCACCCCTCGCCCTGCCCGGCCTGGATCCGCAGGATCTGTTTGGCGTGGTTCCACTCGTAGAGCGCACGGGCCTCGTCCACGCCCTCGTAGCACTGCAGGCGGATGAGTTCGGCCTCCGTGGCGGCGGCGACGGCCTTCGACAACTCCGTCTTGCCGACACCGGCCGGGCCCTCGATGAGCAGCGGCTTGCCCAGCCGGTCGGCGAGGTAGACCACCGCCGCGGTCGATCGGTCGGCCAGGTACCCCTGTCCACCGAGGGCCTCGATGACGTGGTCGATGCTCTCGAATGCGGGTCGCTGGGCGGTGCGGGCTCGGTCCATCGGGTGGGTCCTTTTCGGTTCGGGGTCGTCGGTGGCGGGCCGGCGGGCGGCGCGGGCGCAAGTGCCTCTACGGCCGCACGTGCCCCTTGCCGTGGGCGATCCACTTCGTGCTGGTCAGTTCCTCGAGCCCCATCGGGCCGCGGGCGTGGAGTTTCTGGGTGGAGATACCGATCTCGGCGCCGAAGCCGAACATCTCCCCGTCGGTCCAGGCGGTGGAGGCGTTGACCATCACCGCCGCCGCGTCGACGCGGGCGCAGAACCGGTCTGCCACGTCGATGCTGCGGGTGGAGATGGCCTCGGTGTGTCCGGAGGACCAGCGGTCGATGTGCTCGATCGCCTCGTCCACCCCGTCGACCACCTTGAGCGCGATGTCCATGCTGAGGTATTCCTCGCCCCAGTCGACGTCGTCGGCGGGGACGAGGCCCTCGCGGTCGCCGTGGACGGTGACGCCGGCCGTCCTCAACGCCCCCACGACGCGGTCCACGGCCGCGTCGCCGAGGGCGGAATCGAGCAACACCGTCTCGGTGGCGTTGCAGACGCTGCAGCGACGGGTCTTCCCGTTGAGCAGCAGGCTGATGGCCTCGTCCAGGTCCGCGTCTCCATGGATGTAGAGGTGACAGTTGCCGGTGCCGGTCTCGATGGCCGGGACCTTGGCGTTCTCCACCACGGTCTGGATCAGACCAGCGCCGCCGCGGGGGATGACGACGTCCACCAGACCGCGCGCCTGGATGAGGTGGGTGACCGACGACCGGTCACCGGACGGCAGGAGCTGGGCCGCGTCCACGGGCAGGCCGTGCTCCGCGAGGACACCGCGCAGCACCTCGACCAACGCCTCATTGGAGTTGCGGGCCGAGCGCGACCCCCGCAGCAGTGCTGCGTTGCCCGATTTGAAGGCGAGCCCGAACGCGTCGACGGTGACGTTGGGGCGACCTTCGTAGATCATCCCGACCACCCCGAGCGGGACCCGGACCTGTCGCAACTGCAGCCCGTTGGGGCGGGTCGAGCCACGCGTGACAGTGCCGACGGGGTCCGCCAGACCGGCCACCTGACGCAGGCCGCCGGCGATGCCCTCGATCCGCTCGGCGGTGAGCCTCAGCCGGTCGAGCATGGCCTCGCCCATACCGGCCTCGGACTGCTCGGCGAGGTCCCGGGCGTTGGCCTCGAGGATCGTCGACTCCGCCACCACGAGGGCGTCGGCGGCCGCCTGCAGCAGTGCGTTCTTGCGGTCCGCGGTGAGCAGGGCCAGTTCGCGCGAGGCGGACCGGGCCCGGCGGGCGGCGTCGTGAACGGCGTCGCGGGTCGGGTCCGCAGTCGGCCCGGCGTCCGTCTGGCCAGTGAGGTCGGAAGCGTCGAGGTGGCTGGCTGTCATGCGTTCCAGCTTACCGATGCGGCCGGCGGGGCCACTTCCGACGAGTCAGACCGTCGGGACGGCCCCGGTCTCGCGCACGGCGAACTCCCGGAATCGGCGGGCCAGATCGGGATCCCCGGCCGGGCCCGATCGCTCGCCGGGTCCGGGCGGGCCCGCGATCTGTCGGAAACCCGTCGGTCCGATGTACGACGCCGGCGGCAGATCCTCCGTCGCCGCGTACAGCAGCGGGCGTGCCCCATCGGCGGCCGTGGGCACGATCCGCCGGCCGAGCAGATTGAGCACGGCGTTGACCGGTGGGAACGGGGTCGGGTCGAGGATCGAGGTGGCGGCGAAACCGGGGTGCGCGAGCTGCACGTCCACCGCGGAGCCCGCGGCGGCGAGCCGGTTCTGCAGGTCGAGGCCCCAGAGCATGCACGCCAGCTTCGACTGGGCGTACGCCGCCGCCATCGAGTAGGGGCGTTGTCGGAAGTGGGGGTCGGCGAAGTCGATCCGCCCCTTGGCGTGGGCCATGGAGGCCGTGATCACCACCCGCTCCCGGATTCGGGGCAGCAGGAGTTCGGTGAGCAGGAACGGCGCGAGGACGTTGACCCCCAGGTGCAGCTCGAAGCCGTCGGCGGTCTCCCGCCGGGTCTTGCTCATCAGACCGGCGTTGTCCAACAAGATGTCGACGGGGTCCGTGTACGAGCTCGCGAACTCCCGCACGGCGTGCAGGTCACTCAGGTCCAGCTCGTGGACCTCGGTGGAGCCGCCGATCTCCGCGGCCGCCGCCTCCCCCTCGGCGCGGGTAATGGACGGGAGCACGACGTGGGCGCCCCGGCGCGCGAGTTCACGCGCGGCTTCCTTCCCGATGCCGCTGGTGCCGCCCGTGACCACGATGGTCTTCCCGGTCAGGTCGGGCAGGTCGTCGACGGTCCACGCCGCGGAGCTCACGAGGCGGCCCCGTCGCTGCGCACGAGGACGGTGACCATGAAGCCGCTGTCGCCGTCGAACGGCAGCAGGTCCCACGTCGACCAGCGCTGCTGCACCCGCAGCCCGGCGCGGTCGGCGTCGCGGTCGAACTCCTCCCGGGTCCAGCCCCGGTCGAGCCCGAAGCCCACGACCAGGCGGCCGGCCCTCCCCTCGGTGCCCTCGTCCGCCGTGGCGAGGCGCGCGGCGAGGTTGGTCAGCACGGTGCCGCGGTCGGCGGGGTCGACGAAGGCCAGGACGTTGCCCGCCGACACGGCGAGATCGAACGGCCCGCGGGGCCAGCCCTCGTCGGCCAGGTCCGCGACCTCCCACGACGCCTCCGGGCACAGCTCTCGCGCCCGCTCGATCAGGTGGGGGTCGAGGTCGACGCCGGTGACACGGTGACCACGCGAGTGCAGGTAGGCGCCGGTGCGCCCCTGACCACAGCCCACGTCGAGGATCCGGGCACCGCGCGGGACCATCGCGTCGATCAGCCGCGCCTCGCCGTCGATGTCCACTCCCTCGGCCACCATGTCGTCCCACCGCCGGGCGTACCGCCGGGAGTGCTCGGGGTCGGCCTCCACGATCTGCTTCCATGTCTGAGCCATGCGGCCCAGTATGGCCGCAGGGAGCGACATGCGTCGCGGAGGACGACGACGACGAGGTCGGCCGCCGCCGGGCCGGCGGAACGCGGTGGTCACGGGCCGATGGCGCGGAGGAGTCGGAAGGTGGGCAGATCGGCTCCCCTGGTCTGGTTGACGAGGGTGACCGCGAGGGTCCCGCCGACGGTGTCGACGACGGCGATCGACCGGAACCCGCCGGTGCCGCCGTTGTGCCACAGGGTGCCCGGGCCGGCGCGATGCCACCCGAGCCCCATCCGTCCCGGACCCGACGGCGGCGTGGCCTGCGTGAGTCGGACGGCGGCCTCGAGGTCGGTGGTCGACGGGTCGAGGTGCGCGGCGAGGAATCGCGTCATGTCGGTCGCCGTGGAGCGCAGCGCTCCCGCGCCCGGCATTCCGTGCAGCGGCCACGGTTCGGCGCCGCGGTGGCGGCTGCGGTGCCCGAGGGCCGTTCGGCGCCGCTGCTCGTCGGTCATCTCATCCTCGGTCACGGTGTCGGGAATGCCCAGTGGTCCGCAGATCCGGTCGCGGACGAGCGCTCCGAAGTCGGCCCCGGTCGCGCTGGTCATCGCGATGCCGAGAAGGCCGAAGCCGAGATTCGAGTACTTCGGCGTGCCCTGCCCCGGGTGCCGACGCGGGCGGAGGCCACGGAGTCCGGCGAGGACGTCCGATTCCGTGAGGTCCGCATAGGGATCCGCACCCGTGCGCACGTAGGCGAGGTTCTCCCGGAGCCCCAGCCGGCCGGGCGTCCTGGGGAGCCCGGAGGTGTGGGTCGCGAGGTGCTGCAGCGTGATCGGGTCGTCGTCACCACCCGGCAGGTCCGTGCCGGTGGGGAGCAGGTCCCGGACCGGGGTGTCCAGCCGCCACTGCCCCCGGACGACACCGTCGGCCAGCAGAAGGGCGGTGAACACCTTCGTGATGGAGCCGATCTCGAAGAGCGTGTGGGCGTCCGGGGTGGCGCCCCGACCGGTGTCCCCGCGGGTGGCGGTGTGGACACCGCCCGGTGGCCCGGCAGCCATCACGACCCCGACCCGCCGCCGCGACAGTCGGTCCGTCGCCCGCTCGACCTGCCCCGCGATTCCCTGCCCACCACTGGTCACGGGACCGAGTAAACGCTCCCGGGCTCCGCTCCGCAGGTGAGCTGTCGGAGCGGTGGGGCACGATGGGCCCATGACCTCGACAGCGGACCGTCCCACATCCGACGACCTGGCCACCGGGGACCGGGCCGCCCTCCGGGCCCGCGCCGACGAACTGCTCAGCGCCCTCGCCGGCCCGGGCGCCGTCCTGCGCGAGGACCAGTGGGTCGCCATCGAGGCCCTGGTGGCGGACCGGCGACGCGCGCTGGTGGTCCAGCGCACCGGCTGGGGCAAGTCGGCGGTGTACTTCATCGCCGCCCGGTTGCTCCGCGAGCTGGGGTCGGGCCCCACCGTGATCGTCTCGCCGTTGCTCGCGCTCATGCGGAACCAGGTCGAGGCCGCCGCCCGGGCCGGGGTGCGGGCGGCCACCATCAACTCGGCCAACATGACCGAGTGGGACGAGGTCCGCTCGGCGGTCCGGGCCGGTGAGGTCGACGTGCTGCTGGTGAGCCCGGAGCGTCTCAACAACCCCGATTTCCGGGACACGGTCCTGCCCGCGCTCGCTGCGGAAGCCGGCCTCGTGGTGGTGGACGAGGCCCACTGCGTCTCGGACTGGGGTCACGACTTCCGGCCGGACTACCGGCGTATCCGCACCCTGCTCGCCGATCTGCCCCACGGCGTGCCGGTCCTGGCCACCACGGCCACGGCCAACGACCGGGTGGTCCGCGATGTCGCGCAGCAGCTCGGGGTCGGTGAGTCCGCCTCGGAGGACACCCTCGTCCTGCGAGGCGGACTGGACCGCGAGTCGCTGCGGCTGTCGGTGGTGGCTATCGACGACTCGGAGAAGCGCGCCGCCTGGCTCGTCGAGAACCTCGAGTCGCTGCCGGGCAGCGGCATCATCTACAGCCTCACCGTCGCGGCGGCCGAGGACATGGCCGAACTACTCACCTCGGCCGGGCACCGGGTCAGCTCCTACACCGGCCGCACCGACGGGGGTGAACGGGAGGAGCTGGAGCGCGCGCTGCTCGACAACGAGGTCAAGGCCCTGGTCGCCACCTCCGCGCTGGGCATGGGCTTCGACAAGCCGGACCTGGGCTTCGTGGTCCACCTGGGTGCCCCGCCCTCCCCCATCTCGTACTACCAGCAGATCGGCCGCGCCGGACGTGCCGCCGACCGCGCCGAGGTGGTCCTGCTTCCCGGGCCCGAGGACCGCGCGATCTGGAACCACTTCGCCTCCCTGGCGTTCCCGCCCGAGGACGTGGTGCGGCGGGTCCTCGACGCGCTGGAGCCCGATCGACCGCAGAGCACGCAGGCGCTCGAACCCGCCGTCGACCTCGGCCGCAATCGGCTCGAGATGGTGCTCAAGGTCCTCGACGTCGACGGCGCGGTCCAGCGCGTCCGGGGTGGCTGGGTGGCCACCGGGCGGCCGTGGCACTACGACGCCGAGCGGTACGCGGGGCTGGCGGAGGCACGGCAGTCCGAGCAGCAGGCGATGTTGGAATACCAGCGCACCGTGTCCTGCCGCATGGAGTTCCTCCGCGGCCAGCTCGACGACCCCACCCTCGACCCGGCCTCCGGCGGTTGCGGTCGCTGCGACAACTGCACGGGCCAGCGCCGCACCACGGACGTCGACTCCGGCTCCCTGACCCGCGCCCGCGACGCCCTCGAACGGCCCGGCGTGGTCCTGCCGCCCCGCCGCCAGTGGCCCACCGGCCTCGCCAAGCTCGACGTCCCGCTCAAGGGCAAGATCGCCGACGGCCCCGCCGAGGGCCGGGCTCTGGCCCGCCTGACCGATCTCGGCCTGGGCCAGAAGCTGCGCGCCCTGCTCGCCGAGCCCGATCAGGACGCCCCGGAATGGCTCGCCCGCGCGTGTATTCCCGTCCTCCGCGAGTGGGGCTGGGCGGACCGGCCCACCGGCGTCGCCGCCCTCCTCACCGGCGAGCACCCGCAGCTGGTCACCACCCTCGCGCATGCCCTGGCTCAGATGGGTCGCATGGAACACCTCGGGGAGATCTCCCGCGATCCGGCCCTGCCCGCGGTGACGGCCCAGAACTCCGCGTACCGCGTGGCTCAGTTGTGGGGCACGTTCTCCGGCCCGTCGACGCCGTCCGAGGGCCCCGTCCTCCTGGTCACCGACCTGCTCGGGACGGGGTGGACGATCACCGAGGCGGCCAGGCATCTCCGCTCCTCCGGGGTCCCCGCCGTCCTGCCCCTGGCCGTGGCCGCAGCCGGCTAGGTGTGATGTGCGGCTGGGTGTGATGTCCAGGGAGGTCGCCGCCCGCGCATCGACATACCGGAGTCCGGCACGGGATCATCGACCCATGGGTAACGCAACGAGACCGTCACCGTCGGCCGGGCCGGGGTTCACCACGATCCGGTCGGACCCGTCATGAGCGCCCTCACGGTACTCGCCCTCGCGGTGGGATTCGTCCTGCTCATCGGCGGCGGCGAAGTGCTGGTGCGAGGCGCCGGCGGTCTGGCCACGACCCTCGGGATCTCCCCGCTGGTGGTGGGACTCACCGTCGTCGCCTTCGCCACCTCCGCGCCGGAGTTCGCGGTGAGCGTCGACGCCGCGCTGAGCGGATACCCGGGGTTGGCCGTCGGCAACGTGGTGGGCAGCAACATCGCGAACATCCTGCTCATCCTGGGTCTGACAGCGATCGTTGCCCCGCTGGTGGCGACGTCCCGCATCGTGCGGGTCGACATCCCCATCATGGTGCTGTTCTCGGTGGTCGCGCTGCTGGTGGCACTCGACGGCACGATCAGCTTCCTCGACGGTCTGCTGTTGTTCGCCGGCCTCGTGGCGTATGTGGTGGCGACGATCGTCATCTCGCGCAAGCAGGATGGAGGCCGGGTCGCCGCGGCACCGGAGGACCCGGTCGCTGACGGCCCCGGTGGTGGCGACGCCGCCGTCGACGGCGCGGGTGATGGCGACGCGGGTGGCGCCAGCGCGGGCGAGACGCGGTCGTCCGGCGTCGCGTCGTCACACCCGGTTCTGGTCAGCAGCGTCTTCGTGGTCGTCGGTGTGGCTCTGCTGGTGGTCGGCGCGCGACTACTCGTCGCGGCGGCGAGTGATCTCGCGTCGGCATGGGGAATGAGTGACCTGGTCATCGGTCTCACGGTGGTGGCGGTCGGGACGTCGCTGCCGGAGCTCGCCACGAGCGTGGTGGCGGCGATCCGCGGTGAACGGGACCTGGCCATCGGCAACATCGTCGGTAGCAACATGTTCAACATCGGTGCCGTTCTCGGGATGACCTCGCTCATCACGCCCATCGACGTCGCCCCCGGGGCCGTCCGCTTCGACCTGCCGATCATGCTCGCCGTCTCGCTGGCCCTGCTCCCGATCGCCTTCACCGGTATGGCGATCAAGCGGTGGGAGGGACTGCTCTTCACCGGCTTCTACGCCGCGTATGTCGTCTACGTGGTGCTGCAGGCGGCCGACCACGACGCGTTGGATCCGTTCAGCGCCGCCATGCTCTGGTTCGTCATCCCCATCACGGCCCTGTGGCTGATCGTCCTGGCCACCTATGAACTCGGTGTGCTGCGGGGGCGCAGACAGGCGCGGGAGCGGCGAGTCGAGGCGGGGGCGCGCGGGGCGGACGAGGTTGGCTCCACGGAAGGGGTGGCCCGCGACGGCTGAGCGCCCTCGCGTGGCCCGTTCGCCGAGGACCGCCGGTTCAGACGGTGAGTCGGAGGCTTCGGAGGCGACGGACCAGAAGACTCTGGTGCCATTGTGTCTGCGAGACGTCGATCTCGAGGTCCCCTCCGAGATCGAGGAGGAAGTCGAGTGCGGCGCGGGATTCCATGCGCGCCAGGGCCGCACCCAGGCAGAAGTGGATGCCGCGCCCGAACGACAGGTGCGAGCCCTCATCGCGGTCCGGTCCGAACCGGTCCGGATCCCCGAACCGGTGGGGGTCCCGGTTGGAGCTACCCCACAGGAGGAAGAGGTGGGTGCCCGCGGGGAGAGCGGTCCCGCCGAGTTCGGTGTCCGTGGTGACGTGGCGGTAATGCCCCCGGAAGGGCGCATCCGTTCTCAGTGTCTCCTCGATGAACGGCGAGCGGCGCCCCGGGTCCGACCGGAGTGTGTCGAGGTGCTCGGGGTGCTGCCCCAGGCGCCACACCAGCGTGCCCAGGTGGCCCACGGTGGATTCGATACCCGCCGCCACGAGCTGGACCAGGACCTGCACCGCGGCGTCGTGGGAGATCTCGCCACGCTCCAGCTCACGGGCGAGTGCCCCCAGCACCGAGGCGCCCTGTCCGGCCTCCGCCCCGGTCACCGCGGCCGAGAGGTAGTCGACCAGCTCCCCGGCCGACCGGAGCGAGTCGTCGAACTCGTCGGCCGTGACCATCCCGTCCAACATCCTGGTACTGGCGAACGCCCATTCCCACAGTCGGTCGGCATCCTGTGGCGGCAGCCCCATGAGCTTCGCGACGACGGCGGGCGGGAGACGCTCGGCGATGTCCCTCACCCAGTCGATCCCGCCGTCTCGCCAGCCGTCCGCCCACAGTTCTCGCAATCGCCCACACCAGACGCCAGGATCCCTGGACGGCGAGGACGGCCAGCCCGCCCAGGGCGATCAGCCCGACGCCCGTGCCGGTGGTGATCATCGCCAGGGCCCTGGGCTGGTGGCGGGCGGTCACCGTCCGGGTGACGATGTCCGAGTACGGCGCCCAGACCCAGCCACCCGCGCTGCCGGCCAGCACCGCGCCCACCGCGAGCAGCCACGGCGACTGCGCGGTCACCACGATGGCGGCACCGAGCGCGCCGCAGACCCCGCCCACGGTGGTCGGTGCGCGCGGTCCACGCCGGGCCGCCAGGGGGCCCGCGAGCAGCAGGCCGGCCAGGTAGCCGACGAACGTGGCGCTGGCGACGAGCCCGAGCACCAGCTCCGGCAGACCGAGGTCCCGGCGGATGTCGGGCAGGGTGAGCCCGTAGACGTACCGCGCCATGCCGAAGGCGACGCCGACGACCGCCGCGCCGGCGATACCGATCCTCGCCGCGGAGAGCGTGCGCTCCTCGCGGCCGCCCGCGCCGATCAGGCCTCCCGCGCCGATCAGGCCTCCCGCGCCATCGCCCGGCCCGCCTTGAGCCCCGAGAAGATGCACCCGCCGAGGAACGTCCCCTCCAGCGAGTTGTACCCGTGCACGCCGCCGCCGCCGAAGCCGGCGACCTCGCCCGCCGCGTACAGGCCCGGGAAGGGCTCGCCGCCGGGGGTCAGGCACTGGGAGTCGAGGGTCGTCTCGATGCCGCCGAGCGTCTTGCGGGTCATGAGGTGCACCTTGACCGCGATGAGCGGGCCGCCGGAGCCGGCCGCCGAGCCCGTGCCCTGCCCCGAGTCCCTGAGCAGCCGGTGTGGCTTGGCCATCCGGGTGAGCTTGTCGGTGAGGACGCGCCGGGCGTTGTGGATGGCCTGCACCTGGGCGTCCTTGGCGAACGGGTTGTCCATCTGCCCGTCCATCGCCAGGACGAACTCGCGCACCCGCTCCACGTCGAGCTCCGGCTCCCCGTCACGCAGCAGCGAGTTCATGCCGGCGACCATCTCCTCGAGGGTGTCCGCGACCACCCAGTCGACGCCCTTCTCGGCGAACTCGGCGATCGACGGCGGCAGTCCGCTTCCGGCCTTGGAGGCGAACTTCTTGATGCTCTTGTCCGTGAGCTCCGGGTTCTGCTCGGACCCGGAGAGGATGAACTCCTTGCCGGCGATGGCGGAGTCGAGGATGAACCAGGAGTAGTCCCGGCCGGTGCGGCGGATGGCCTCGATGGACGCCGTGGTGTGGAACCCCGGGAACAGCGGTACCGGCATCCGGTCGCCGTTCGCGTCCAGCCACAGGGTGGACGGCCCGGGGATGATGCGGATCGCGTGCGAGGGCCACACGGGCGCGTAGTGCTCGACGCCCTCGGTGTAGTGCCACATCCTGTCCCGGTTGATGAGGTTGGCCCCGGCCACCGCGGAGATCTCCAGGATCCGGCCGTCCACATGCTCGGGCACCCCCAGGATCAGGCGCTCGGGAGCGTCGCCGAGCCGGTCCGCGGGCCAGTACCGACGAACGAGGTCGGGGTTGCCGCCGATACCGCCGGAGGCGAGGAGCACCGCCCCGGCCCGGAACTCGAACGCGCCGGTCTCCTCGCGCGGGGAGGCCACACCCCGGTCGTGGTCGCAGGGCACGAGGGTCGCTCCTCGCACGCCGACGGCGCGACCGTCCTCGACCACGATCTCGTCGACCCGGTGACGTACGGCGAAGCGCACGAGCCCGGCCCGGGCGGCCTCCAGGACGGGTTCCTCGAACACCCGCACCACCTCGGGCCCGGTCCCCCAGGTCACGTGGAAGCGCGGGACGGAGTTGCCGTGCCCGGCCACATCGCCGCCGCCGCGCTCGGCCCAGCCGACGGTGGGGATGATCCGCAGGCCCAGGTCGTGGAGGTACCGCCGCTTCTCCCCCGCGGCGAACTCGACATAGGCACGCGCCCACTGCCGCGGCCAGTGGTCCTCCGGCCGGTCGAAGCCGGCGGAGCCGAGCCAGTCCCGCCACGCCAACTCGAGCGAATCGGAAATCCCGATCCGCTTCTGCTCGGGTGTGTCGACCAGGAAGAGGCCGCCCAGCGACCAGAACGCCTGACCGCCGAGGTTCTTCTCGTTCTCCTGGTCCACCACGAGCACCTTCTTGCCCGCGCGGGTCGCCTCGTGGGTGGCGACCAGTCCGGACAGACCGTGCCCCACGACGATCACGTCCGGGGTGAAGCCCGGCTCCGGCGCGGGAAGCGGTCCGGTGTTGGCCGCCCGTGACGCCGACGGCGGCTGCCACTCCGGGTAGACGGGGTGGACGGGCCGGGCCTCGCCGGTGGTGCGGTGCGATCGGGACTCAGAGCGGCTCATGCGCCCCAGTGTGCCCGGTCACTCCAGCAGGTGGCGCAGATACCGTTCCGGCGCGTCGAGATAGCGCCGGTGGTGGTCGACCATCGCCAGATCCTCCCACCGGGTGCGGTGCATCCCGGCGTCGGAGAGCTCGTACACCGCGGCGCCGGGCACCGAAGCGAGGATCGGCGAGTGGGTGGCCATGAGCACCTGCGCCCCGCGCCGGTCGGCCAGCTCGAGCAGCAGGGCGACCAGTCGGAGTTGGGCGTCGAAGGACAGTCCGGCCTCGGGCTCGTCCAGCACGAACAACCCGCCGCCGGAGAACCGCGAGGTGGTGACGATGTCCCAGAACGCCTCACCGTGGCTGCGGGAGTGGAAGTCCTGCTCCGGGCCGGAGGACTGCAGGTAGGTGAACATGCCGTGCATGGTCTCGGCGCGCAGGAAGTAGCCCCACTTCGGCGCGCCCCCGCCCCGGACCAGCCGCAGTGAGTCGTGCAGCGGGGACTCCGACTCCCAGGTGACGTCACGGCCGTTGACCGACCCGCCCTCGGCGCCGAGCCCGTACGCCATGGCGACGGCCTCGACGATCGTCGACTTGCCGGCGCCGTTCTCCCCCACGAGCACGGTGAGGTCGTCGAGTTCGAGTCCCTCGCGCAACAGCTGGGCCACCGCCGGGATCGAGTACGGCCACCGCCCCGCCCCGGCCGACACGGGATCGACCCGCTCGTCCACGCCCCCGTCGCGCTGCCGCTCGACGCGTACCACCGGTCGTGGATCGAGCACTCCACCTGCGGCCATGCCACGCACCCTACCGTCGGTCGGTACCGTTTCTCCCATGCGGATCCACCAGCTCAACTGCGGCACGATGGGGGGCCTCGTTCCGACGCGCGTGCTGCTCGTGGAGGCCCCGGACGGGCTCGTGCTGGTGGATTCCGGGATCGGGTTGCAGGACATCGCCGATCCGGCCGGCCGCCTCGGTGCGATGCGTCACGCGCTGCGCCCGGCGCTGCGCACCGGCGAGACCGCGGTCCGCCGCATCGAGACGCTGGGCCTGGATCCGCGGGACGTGCGGCACATCGTGCTGACCCACATGGACGCCGACCACATCGGTGGGCTCGCCGACTTCCCGGACGCGCAGGTGCACGTCGCCGCCCAGGCGCTGACGTGGGCGGTGCGCACGCCGCGGTTCGTCGAGCGCCGCCGGTACCGCCGCCCCCAGTGGTCGCACGGGCCGCGGTTCGTCGAGTACTCCTACGGGACCGACCGGTGGGAGGGCTTCCGGGCGCACCCCCTGGACCACGTCGCCGAGGGGATGATGCTGGTGGACCTGCCGGGCCACGCGGTGGGTCACGCCGGGGTGTTCGTGCCCGGTGGCGGTGACGACGACGACGACGACGACGACAAGGACCTCCTCCACGCCGGGGACGCCTTCTACCACCGGGGGCAGATCAGTCCGACGGGTCGGGTACCCCGGCCGATCCCCGTCCTGGAACGCGCCCTGGCCCTGGAACCGGGCGCGGTGTCCCTGACGCACGCCAGGCTCGCCGGGTTGGCCCGGCGTCGCCACGACACCCTCGACGTGGTGTGCGCGCACGACCCCTCGGGGCCCGGGGGCCTCTAGATGGTCAGGATCCGCGAAACCGCCTGGACGCCGGCCGAGCGCACGGAGGCGGACCCGGACCTGCCCGACCGCGCGGCCGCACTCGCCGAACTCCTCCGGGGCCGGCGGGCGGTGGTGCTCACCGGCGCCGGCATCTCGACCCCGTCGGGCATCCCCGACTATCGCGGCCCCGATTCGCCCGGCCGGACCCCGATGACGTTCCAACAGTTCGTGGGCGACCCCGCGTTCCGTCGGCACTACTGGGCGCGCAACCACCTCGGTTGGCGGCACATGGAGGCCGCACGACCCAACGCCGCGCACCTCCTGCTCGCCGACTGGGAGCGTCGCGGCCTGGTCACCGGGGTGATCACCCAGAACGTGGACCTGTTGCACCTCAAGGCGGGCAACCGCCGGCTCGTGGACCTGCACGGGACCTACGCCGTGGTCATCTGCCTGGGCTGCGGCCTGCGGCAGAGCCGGTGGGCGCTGCACGAACAGCTCGAACGCCTCAACCCCGGCTTCATCGAACGCGTGACCTCCCGCGGCGCGATCGAGGTGGCGCCGGATGCCGACGCCGTCCTGGCCGAGACCTCGGACTTCCGCATGGTCGACTGTCGGGCCTGTTCGGGAGTCCTCAAACCGGACATCGTCTACTTCGGCGAGAACGTCCCCGCGCATCGCGTGCAGGAGGCCAACGCGCTCGTCGACGGGTCGGACCTCGTCGTCGTCGTCGGCTCCTCCCTGACCGTCCGCTCCGGATACCGGTTCGTACGGCGTGCGGTGACCACCGGCACGCCCGTCGCGGTGGTCAACCGCGGCCGCACCCGCGCGCACGACGAGGCCACCCTGACGATCGACGGCGACTGCGTGGAGGTCCTCGAGCTGACAGATGCGGCCCTGCCGCACCACGGGTGAGCGTCGAGGAGCAAAATAGGGCCATGCAGATCGCAAAGACACCGGAGACCGCACTGGCCCGACTACTCCGCGGCAACGCCCGCTACGTGGCCGGGGAGAACCTCAACGAGCACAAAGACCCCTCTCGGCGCACCGAGCTCGCCGGCCAGCAGAATCCGTTCGCGCAGGTGTTCGGCTGCGCGGACTCCCGCGTCCCCGCCGAGGTCGTCTTCGACCAGGGGCTCGGCGACCTGTTCGTGATCCGCAACGCCGGCCACATCGTGGACTCGTCGGTGCTCGGGTCGATCGAGTTCGGGATCGAGGCCCTGAACATCCCGCTGACCCTGGTCCTGGGACACACCTCGTGCGGCGCGGTGGGCGCCACGATCACCGCCATCGACACGCACTCCACCCCGTCCGGGTACCTGCGCGACGTGGTCGAGCGGATCTCGCCGGCCGTGTTCGAGGCGCGGCGCGACCCGGACGCCGGGTACGACGACGTGGTGGTGGAGAACGTCCGCCACACCGTCACCGCGATCCGGCAGAAGTCGGCCGTCGTCGACCGCGCGATCACCGAGGGCCGCACCGCGATCGTCGGCGCGATCTACAACCTCGAGGAGGGGACCGTCACCCCGGTCCACACCGAGGGGACCGTCACGGAAGGCTGAGCGCGGGCCGACCGGGGTCGGTGGTCGGACCAGCGCTGGTCAGACCGGGACGAGGTCGTCGGCGTGCACCAACGGGCGCCCCTGACCGGAGCCGGTGCCGCCCGCCGCCCGGTCGACCAGCCGGGCGCGGACCTCGACTGAGTCGTACTGCGCGATCCCGCGGGCGACCACCCGGCCGTCGACGTCGTGCATCTCGATGACGTCGCCGAAGTGGAACAGCCCGTCCACCCCGGTCACCCCGGCCAGTAGCAGGGAGCGTCGCGAGCCGGTCACCGCTCGGACCGCTCCGTCGTCCAGCAGGACCGCCCCGCGGGCGTCCGCGGCGTGCCGGACCCAGAAGCGCCGGGCGGTCATCCGCTCGGGCCGGGCCGCGAAGACCGTGCCCACCGTCGGGTCGGCGGCGAGGGCCTGCGGCGCCAGCTCCGCGGCCGTGAGCAGGACCGGGATGCCCGCGTCCGCGGCCAGACGGGCGGCGGCGAGCTTGGAGGCCATGCCGCCGGTCCCCAGGGCACCGCCGGCACCGGCGATCACGCCGTCGAGGTCGCCCTCGCCGCCGACCATGGTCACCGCGCTGGCCCCGCCCTTGCGCGGGTCGGAGTCGTACAGGGCGTCGACGTCCGAGAGCAGGATGAGGGCGTCGGCGCTGATGAGGTGCGCGACCAACGCGGCGAGCCGGTCGTTGTCACCGAACCGGATCTCGTTGGTGGCCACGGTGTCGTTCTCGTTGATCACCGGCACCGCGTGCAGGGTGCGCAGGCGGTCGAGGGTCCGCTGGGCGTTGGCGGCGCTGTCCCGCCGCCCGATGTCGGCGGCCGTGAGCAGCACCTGGCCCACCACCCGGTCGAAGCGGGCGAACGAGTCGCCCCACGCGCGCGCCAGCTCGAGCTGTCCGACGCTGGCCGCGGCCTGCTTCGCGGACAGGGTGCCGGGGCGGGTGGTCATCCCCAGTGGCGCCATGCCGGCGCCGATTGCACCGGAGGAGACGACGAAGACGTCCGACCCCGCGGCCATCCGCGACTGGCAGACGTCGGCGAGTGCGTCGAGTTCGGCCCGCCGGATCCCGCCGTGGAAACTGGTGATGGCCGACGAGCCGATCTTGACCACCACGCGGCGGGCCGCGCCGATACGACGGCGCAACTCCCGCTCCGTGGTCACTCCAGGATCTCCTCGTCCGGGTCGATCAGGCCGCGGCGCACCCGCTTGCGGTACTTGCGCTCGGTGGCGCCGATCCGCTCGTCGGACTCGAGCCGGATGTCGGTGCCACGCCCGGTGCGCATGAGGTCGACGCCGGCCGGGGTCTGCGGCTCCCACTCGAACGAGACGTCACCGATGGTGACGGTGCAGCCCTCCGTGGCGCCGGCCTTGATGAGCGCCTCCTCGACCCCGATCCGGGCCAGCCGGTCGGCGAGGAAGCCCACGGCCTCGTCGTTGTCGAACTCGGTCTGACGGATCCACCGCTCGGGCTTGGCCCCGGTGACGATGAACGCGCCGCGGTCGGCGGGATCCGGGCGGACGCGGAACTCCTCGACGTCCACCGCCTTGGGGCGGATGACGATCCGCTCGGGCGCGGCGGGCGGGTTGGCCTTACGGTGCGCCTTGATCAACTCGTACAGGCCGTACCGCAGCTCGTCCAACCCCTTGTGGGCCACCGCGGAGATCGCATAGACCGGCCACCCCTTGGCCTCGAAGTGCTCGCGCACCATCTCCGCCATGTCGGCGGCGTCCGGCACGTCGATCTTGTTGAGCACGACCACGCGGGGGCGGTCTGCCAGGTCGCCGATCCCGGCGTCGGTGAGTTCGGACCGGTAGGCGGCGAGCTCGGCCTCGAGGGCGTCCACGTCGGAGATCGGGTCCCGGTCGGACTCGAGGTTCGCGCAGTCCACCACGTGGGCCAGCACGGCGGTGCGCTCGATGTGACGCAGGAAGTCCAGACCCAGGCCCCGGCCCTCGCTGGCCCCGGGGATGAGGCCGGGGACGTCGGCGATGGTGAAGGTGTCGTCGCCGACCGAGACCACGCCGAGGTTGGGTGCCAGGGTGGTGAAGGGGTAGTCGGCGATCTTGGGCTTGGCCGCCGACAGAACCGAGACCAGGGAGGACTTCCCGGCGGACGGGAAGCCCACCAGTCCGACGTCGGCCATGGACTTGAGCTCGAGCGTGAGATCGCGGACCTCGCCGGGCTCGCCGAGCAGCGCGAAGCCGGGGGCCTTGCGGGCCCGGGAGGCCAGGGCGGCGTTGCCCAGACCGCCCTTGCCACCCTCGGCGGCGACGAAGCGGGTGCCGACGCCGGTGAGGTCGGCCAGCACCTCGCCGTCCTCGTCGAGCACGACGGTGCCGGGCGGCACCGACAACACGAGGTCGGCGCCCTGGGCACCGTTGCGGTTGGCGCCCATACCCGGCTGGCCCCGGCCCGCGCGGGCGTGGGGCCGGAAGTGGAAGTCGAGCAGGGTGTGGACCTGGGGGTCCACGACGAGGACGACGTCGCCGCCGTGCCCGCCGTTGCCGCCGTCGGGGCCGCCGAGGGGCTTGAACTTCTCGCGGTGCACCGAGGTGCAGCCGCGGCCGCCGTCCCCCGCTGCGAGGTGGAGCACTACGCGGTCGATGAATCTCGACATGGTGGGGACTCCTCCGGGTGACGGGTGGTGACGGGCGGGGTGGTGCAAATACTCTCGGGGGCCGGGTGTGAGGTCTTGACGACCCCGCCCGGCCCCCGAGGGCTGTTCATGAAAGTGGTCGGCTGGGAGGCTCAGGCCTCGGCGCCGGCCGGCACGATGTTCACGGTCTTGCGACCGCGCTTGGTGCCGAACTCCACCGCACCGGCGGAGAGGGCGAACAGGGTGTCGTCGCCACCACGGCCGACGTTGACGCCCGGGTGGAACTTGGTGCCGCGCTGGCGCACCAGGATCTCACCGGCGTTGACCTCCTGGCCGCCGAACCGCTTGACGCCGAGGCGCTGTGCGTTGGAGTCACGACCGTTACGGGTGCTGGATGCGCCCTTCTTACTTGCCATGTCCGAGTCCCTCCTTCAGGGAGCACGCCCGAGGGCGCTGAGCTGGTGGCCTGAGCGGCCGGAGATGGATTACTTGATACCGGTGATCTTGACGACCGTCAGCTTCTGACGGTGGCCCTGACGCTTGTGGTACCCGGTCTTGTTCTTGAACTTGTGGATCCGGATCTTCGGTCCCTTGGTCTGCTCGACGATCTCGCCGGAGACGGTGACCTTGGCCAGGGCGTCGGCGTCGGAGGTGACGGCCGAACCGTCGACCACGAGGATCGGGGACAGCGACACGGAGGTTCCGGCCTCGCCCTCGATCTTCTCGACCTTGACATGGTCCCCTTCGG
The DNA here is from genome assembly GCF_017168155.1 of Dietzia sp. KRD202. NCBI lineage: Bacteria > Bacillati > Actinomycetota > Actinomycetes > Mycobacteriales > Dietziaceae > Dietzia > Dietzia sp. KRD202. The sequence continues at coordinate 219,642 of NZ_JABFAN010000016.1, read as the reverse complement.
CGACCTTGTACTGCTTGCCGCCGGTCTTGACGATCGCGTACATCGAGGGCTTCCCCTTGCTTCTCGGGTGTGCGGCCGCCTGGGGCGACCACACCTGGTGTGCGGTGTTCTCTCTTGCTCGCCGACTCGCGTCGGTCGAGGGTCGCGGGCCCCGGAACCGTTCCCGGTCCCGTCGCGCGACTCCTCGCGCCACGACATAGCGCCGCGACGAGCGACCTGTCAAGGTTACGGTCCGGCGGCACAGCAGGTCAAACCGACCGTGCCGCCGGCCCGCGGCCGGGTGCGTCAGTCGCCCGCGGGGGCGGTCGTCGTCCTGGTGGCACGTCGCCTCGCGGGCCGCGTGCGCGGCTCGGCGACCACCGAGGTGGGCGCTTCCGCCAGGGGCGCGGCCTCGACCTTCGCCACCGGATCGGCCGGTGCGGCCTGCGGCGCGGTGTCGGTCCCGGCGGCGCCAGCCTCGCGGCGGGTGGACCGCCGGCGGGGGCGGCGCCCGCCCGGGGCCTGACCCGTGGGCCCGGTATCCGGACCCGCCGTGTCCGGACCCGCAGTGTCGGGATCCGGGGTGGAGACCTGCTCCACGACGGTCTCCGCCTCGGCGACCACGGCGGCCTCGGACTGCGGGGAGTCGGTCACCTCGGCCGCGGCTGCGTCCTCGGCCGCGGTCGTCGGCGCCGGAGCACTGCTCGTGGCCCGCCTCGCTGCCCGGCGGCGACGCGCCGGCCGCGTGGTCCCGGCGGCGTCCGCCGAGTCGGGCTCGGCGGTCCCCGGCGTCGGCTCGGCGGTCTGCTCCGCGGCGGGAGCGGCCGGTGCCTCCGCCGCGGGCGCGGTCACGACCTCGGGGGCGGTGGCCCCCCGGGCGCCGGCGTCCGCTCTCCCGGCTGCCCGGGTCTCGGGCGCCGCGTCACGGCCCTGGTCGGTGTCACGGCCCCCGTCGGTGCGGGTGCCACCCTCGGCGTGCGACCCGGCCGCGCTGTCCGCGTCGGCGTCGGCCTCGCCGTTCTGCCGTGAGATCGCGAGCGCGGCCGGGTGCGCGGCCGGCGCGGGGCCGTCCTTGCGCGGGGCCTGCTTGGGCGCGGGCGCCTCGGACTCCCCTGAGCCCTTGCCGTTGCCACCCTTGCGACGGCCGCGGCGGCCACCGGGCTCATCGGCGTTGTGCGACTCGGTGTGCAGCGGGTCCGCGTGCACGATCAGCCCGCGGCCCTGGCAGTGCTCGCACGGGGTGGAGAACGCCTCGACCAGACCGGTACCGAGCTTCTTGCGGGTGAGCTGCACCAGCCCCAGTGACGTGACCTCGGAGACCTGGTGGCGGGTGCGATCGCGCCCCAGCGCCTCGGTGAGGCGCCGCAGCACGAGGTCGCGGTTGGACTCGAGCACCATGTCGATGAAGTCGATGATCACCATCCCGCCGACGTCGCGCAGGCGCAGCTGGCGGACGATCTCCTCGGCGGCCTCGAGGTTGTTCTTGGTGACGGTCTCCTCGAGGTTGCCGCCGGAGCCGGTGTACTTGCCGGTGTTGACGTCGATGACGGTCATCGCCTCGGTGCGGTCGATCACCAGGGAGCCGCCGGAGGGCAGCCACACCTTGCGGTCGAGCGCCTTGGCCAGCTGCTCGTCCACGCGATAGGTGGCGAACACGTCCACATCCGGGTTGTCGTACCGCTCCACGCGCTCCGTCATCTCGGGCGCGACCCGCGAGACGTAGTCGTGCACCGTGTCCCAGGAGGTCTCGCCCTGGATGACGAGCTTGGAGAAGTCCTCGTTGAACAGGTCGCGGACGACCTTGACCAGCAGGTCCGGCTCCTCGTACAGGGACACGGGCGTGCCGGCCCCGGAGTCGGTGCGCTTGGCGGCCGCCTCCGAGATCTCGGTCCACTGGGCGGCCAGGCGCTCGACGTCGCGGCCGATCTCCTCCGCGCTGACGCCCTCGGCGGCGGTGCGGATGATGACGCCGGAGCCCTCCGGCACGACCTCCTTGAGGATCGCCTTGAGGCGGCGACGCTCGGTGTCGGGCAACTTGCGCGAGATGCCGGTGGAGTTGCCGTCCGGTACGTACACGAGAAAGCGCCCGGCCAGCGAGATCTGCGTGGACAGGCGGGCACCCTTCTGCCCGATCGGGTCCTTGGTGACCTGCACCAGCACCATGTCGCCGGACTTGAGTGCCTGCTCGATCCGCCGGGCCTTGCCGCCGAGCCCGGCGGCCTCCCAGTTGACCTCGCCGGCGTACAGGACGCCGTTGCGGCCGCGCCCGATGTCGACGAACGCCGCCTCCATGCTGGGCAGCACGTTCTGCACACGGCCGAGGTAGACGTTACCGACCATCGAACGCGCCGATTCGGTGGTGACGAAGTGCTCCACGAGGACCTTGTCCTCGAGCACGCCGACCTGGGTCATGACGCCCTTGCCGTCGCCGCGCTGCTTCTCGCGGACCACCATGACGCGGTCCACGGCCTCGCGGCGGGCGAGGAACTCGGACTCGGAGAGGATCGGCTGGCGACGACGACCGGCCTCGCGGCCGTCGCGGCGGCGCTGGCGCTTGGCCTCGAGCCGCGTGGAGCCGGTGATGCCCTGGACCTCGTCGGACGACGTACCCGAGCCCTGTCCCCCGCGTCCGGAGCGACGGCGGGCCTCGCGTTCGTGGACCTCGGTCTGGGGCGGGTCATCGTTGGACGTCTGGGTGTCGTCGGAGCCGGAGCCCCCACTGCGACGACGACGACGGCGACGGCGCCTCGAACCCGACGGACCGTTCCCTGAGTCGTCCGAATCATCACCGTCGGCGTCACCCGGACCGGACTGCCCGTCGGAGTCGTCGGCGGACCGGTCGTCGGTCTCGCCGGCGGAATCGGAACGAGCGTCGGAGCTCCCGTCATCGCTGCCGGAGGTCTCGTCCGGGTCGCTGTCGCGCGGGTCGCTGCCGCGCTGGTCGTCGCCGCGCTGGTCGTCGCCGCGCGGGTCGCTGTCGCGCTGGTCGTCGCCGCGCTGGTCTCCGTCGTCCGACGACTCGGTCCCGGTGTTCTCACCGTTCTGGTCGTCGCCGGCCTCGCCGCGCCCGCGCCCACGTCCGCGACGGCCCCGACGGCGACGACGGGTCCCGCCGTCACCGGAGTCGGACTGGTCCGTGGCGCGGCCGTCGTCGGATCCCTGCTCCTGCCCGTCCTGCTCGACCCCGTCCTGCTCGACCCGCGCGTCCTCGGCGGGAGGGGTGGGGGCGGCGTCGGGAGCGGTCTCGGTGCGAGCCCGGCCCTGGGTCTGGCCCTGGCCCCGGCGGCCGCGGGGCTCGTCGCCCGAGCGGGTGTCCGCCTGCGTCTGCGCGGGAGCCTCGTCGGGTGAGAGGAACAGCGGAGAGAACGACGGGGTCGCGGTGGACCGACGCCGACGGTTGCCCGACTCCTCCGACCCCACCTCGCCGGTGACGATCGCGATCTCGGGCAGCGCCGGGCGGTTCCGGCCGCTCGTCCCGGCTCCCCCGGTCCCTGCGGAGTCGTCCGCGGAGCCCTGCACGGACTTCTTGCCGGTCCTCGTGCCGGACTTCTCCGCGGACCTGGAGGCGGACTTCTCCGCATCCGTGGCCTTCTCGGCGGTCTTCTCGGCTGTGGTCTTGCGCGCCGGGCTCTTCCTGCCGGACGCCTTCTTCGCGGGAGCGGTCTCCGTCGCCGCCGTCCCGCCCGTCGCCGACTCTGCAGCAGGCGTCTCGGCCGGAGTCTCGGCCGGCGTCGTCTCAGCGTCGGTCGCCTCAGCCGACGCCGGGTCGGCGGGCATCTCTGCGGTGGGGGTCTTCTCGGCGGTCTTACCGGCGGGAGCCTTGGCCGCCCTCTTGGCGGCAGCCTTCTTCGCGGGGGCCTTTTCCACAGGCGCCTTGTCCGCCGGGGCCTTCCGTGCGGGGGCGTCGTTCGCGGACGCCTCGGCCGCCGGCGCCTGGGCACCGGTGTCCCCTGCCGGCGCGGCACCGGGCGCCGTCCCCGTGTCCTGCCCGCGGCTGGTGAACCAGTCGAGCAGCACCTGCCTGGTCACCCCGGACTGGGCGCTCTTGATCTCCACGCCGATCCCGGCCATGGCGGTCAAGAATTCCCTGCTGCTCATGCCCACGGCCCTGGCGGCCGCGTGCGCGCGCATCCTCTCGGGAAGCGCGTTGATGTCGTCGATTGTCAGGTTCGGATCCGACACGTGTCTCCTCCGGCCGGACTCCGGGCGCGATCACGTCACCGGATACCGGTGACCCACGCCGCCGCACGGGGTCGGGCGTCTTCTTGTCTGGGCCCCACCTGGGTGGGACGACGTCTTGTGGTCCGCGGCACCGGGACGAACCGGGCCACGGGTGGCGGGCGCCCGTTCCGGGGCGGACTGGTGGTCCACTCGCCAGGATGGGCTTCGACCATTCTCCCACACCCGCCGCCGAAACGTCGTCGCCCGGCACCACCGAACGCAAACGCGCCCGCCGGGCCTCGGGGCCGACGGGCGCGCGCAGCTCGATCACTGCGGGAGGACGGGGATCTACAGACCGGGGAACCAGAGCGCGATCTCACTGGCGGCGGACTCCTCGGAGTCCGAGCCGTGGACGAGGTTGAACTGGGTCTCGAGACCGAAGTCGCCACGGATGGAGCCGGGCGCGGCCTTCTCCACAGGGTCGGTGCCCCCGGCGAGCTGACGCCACGCGGCGATCGCCCGGGGGCCCTCGAGCACGCCGGCGACGACCGGACCGGAGGTGATGAACTCGAGCAGGTCCCCGTAGAACGGACGCTCGGAGTGCTCGGCGTAGTGCTCGGCCGCCGTCTCCCGGGACACCTGACGCATGTCCATGGCGACGATCTTGAGGCCCTTGGCCTCGATACGGGCCAGGATGGTCCCGGTCAGCGCGCGCTCGACACCGTCGGGCTTGATGAGGAAGAAAGTTCTCTCGGTCACGAGGGCGATCCTACAAGCCCGGTGTCCACGCCGACCGTCCGGAGCCGTCAGTCGTGCTGGCTGGGCAGATAGCCACCGGCCATCCGGCGGGTCAGGTCCCGGCGCAGGTACAGGATGTACGCCCAGACCGCGGCGAACATCAGGCCGCAGACCCCCATCGACCAGTGCACGGCCCAGCCGGCGACGGCCAGACCCGCGAGCGTGAGGTTCAGCGGGATCGCCCAGGGCTTGCGCTGGAGTCCACTGGCCACGAGCATCGCGACCGCGAGGAGGCTGACGAACCACACCTTCCACGGCTGGAAGTGGGCGCCGCCGTCGAGCCGGGCGATGACCGTCAGCACCAGACCGATCACGATCGCCTCGAGCACGAGGGTGCCGGCCATGATGCCCCGCAGCCCCTTCCACGGGTCCACCGAGGGCTCGTGCGCGGCGCCCCGGGGGCCGGGGGTCGGGTCGGTCACTGTGCGTCCTTTCCGAACAGGCTGCGGGCGGCCCCGGCGGTCACCACGGAACCCGTGATGAGCACGCCGACGCCCGAGACGTCGTCGTCCGCGGTCGGATCCGGGACCCCGACCAGGTCGAGGGCCGCGCTGACCGCGTCGGGCAGGGTGTCCACCACGTGGACGCGCTGGGCGGTGAACCGTTCCTCGGCGATGCGTGCGAGGTCGCCCGGGTCCATCGCGCGCGATGAGGCGGCCCGGGTGACGACGACCTCCTCCACCACCGGCTCGAGTGCGGCGAGAAACGCGTCGGCATCTTTGCCGTCGAGCATCGCGACCACGGCGACCAGCCGCTTGAAGTCGAACTCCGAGGTGACAGCCTCGGCGAGTGCGCGTCCGCCGTGTCCGTTGTGGGCGGCGTCCACCAGGACGGTGGGGCTGGAGCTGAGCCGCTCGAGGCGCCCGGGATTGTCGACCGCCGCGAAGCCGGCACGGATGAGTTCCGGGTCCAGGGCCCTGTCCGGGCCCGCGCCGAAGAACGCCTCGACGGCCGCGAGCGCGGTCGCGGCGTTCTCGGCCTGGTGCTCCCCGAACAGCGGGAGGAACACCTCGGGGTACTCGCCCCCGAGGCCTCGCAGGGTGAGCTGCTGCCCACCGACGGCGACCCGCCGCTCGACCACGTCGAACTCCGAACCGAGGCGGGCGACGACCGCGCCCACCTCCACGGCGCGACGCAACAGGACGTCCATGGCCTCGGGCTCCTGGCGCCCGATCACGGCGATCGGGTCCCGCGGCAGCAGATCGTCCTCCGGGCCCGGCTGGATGATCCCGGCCTTCTCCCCCGCGATCGTCGCGAGGTCCTCGCCCAGGTAGTCGGTGTGGTCCAGGCCGACGGGGGTGATCACGGCGACGGCGGGCCGGACCATGTTCGTGGCGTCCCACGTCCCGCCCATCCCCGTCTCCACGACCGCCACCTCGACCGGTGCGTCGGCGAACGCGGCGAACGCCATCGCGGTCAGCACCTCGAAGTAGCTCATCCGTGGGCCGCCGGCCTCCTCGGACCGTTGGTCGACGAGCTCGAGATAGGGCTGGAGTTCGCGGTAGGTGTCCACGAAGGTGCGGGCGGTGACCGGCTCCCCGTCGAGCGCGATGCGCTCGGTGACGCTCTGCAGGTGGGGGCTGGAGTTGCGTCCGGTGCGCTGGTGCAGGGCCCGCAGCAGCGCGTCGACCATCCGCGTGACCGATGTCTTGCCGTTGGTGCCCGCCACGTGGACCACGGGGTACGCGTGCTGCGGATCGCCGAGCACGGACATCAGCTCGGCGATCCGGTCCAGGCTCGGCTCGAGGCGGGACTCCGGCCAGCGGGTCGTCAGTTCCTCCTCGACCGCGGCCAGGTCGGCCGCGTCGGCCTGCCATTCGGGGCTGCCGACCTCGGGGACCGGGCGCGGCGGCAGGTGATCGTCGCCGTCACCGTCCTCGTCACCCGGGATCGGACCACCGAGCGGGACGCCCGAGACGAGGCCGTCCTCGCCGAGCATCTCGGCGACGTCCTCCTCGGTCGGGGTGTCCCACCCCTCGCTCGGGTCGTGCGGTGGGAGCCACTGTCGATCGCTCACGCGGGGTCACTTCCTGCCGACATCGACTCGAGCCGGGCGGTGATCCGGGAGACCTCGGCCTCGGCGAGGTCGCGGCGACCGCGGATCTTGTCGACGACGTGGTCGGGCGCCTTGCCCAGGAACGCCTCGTTGCCGAGTTTGGCACCGGTGGTCTCGAGTTCCTTGCGTGCGGCGGCGAGATCCTTCTCCAACCTGCGTCGCTCGGCGGCGAGGTCGATCGTCCCGGAGGTGTCGATCTCCACGTCCACCGTCGACAACCCGAGCCGGACCTCGAGCGAGGCCGTCGCGGTGAAGTCCTCGGCGGCCGGGGTCAGCCGGGCGAGTGCGCACACCTGGGCGAGCAGGTCCGCCGGCAGGTCGGCGGCGTCGACGCCGGAGATCCGTGCCGGCACCCGCTGACCGGGCTTGAGGCCCTGGTCGGAGCGGAACCGCCGGATCTCCGTGACGAGGGTCTGGGCGTCGGCCACGCGGCGGACCGGCTCCGTGGCGTCATCGGCCGGCGCCACGTCGGTGGGCCAGTCCGCGACCACCACGGACTCCCGCCCGGTCAGTGCCGTCCACAGCGTCTCCGTGACGAACGGGATGACCGGGTGCAGCATCCGCATGAGGACGTCCAACACGTGTCCGAGGACGAGTCTCGTGTTCTCCGCCCGCTCGGAGGCGCGCGCGGCGTCGTCCGAACCGAACTGGACCTTCGCGAGCTCGAGGTACCAGTCGCACACCTCGTCCCAGGCGAAGTGGTAGAGGGCCTCGCACGCCTTGGAGAACTCGTAGCGGTCCAGCGCGTCGTCGACGCCCACCCGCACCTCCCCGAGGCGGTGCAGGATCCACCGGTCGGCGTCGGTGAGCGCGGACGCGGCGGGCAGTTCGCCCACCTTCGCCCCGTTCATCAGCGCGAAGCGGGTGGCGTTGAACAGCTTGGTGGCGAAATTGCGGGACGCCTGGGCGGCGTCGTCCCCGACCGACAGGTCGCCGCCCGGGTTGGCCCCGCGGGCCAGGGTGAAGCGCAGGGCGTCGGCGCCGAAGCGGTCCACCCAGTCGAGCGGGTCGATGCCGTTGCCCTTGGACTTGGACATCTTCTGGCCGTGCTCGTCGCGCACGAGGCCGTGGAGGAAGACGTCGGTGAACGGAACCTTCCCCGGAGCGGCCTTGTCGCCGGTGAGTGTCCGGCCCACGAAGGTGCCGAACATCATCATCCGTGCCACCCAGAAGAAGAGGATGTCGTACCCGGTGACCAGGACGGACGTGGGGTAGAACCGCTCGAGGTCGGCGGTGCGATCGGGCCAGCCCATGGTGGAGAACGGCCACAGTCCGGAGGAGAACCACGTGTCGAGCACGTCGGTGTCCTGGGTGTATCCGGCGGGCGGCTCCTCGCCGGGTCCCACGCAGACCACGTCGCCGTCGGGGCCGTACCAGATCGGGATGCGGTGCCCCCACCACAGTTGGCGGGAGATGCACCAGTCGTGCATGTCGTCGACCCAGTCGAACCAGCGCGGTTCCTGGCTCGTCGGGTGGATCACCGTGTCACCGTCGCGCACGGCGTCCCCGGCCATCCTCGCCAGTTCCTCGACCCGCACCCACCACTGGAGCGACAGCCGCGGCTCGATCGGCTCGCCGGACCGTTCGGAGTGGCCCACCGAGTGCAGGTACGGACGCACCTCCTTGACGATGCGCCCCTGCTCGGCGAGGTCCTCCCGGACGGCCTTGCGGGCGTCGAAACGGTCCATGCCGTCGTAGCGGGTCCCGGTCCCGGTGATGTGGCCGGTGGCGTCCATGATCGTGGGCATCTCGAGGCCGTGACGCTGGCCGATCGCGAAGTCGTTGGGGTCGTGCGCGGGCGTGACCTTCACCGCGCCGGTCCCGAACTCGGGATCGACATAGTCGTCCGCGACCACTCGCATGGTCCACCCGTCCCGGAACGGGTGCGGGATCTCGGTGCCCACCAGGTGCGCGTAGCGCTCGTCGGAGGGATGGACGGCGATCGCGGTGTCACCGAGCATCGTCTCGAGCCGGGTCGTGGCCACGACCAGGTGCGGCTCGGAATCGTCCATCGAGCCGTAGCGGAAGCTCACCAGCTCGCCCTCGACGTCCGCGTACTTGACCTCGATGTCCGAGATCGCGGTCTGCAGGGTGGGCGACCAGTTGACCAGTCGCTCGGCGCGGTAGATCAGACCGCTGTCGTAGAGCTCCTTGAAGATGGTCTGCACCGCGCGCGACAGTCCGTCGTCGAGGGTGAACCGCTCACGCGACCAGTCGACACCGTCGCCGAGGCGACGCATCTGCTCCCCGATGGTCCCACCGGACTCGCGCTTCCATTCCCAGACCTTCTCGATGAACGCGTCGCGGCCGATCTCGTGGCGGTCGATCCCCTCGTCGCGGAGCTTGCGGTCCACGAGGGTCTGCGTGGCGATCCCGGCATGGTCCATGCCGGGCAGCCACAGGACCTCGAAGCCCTGCATGCGCTTGCGCCGCGTGAGCACGTCCATGAGGGTGTGGTCGAGCGCGTGGCCCATGTGCAGGCTGCCCGTGACGTTGGGCGGCGGCAACACCACCGAGTAGGCGGGCTTGTCGCTGGACGGATCGGCCTCGAAGTAGCCGGCCTCCACCCAGCGCTGGTACAGCCCGCCTTCCACCTCACCTGGGTTCCAGGAGGCGGGCAGGGCGTCCGCGCGGTCGGTGTTCGGGGAGGCAGAAGCTGGAGTCGTCACCCGACCATCCTAGGCCGTGGACGCCGGGGCCCGGCACACGCCGTCAGCCCCGGTGCACCCGAGGTCAGTCGGCCAGTCCCAGTCCGTGAACGGCGTCACGCTCCGAGACCAGCTCCGCCACCGACGCGTCGATGCGGGCTCGTTGGAAGTCCCCGATCGCCAGTCCTTCGACGACCTCCCACTCCGCGCCGCGGCTGCGGCAGGGCAACCCCGTCACCACACCCGGCACGGTGCCGTACTGCCCCTCCGACGGCAGTGCGACCGTGGTCCAGCTCTCCCCACTGGTGCCGTGCACCCAGTCGCGCATCTGGTCGACCGCCGCGCCGGCGGCCGAGGCGGCCGACGACGATCCGCGCACCGAGATGATCTCGGCTCCCCGGTTCGCGACCCGTGGGATGAACGTGTCGGCCAACCACTCCTCGTCGAGCCCGGAGGTGACCAGCTCGCCTCGTCGCGTCAGGTACGACACGTCGGGGAATTGGGTGGCCGAGTGGTTGCCCCATACCACCACCCCGTCCAGGTCGGCGACCGGCGCTCCCAGCCGGGTGGCGAGTTGGCTGAGCGCGCGGTTGTGGTCGAGCCGCATCAGGGCGGTGAAGCGACCGGCGGGGACGTCGTGCGCGTGTCGGTGGGCGATGTAGGCGTTGGTGTTGGCGGGGTTGCCCACCACCACCACCCGCACGTCGTCGGCGGCGTGGGCGTTGATGGCGCGGCCCTGTTCCCGGAAGATCGCCCCGTTGGCGGTGAGCAGGTCGGCGCGCTCCATCCCCTTGCCGCGCGGCCTGGCGCCCACCAGGAATGCCGCGTTGGCGCCGTCGAACGCGGTGTCCACGTCGTCGGTGATCTCGATCGACTCGACCAGCGGGAGCGCGCAGTCCTCGATCTCCATCGCGACGCCCTCCGCCGCGACCACGGCCGACGGGATGTCGAGCAGACGCAGGCGGACCGGGGTCCCGGGCCCGAACACCAACCCGGAGGCGAGACGGAACAGCAACGAGTAGGCGATCTTTCCGGCGGCGCCGGTGACGGTCACGGTGGCCGGGGTGGCGGTGACCGGGGTGGAGGTGCTCATGTGGGGCGGACCTTCCGGGGACGACGACGGGGTCGGTTCCCACAGTAGTGAGAAACCGACCCCGCCTCCCGCCTCCGCGGGCGGTGTACACCTGACGTCCACCCGAGGGTCGACTCAGGCGTGGATCTCGGCGCCCGTCTTCCGGCGGACCTCGTCGATCGTCACGTCCGGCGCCAGTTCGACGAGCCGGAACCCCTCCGGCGCGATGTCGAGGACGCAGAGGTCGGTGACGACCCGCTGGACGCAGCCCTTGCCCGTGTACGGGAGCGTGTTCTCCTGCATGAGCTTGAGGTCGCCCTTGCGGGTGACGTGGTCCATCATCACGATCACGCGGTCGGCGCCGTGGACGAGGTCCATCGCACCGCCCATGCCCTTGACCATGGCGCCGGGGACCATCCAGTTGGACAGGTCGCCGGACTGCGAGACCTGCATAGCGCCGAGGACGGCGACGTCGACGTGGCCGCCGCGGATCATGGCGAAGGACTCCGACGACGAGAAGAACGCCGCCCCCGCCTCGGCGGTGATGGTCTCCTTGCCGGCGTTGATCATCTCGGGGTCGAGCTCGTCGTCCGTCGGGTACGGCCCGACGCCGAGGATGCCGTTCTCCGAGTGGAGGGTCACCTGCACACTCTCGGGAAGATAGCCGGGGATGAGGGTGGGCATACCGATACCGAGGTTGACGTACTGGCCGTCGGTGAAATCCGCGGCGATGCGGGCCGCCATCTGCTCGTGGGTCCAGCTCATGGCTCAGGCCTCCCTGGTGGTGCGGATCTCGACGCCGGTCTCCTGGCGGCCGACCTCGACGATCCGTTGGACGAAGATGCCGGGGATGTGGACGTTGGCCGGGTCGATCCCGCCCGGCTCGACGACCTCCTCGGCCTGCACGATCGTGATCCGACCGGCCATGGCCACGTCCGGGTTGAAGTTGCGGGCCGTCCCACGGAACTGCAGGTTGCCCATGGTGTCGGCCCTGTGGGCGTGGACCAGGGCGAAGTCGGTGACGATCCCGCGCTCGAGGACGTACTGTTCGCCGTCGAAGACCCGGACCTCCTTGGGCTCGGACGCCTTGGCGACGCCCCCCTCGCCGTCGTAGCGCAGCGGCAGGCCCCCGTCGGCGACCATCGTGCCGACGCCGGCCGGGGTGTAGAAGGCGGGGATGCCGGCGCCTCCGGCCCGCATGCGCTCGGCGAGCGTGCCCTGCGGCGTGAGCTCCACCTCGAGCTCGCCGGAGAGGTACTGGCGGGCGAACTCCTTGTTGGCGCCGACATACGAGGCCGTGGTCCGGGTGATCCGGTGCGATTCCAGAAGCTTGCCCAGGCCGAAACCGTCGGTGCCGCAGTTGTTGCTCACCGTGCTCAGGTCGGTGGCGCCCTGCTCGAGGAGCGCGTCGATGAGGACGGCGGGGATGCCGACCAGACCGAACCCGCCCACGGCCAGGGAGGCACCGTCGGGGATGTCCGCGACCGCGTCCGCGGCCGACGAGAAGATCTTGTTGGTCATGTCACACACCATAGCCCGTGTTCGCATCTTGTACAACTGTTCGCCCTTCGCACGATCTCCGCGTATCGTGGTCCCGAACCGGAAACCAGACGCACGAGAGGACCGACACCATGCCCGCCACCCTGTCCCACGAGGTCAGCGGACCCCGGTCCGCCGACACCCCCGTCCTCGTCCTCCTCGGATCACTCGGGTCCGACCGTTCGATGTGGGACGCGCAGGTCCGGGACCTGTCCCGCGACCACACCGTGGTCGCGGTGGACCACCGGGGCCACGGCACGTCCGAGGTCGTCCCCGGCCCCTGCACGATCGCCGACCTGGCCGCCGACGTTCTGGCCCTGCTCGACTCGATCGACGTGGACCGGTTCCACGTGGCCGGACTCTCGCTCGGTGGCGCGGTGGCCCAGTGGCTCGCCGTCCACGAGCCCACCCGCGTGCTCTCCACCGCCCTCCTGTGCACCGCCGCGAAGTTCGGTGAACCGTCCGGCTGGGCCGATCGCGCCACCGCGGTCCGCGAGGGCGGGACGGCCGCGGTCGCCGACGCCGTCGTCGCACGGTGGATCACCGCCGCGCGGGCCGAGGCCGAGCCCGAGCTGGTCGCCGGGCTCCGCGAGATGGTCCTGGGCACCCCGGCCGAGGGATACGCCTCCTGCTGCGACGCGCTGGCCGGCTGGGACATCCGCGCCGAGCTGGGTCGGATCTCCTGCCCCACCCTCGTGCTCGCGGGGGACGAGGACCCCTCCACTCCCCCGGAGGTACTGCGCGAGATCGCCGACGGGGTGCCCGGAGCGGACTTCGTCGTCGTCTCCCCGGCGGCCCACGTGCCCACCGTCGAGATCCCTGACCGCATCACCGACGTGCTCCGCCGACACCTCGACGCCGCACGAAACACGGGCGCGGCGTGACCCGCCCCGACGTGGTGTCGACCCCGGCCGGGTCCGTGGACGACGGCGGCGACCGCCCGGCCTCCCCCGACTTCGTCCAGTCGCTCGCGCGCGGCCTGGCGGTCATCCGGGCATTCGACGCCCGCCAGCCACGCCAGACCCTCAGTGACGTCGCGCGCAACACCGGACTGACCCGGGCGACCGCCCGCCGCTTCCTCCACACCCTCGTCGAACTGGGCTACGTGGACACGGCCGACTCGGTCTTCTGGCTCACCCCCCGGGTCCTCGACCTCGGGTACAGCTACCTGTCGGCGCTCCCGCTGACCGATCTCGCCCAACCGCACCTGGAGAAGCTCAGCTCGCGACTCGGCGAATCCTCGTCCGTGGCGGTGCTCGACGGCCCCGACATCGTCTACGTGGGGCGCGTCCAGGTGCGTCGCATCATGACCATCGGCATCACCATCGGAACCCGGTTCCCCGCCTACGCCACGTCGATGGGGCGGGTCCTGCTCGCCTCGCTCCCCGCCGAGGACCTCGACGCCTACCTCGCCGCGACGGACCTGCGGGCGCTCACCCCCCACGGCCTCGCCGACGAGTCAGCGCTCCGCGCGGAGCTGGCGCGGGTGGCCGAGCGCGGGTGGTGCGTCGTCGACCAGGAACTCGAGCCCGGCCTGCGCTCGGTGGCCGCACCGGTCCACGACCGCCACGGCGCGGTCAGCGCGGCCCTCAACGTCTCCACCCACGCCGCCCGCTACTCCCCCGACCAGCTCACAGGCGAGGTCATCCCCGAACTGCTGGCCACCGCCCGCGCACTGTCGGCCGACCTCGCCATCGTCAACCGCTGAACCCGAACTGAGGAAAATCCATGCGTGACGTCGTCATCTGCCAACCCCTGCGCACCCCCGTGGGACGCTTCGGCGGGGTGTTCCGCGACCTGGACGCGAACACCCTGGCCACCGGCCTGCTCACCGCCCTCGTCGAACGCACCGGCCTGACCGGAGCCGACGTCGACGACGTGGTGCTGGGACAGGGCTCCCCGAACGGCGAGGGACCCGCCATCGGCCGCATCGCCGCACTCGACTCCCCCCTGGGGATCGACGTGCCGGGCCTGCAACTCGACCGGCGTTGCGGCTCCGGACTCCAGGCGATCATCACCGGCGCACTCCAGGTCGCCTCCGGCGGCATGGACCTCGTGGTCGCCGGCGGCGTCGAGTCGATGAGCCAGGTGGAGTTCTACGCCTCCCCGAGCCCCCGCTGGGGCATCCGCGGGGACGGGATCTCGCTGGTCGACCGTCTCGGCCGGGCCCGCACCACCGTCGGCGGACGCTCGCACATCATCGACGGCGGGATGATCGAGACCGCCGAGAACCTCCGTCGTGAGTACGGCATCAGCCGGGACGAGCAGGACCGGTTGGCCGTGCAGTCCCACCAGCGGGCCGTGGCGGCGCAGGAGTCCGGGGCGTTCGCCGAGGAGATCGTCCCGGTGACCGTTCCGCAGCGCAAGGGTGAGGACCTCGTCGTCGACACCGACGAGCATCCCCGTGCCGACAGTTCCGTCGAGGCGCTGGCACGCCTGCGGCCCATCATGGGCCGCACCGACCCGGAGGCCACCGTGACCGCCGGGAACGCCTCCGGCCAGAACGACGGTGCCGCGATGTGCGTCGTCACCACCGCGGACAGGGCCGCCGCCCTCGGACTGACCCCGCTGGTCCGCCTCGCCTCGTGGGCCGTCGCGGGCGTGGCACCGGAGACGATGGGCATCGGGCCGGTCCCCGCCACCGCCAAGGCGCTCGACCGACTCGGCCTCACGCTCGCCGACATGGATGTCATCGAGCTCAACGAGGCGTTCGCCGCGCAGGCCCTGTCCGTGATGCGCGAGTGGGACATCGACCCCACCTCCGAGCACCTCAACCCGCACGGCTCCGGCATCTCCCTGGGCCACCCCGTCGGCGCCACCGGGGCGCGCATGCTCGCCACCCTGTCGCGCGAGATGGTGCGCCGCGATGCGCACTGGGGCCTGGAGACCATGTGCATCGGAGGCGGCCAGGGGCTCGCGGCGGTGTTCGAGCGCGTCTGACCGGCCACCAGCCGCGCCACGAGACCGCCCGCCCCTTTCGGGGCGGGCGGTCTCGTGGTCTCCCGCGGGACGGGAGTGCCCGGGAGGTCAGCCCGACGCGATCACTCGATTCGCGACGGGTGCCGTGTCAGGGCCATGACCTCGATGTCCATGTACGGGAACAGCGGCAGCCCCTGGAGGATCTCGTGCAGTTCGTCGCCGGACTCGACATCGAAGATGCTGATGTTCGAGTACCGGCCCACGATGCGCCACAGCTCCCGCCACGTGCCGGAGCGCTGCAGCTCCTGGCTGTAGGCCTTCTCACGGGCCAGGGTGTCGGCGCGGACCTCGGGGTCCAGGTCATTGGGGATGTTGACGTCCATGCGGACGTGGAACAGTGCCATCGTCGGGCGCTCCTTCTCGTGTGGTGCCGCGGTCAGCGGCGGGTGAACTTGTCGACGGCGTCGTGGTCGAGCTCGACGCCCAGCCCGGGCCCGGACGGCAGGTGGACCCGGCCGGCCTCGTAACGGATCGGGGTGGTCACGTAGGTCTCGGCGAGCAGCAGCGGCCCGAAGAGCTCCGAGCCGTAGTTGAAGCCGGGCTCGGCGCACGCGAGATGCAGTGAGGCGACGGTCCCGATCGGCCCCTCGAGCGACGTGGCGGCGTGGCAGGCGATACCGGCGGTGCGCGCGATCGCCACGACCTCCTTGCCCCGGGTCAGTCCACCGAGCTTGGTGGTCTTGACGGCGATCACGCCGGCGGCATCGCGGCGCGCCACCTCGAGGGCGTCGTGCGGGGACTGGACCGACTCGTCGGCCATGATCTGCACCGGCAGGGAGCGGTTGAGCTCGGCCAGCACCTCGATCTGCTCGGTGGGGGTCGGCTGCTCGATCAGCTCGATACCGGCCTCCACCAGCGCGGGCAGGTGCACGTTGGCGGTGAACCGGTCCCAGCGTGCGTTGATGTCCACCCGAAGGCCCGCCCGGCCGTCGAGGCGCTCGGCCAGCGCCGCGATGCGGGCGACGTCCTCGGCCGGGTCCAGGGCGCCCATCTTCAGCTTGAACGTGCGGTGACGGTCCGCGGCGAGGAGTTCGTCGATCTCCTCGACCATCTCCTCGAGCGGCATCGCGCCCAGGGCCCACGTGCACTCGATCGAGTCGCGGACCGCTCCGCCGAGCAGCGAGCGCACGGGTACGTCCAGCGACCGGGCCCACGCGTCGAACATGGCGATCTCGAGGGAGGCCTTGGCGAAACGGCCGCGGGCCACCACGCCCTCCATCGCCTCGAGGACGGCGGGGATCTCGTCGACCCGCCTACCGACGGCCACGGGGGCCAGGTACTTCTCCACCAGGACCTGCATGGTCTCGGCGGACTCGCCTCCCCACCAGGGGCCGCCCGGTGTGACGCCTTCGCCGTAGCCCACGACCCCGGACTCGGTGGTCACCGCCACGAGGAGGATCGACTGGGCGGTGGCGGTGGTGGTGGCGAACTTGTGCGGCCTGATGAGCGGCACGTCGAGGATCCGTGTCTCCACGGAACGGATGGTCAGGTCAGACATCGTCGAGCCCTTCGTGTTGGTGGTCCGGCCGGATCGACCGCCGACGCCCCGGCCGCTCGTGGCGGCCGGGGCGGGCGGGGATTGCAGACGAGGTCGTCGCCGGTCAGGCCACGAAACGCTTCTCGGAGACGGGGTCCAGGACGAAGTCGTAGGTGACCTCGTCGATCCCGTCGGCGTTGGGCTTCGGGTCCAGGATCAGCTCGGGCTTGACGGCCCCGGCCACGTCGTCCTCGACCCACTTTCCACCCTGGAAGTACAGCTGGGTGGTGATGAGGCGCTTGCCCGGGGCGGTGACCTTCAGGTGCAGGTGCGCCGGACGCCACGGGTGGCCGCCGTAGCTGGCGATGAACTCGCCGGTCGGGCCGTCGTGCGGGATCTGGTACGGGGCCGGCTGGACCGTGGTGATGTGGAAGCTGCCCTCGGCGTCCGTGGTGAAGGTGCCGCGCAGGTTCCACTCCGGGATACCCATGCCGTCGTCGAACTGCGAGTAGTAACCGTCGGCGTCGGCGTGCCACAGCTCGACGGACGCGCCCTCGATGCCCGTGCCGTCCAGGTCGCGGACCTGGCCCTTGAACACGAACTGCGTGCCCTTCTCGTCCTCGCGCATCGGCATGACGCCCTTGGCTCCGAGCTCCGGGGCGTTCGGCACGTAGTAGGGGCCCTCGATGGAACCCTTGGTCCCGTTGAAGATGCGGCTGTTGGAGTCCTCGATGAAGTGCTCCAGGAAGACGTCCAGCCAGAGCGGCCACTCGCCACCCTCGCCGACCTCGATGAGCCACTGCTTGAGGACGCGGTACTCGTCGTAGGTGACCTCGTGCTCGAAGATCACCTCGGACAGCTTGGTGAGCACGTCCTTGTAGATGGCGGCCGCACGCTCGGTGCTCGTGTCGGACGTGAAGCGGCTGCCCTTGAACTTGTCCGTCGCGGCGGAGCCGGAGCCGGCGGCGGTGGGCACTGCGGTGCTGGTCATGACGCTCCCTCTGGTGGGGTCGGGGTGGGGGTCGGATCGGACCGGTGGGGCCCGGTCGATGTCCCTACTGTGCGCCGGATTCGATGTGTCGTCAATCACCGCCCACTACACATGTAGAGGGCATATCGTGCGCGGAGCGAACGTTTTTCGGGCAATGGTGCAGGTCTCGTGCCTGGAGCCTCCACAGTGTTCGCATTGCGAACGCGGCACACCTAGGTATGACTAGGAGGTGCCCTAGTGTGATCGAACCCACAGTAGGGCACCGTGGAGGAACACCGGCAGCAGGCCGCATCGTCGCGGCCGGAACCGACCCCACGCTAGGAGCCCTCGATGTCAGATCGACTCGACCACGTCCAGGCCACCCTCGAGACCGCACTCGAGGACCGGCCCGCGGACGGCATCATCCGCGCCAACCGTCGCATCTTCACCGACGAGGAGATCTTCGAACTCGAGATGAAGCACATCTTCGAGGGCAACTGGGTCTATCTGGCGCACGAGAGCCAGATTCCGGAGGTCGGCGACTACTTCACCACCGACATCGGCCGCCAGCCCGTCGTGATCACCCGCGGCAAGGACGGGCAGCTCAACTGCCTCATCAACGCCTGCTCCCACCGCGGCGCGATGCTCTGCCGGCGCAAGACCGACAACCGCACCACCCTGACCTGCCCGTTCCACGGCTGGACGTTCTCCAACTCCGGGGAGCTGCTGAAGGTCAAGGACCCGCGGGACGCCGGGTACCCCGAGCAGTTCAACACCGACGGCTCGCACGACCTGCGTCGCGTGGCACGCTTCGAGAGCTACCGCGGGTTCCTGTTCGGCAGCCTCAACCCGGACGTGCTCCCGCTGGAGGAGCACCTCGGTGACAGTCGCACCATCATCGACATGCTGGTCGACCAGTCCCCCGAGGGACTGGAGGTCCTGCGCGGCTCGTCCACCTACACCTTCGACGGCAACTGGAAGCTCCAGGCCGAGAACGGGGCCGACGGTTACCACGTGTCGGCCACCCACTGGAACTACGCGGCGACCACCGCGCGCCGCTCGTCGGGTGAGTCCAAGAACGAGACCAAGGCGATGGACGCCGGCACCTGGGGCAAGCAGGGCGGCGGCTACTGGTCGTTCGAGCACGGCCACCTGCTCCTGTGGATGTGGTGGGGCAACCCCGAGGACCGGCCGCTGTGGGACCGCCGCCAGGAGCTCGCCGACCAGATCGGCACCAAGAAAGCCGAGTTCATGGTGGGAGCCTCCCGCAACCTGTGCCTGTACCCGAACGTGTACCTGATGGACCAGTTCTCGAGTCAGATCCGGCACTTCAAGCCCGTCTCGGTGGACAAGACCGAGGTGACGATCTACTGCATCGCCCCCAAGGGTGAGAGCGCCGAGAACCGCGCGGCCCGGATCCGTCAGTACGAGGACTTCTTCAACGCCACCGGGATGGCGACCCCGGATGACCTGGAGGAGTTCCGGTCCTGCCAGAAGACCTACCTGGCGGACGTCGCGCCGTGGAACGACATGACCCGCGGCAGCACCCACCAGATCACGGGCCCGGACGAGACCGCCCGCGGCCTGGGCATGGAGAACGTGCTGTCCTCCGGGGCCAAGACCGAGGACGAGGGACTATACCCGATCCAGCACGCCTACTGGCTCGAGACCATGCAGCGCGCGCTCGAGGCCGAGACCGCCGCCCGTGATGCCGCCGAGGCCCGCGCCCGCGAGGACGACGAGCGTCGGGCCCGGCAGCGCACGACCGTCCCGGCAGACGCCTGACCCGGCCCGAGTCGACCGCACGCCCCACCCCCGCCCCACGAAAGGCCTGACCATGACCGCACCCGCCGTGGCGTCGATCTCCGTCGACGAGATCTCCGCCTTCCTGTTCCGCGAGGCACGACTGCTCGACGACCGCCAGTTCGAGCAGTGGATCGAGTGCTACCGCGAGGACGCGATGTACTGGATGCCCGCCTGGGACGACGACGGTGAGCTCACGACCGACCCGTACTCGGAGATCTCGTTGATCTTCTACCCGAACCGGGCCGGTATCGAGGACCGGGTGTTCCGCATCCGGACCGAGCGCTCCTCCTCGACGTCACTGCCGGAACCGCGGACGAACCACCTCATCAGCAACATCGAGGTGCTCGACCGCCGGCCCGGAGAGGTCGACATCCGCTTCAACTGGTTGTCGTCGTACTTCCGGTACAACACCACCGACCAGTACTTCGGCACGTCCTTCTACACCCTCGACGTCACCGGTGAGTCCCCGCTGATCACCTACAAGAAGGTGGTCCTGAAGAACGACTACATCCACCACATCGTGGACGTCTACATGGTGTGATCCCACACCCGCGCCGGCGCCCGCCCAGGGCGCCGGCACCCACCCGGTCGCGTGCGCGGCCGACATCGCCAGCGACCTGGAGTGAGACCCCATGAGCTATTCAGTGGCCCTGGCCTTCGAGGACGGCGTGACGCGCTTCGTCAACTGCGGTCCGATGGAGACCGTCGCCGACGCCTCGTACAAGGCCCGGATCAACATCCCCCTCGACTGCCGCGACGGAGCGTGCGGGACGTGCAAGTCCCTGTGCGAGTCCGGTGAGTTCGACGGCGGCGACTACATCGACGACGCCCTCACCGAGGACGAGGCCGCGGCCGGATACTGCCTGCCCTGCCAGATGGTCCCGCGATCCGACCTGGTCGTGCAGATCCCCACCACCTCCGACGTGGCCAAGACGGCCGCTGCGGCGCACCCGGCGACGGTCACCGCCGTCGAGCGCCTGGCCGAGGGTGCTTTCGCACTGTCGGTCGAGTTGGACGACCGCGACGCCCTGGCGTTCCTGCCTGGCCAGTACGTCAACATCTCGGTTCCGGGTACCGACCAGACGCGGTCGTACTCGTTCTCCACCGGAGCGGACTCGCGGCACCTGTCGTTCCTCATCAAGTACGCCTCCGGCGGGGCGATGTCGGAGTACCTGGCCCAGCGCTGCGCCGTGGGCGACCGCCTCGAGCTGACCGGTCCGATGGGCAGCTTCTTCCTCCGCGAGTCCAGCCGCCCCCTGCTCCTGCTGGCGGGCGGCACCGGCCTGGCGCCCGTGCTGTCGATCCTGGAGACCCTCGCCGCCGCCCGCACCGCCGACCGGCCGGTCCACCTCATCTACGGCACCTCGTTCGACACCGACGTGGTCTACACGGACCTGCTGGACGAGTTCACCACCCGGATCCCGGGCATGACCTGGGATCTGGTCGTCGCCGACCCGGCCACGACCCACCCGAACAGCGGGTACGTCACGGGGCTGATCCGCCCGGAGCACCTGCATGACGGGACGACCGACATCTACCTGTGTGGGCCTCCCCCGATGGTCGAGGCCGTGCGTGGATTCCTCGACGACGAGGGCCTGCAGGTGACGCATTTCTACTACGAGAAGTTCACTCCCGCGACCGCGGTGCCCGACCAGTCCGCCGAGTCCACCGCGGAATCGGCGGAGCCGAGGGAGGAGACCGCCCTCGTCGTCGACACCTCCCCCTCCACCCCGGAGACGGAGCCCGCGGCACCCGCCGCGGCCACCACGGCTCCGGCCGCACCACACAGGCCGGCCCGGATCATCTCGCGCGGCCCCGGGGACCCCGTTCCGGCCATCGAGGCCCGACCGGTCGGCTACACCCCGCCCGCCCCCGGCGGTCACACCGCGCCCGGCACCCGGACCGCCGAGCCGGTGGCGAACATCGCCGCGCGCCCGGTCGGTTTCACCCCGCCGACCCCGGGCGGGCACGCCGCGCCCGCCGACCGCGCGACCGAATCCCCCGCGCCCATCGCCGCACGCCCGGTCGGCTACGTCCCGCCGCAGGTCACGCTCGCGCCCAGGTCACCCGCACCCCCCGCGGGCACCACGACCACGGTGTCCCTGGCCGGCGGGAACCGCTCCGAGACCATCACGTCGGCCCCCGGCGTCGTCAGTGGCGAGGTGCACCCCGCGATCCGGCACTCCGACGCCCAGTTCGACGCCCGCATGGCGCTCGAGCTCGGCGTGATCGAGCTGACCATGGGACGTCTCGACGGCGCCCGCCTCGCCGAGTTCCGGATGCTCGCCGAGTCCGCCAACCAGTACATCGAGGGCGATCGGTTCCTCGACCCCGGACGGTTCACCGCCGCGAACGCCCAGTTCCACGAGTTCCTGTTCCGCTGCACCGGCAACGACTCGCTGCTGCAGGCCTACCGCATGCTGGAGGTGACCCAGGTGATGAACAGCGTCCTGCCCGACGCCCGCTGGGTGTCCAAGGACATCGTCCCCGAGCACCTGGAGATCGTCGCGGCCTTCGAGACGGGCGACCGCGACGCCGCCCGGTACCTCATCCGTCGGCACAGCGAACACGCCAAGGCCACCATGCGTACCGCACTGGACCAGAAGGCCGTGGAGGCGGCGTCGTGAGCGCGCCCGTCGGCGAGTACGACCCCGTCCCGCCCGTCGTCTCCCCCGGTCGCTTCGCCGGCCGGTCGGTGCTCATCACCGGCGCTGTCCAGGGGATCGGCCGCACCGTCGCCGACCGGGTGGTCCGCGAGGGCGGGCTGGTCACCGTGGTGGACCGGGCCGACCTCATCACCACGGTCGCCGGGGAGCTGACCGCGGTGTCCCCGGACGGCCACCGGGTCGTGCCCGTGGAGGCCGACCTGGAGACGTTCGAGGGTGCCGAGTCGTCGGCCCGTGCGGCGTTGGACGCCCACGGCCGGATCGACGTGCTCATCAACAACGTCGGTGGCACCATCTGGGCCCGGCCGTACCACGAGTACTCGGCCGAGCAGATCGAGGCCGAGGTCCGCCGCTCCCTGTTCCCCACGCTGTGGATGTGCCGGGCGGTCCTGCCGTCCATGGTCTCGGCGGGCGCGGGCACGATCGTCAACGTCTCGTCCGTCGCCACCCGCGGGGTCAACCGTGTCCCCTACGCCGCCTCCAAGGGCGGCGTCAACGGCCTCACCTCGGCGTTGGCGCTGGAAGCCGCGCCGCACGGGGTGCGGGTGGTGGCCACCGCCCCCGGCGGCACCCTCGCCCCCGAACGACGGATCTCCCGTGGCGGCGACGCCCGCACCGACCAGGAGAAGACCTGGTACTCAGAGATCGTCGAGCAGACCGTCGACTCGACCGTGATGGGCCGCTACGGCACCCTCCACGAGCAGGCCGCGCCGATCTGCTTCCTCGCCTCCGACGAGGCCTCCTACATCACCGGATCCGTCCTCCCCGTCGCCGGCGGCGACCAGGGCTGAACCGCCTGC